>JBKJHW010000040.1:0-56678 GCA_046598935.1 Vicinamibacterales bacterium | reverse complement strand
ACTTTGGACCAAGGACCGACCCTGGACTCTGGACCGGACCCTGGACCCTGAACCTACCAGGTGATGCGCGAAACCAACTGAACAACCCGAGCCGCGTTGATGCCCGTGAGCGCGCCGACTTCGTAGCCCGTGAGCTGCGTGCTTCCCGCGCCGCCGACCGGAACGAAGTTGATGTTATTGAACACGTTCAGCGCCTCGACGTGGAACTCGCCGCGCACACGGCCGAAGAGCTTGACCGTTTTGACGATGGAGAGGTCCGTTTCCTTGAGGACCGGGCCCTGCACGATCAGTGTGCGGGTGCCGCAGTCGCCGTAGCCGATCGCGATTGACTCGATGCAGTCCGGGCCGCTGGCCGGCGCGAAGTACTTGCCGGTCGGGGCGCCGAGCGAACCGTAACCGCTCGCCGACGTCGCGCTGATGCTGAAGGCCTTGATCGATTCGTTGATCAGGTCGGCCGGCAGCATGTAGATACGCTCGGTGCCGCTGCTTGAATCCTTACGAAGCTTGAACATGCCCCGCAACTCTTCGGCATCGAATCCGACCATGCGCACGTTGCCCAGGTCGAGCAGGCGCCCGCTCTGGATACGCGTGTTCGTGTTGATCGACCAGCCGCCGACGATCCGGTCGAGGATCTCGCCGGCGTTGCCGAGGAAGCGGCGGCCCTTGCCGAACGGCAAATCGAACACGACGCTCGCCTTGAGGGCGTGCGGCACGTCGCCGGTGGGACCCGAACGCCGAACGGACTTGCGATCGACACGGAACGAGTAGCGCGCTGAGTTATACCCTACGCCATACGCGTAGTTCGCGTTGAACTGAAGCCCGTTCGACAGACGCCGACGGACCTCAGCCTGGATGGAGTTGAAGCGCGTGAACCCGCCGTTGCCGGTGATGTTCGCGCCGCCGAGGTAGTCCGGGTTCGTGAAGAAGAAGTTCGCCGGAAGGCCAGCAGTCAGCGCGTTGCCGCGAAGTGTCGAGGCCGAGCCCCCCAGATCGCCCGCGGCGCAGAACGGACACGGGTTGAACTTTGCCAGGCGGTTCAGGAACGTGTTGTTCGCGTAGTTAGCCGACGTATACAGCGCCGCGTTGCCGGCATTAGCCGCCGTGGTGCCGCTGAAGTACGCCTGGTAGATCGGCAGCGGCGATGTTCCGGTGCCCGCGCCGAAGTACTTGAACGTGCCGCCGCGGCCGGCAGCGATGTTCGCCTGCAGGTTCGCTTGCGCCAGCTTGAACTCGTTCAGGAACCCGTTCTCGATGATGTTCTGTTCGCCGTTCAGGTTGTAGTTAAAGATCGTGTCGCGGCTGCGCGTGCCGACATAACGGACTTCAACCGCCATGTTCTTCGAAATGCCGCGCTGGAAGCCGACCGTGTAGGTGTCGGCGTACGGCACTTTCAGGTCCGGCGCGAACACGTTGATCGAGTCCGTGATGACGCCTGACATTGGGTACACCGGCGTGGCCGGGAAGCTGGCTGCACCGAGCTGGCTGTCATTTCTCAGAAGGAGCGGCACAGCCCCGAGGTTGCCCAGGCCTTCGCTGCGGTTCGCCGTGATCCGGATGCCCGGGTTGGCGTTATAGACCGACGAGAAGTCGTTGAGGCCATTGCGGCTGAAGGCGCGCGTCCAGCCGCCGCGGATCGAGAACGAGCCCGGCTCGCCCATGAGGCGGCTGAGGAACGCGTTGTCGCTTGTCGGCGTCCAGTTCACGCCGATGCTCGGCGCGAAGTTGTTGTAGTCGGTCGCGTACGCCTTCGTGCCCTTTTCGAGCTTCTGGAACGTCGGCGTCGTCCCCGGCAACGCGCCGGGTTTGAAGATGTTGCAGGCCGCGGCTGTCGGCTCGTTCGCCTCGCACGTCGACGACAAGCCCGAACGGCCGAACGCTTCGGTCGCCGTCGCGAACGAATAGAGGCTGTTCGACGCGGTGAACGGTCCCTGCAGCGCGTAACGCACGCCGTAGTTGATCGTCACGTTCGGACGGATTCTCCAGGCGTCCTGCACGAACAGGTCGCCCTGGATCATGTGGCCGCGCTGTGTCGCCGCGCCCTGATACACGTACTGGGCGCTCGCCTCGTCGATACGGGCGTTGCCCGTGATCTGCGTGATGCGACCCGTCAGCACCGAGTACAGGTTCTGTGCGCTGGTGAGGTTGGCCGCCGAGGCGCCGGCGAAGTTCGCCGCCGTGAACATCGTACGCGCTGTGTCCGCGTTCTGCATACCAAAGGTGATCGACGGCACCGCCGTGATGTTCTTCAACCAGAGGTTGAAGTCCGACACTTCGAAGCCGACCGCGATCGAGTGCGAGCCCTTCTGCAGGTTCACCGTGTTCGCATAGATGAACGTGTTCACGTTGCGGCTCTGCGCGTTCGGCGGCGGGCCCGCGTTCGTGATGCCGGCTCCGTTGATGTTCAGCTGGAAACCCTTCTGGTTGGCCACTGGGCCGTTCCAGTTGGCGGCCGTTTCCTGCTCGGGGAAGAAGAGCACTGGTGAGCTCTGGAACCCGAATGTGAACTCGTTGACGATGCCGCGGCCAATCGTCGAACGCACTTTGGCGGACAGTGCCCGGCGCTGCGAGGTCTGCGAGCCGAAGTTCGGGAAGCCCGGGAACGTCGATTCAAATCCGTTGGTCGCGCCGTCCGGCTTCGTATTGAAGAGGTCGTGGTTATACACCGTTGACAGTTTGTGGTTCGCGCCGAAACTCCAGTCGATCTTGAACGTCGGAAACCAGTGGTTCGAGACCTGGTCCACGTTGTAGTTGAAGTTCTGGTAGAGCGGATCGGTCTGATCGGTGATCGAGCCCGTGGACGTCGCCGCCGTGCGGATCTCTCCGAGCAGTTTGGCGATCGTCGGGTCGATGGTATTGAGCTGACCGTTGGCGGCCGCGAGCGCGAGCAGGTTCACCTCACGAACCCCCGTAGCCGTCGTGTAGCGGTACGTGCCGGCCTGAGCCGCGGGGTTCAGGATCGTGCGCGTGCGCGTGAGCTGCGACGGCTGGTTGAAGTTCTCGATGTTCGTGAAGAAGAACGCCTTGTTGCGGCCGCTGAAAAGGCCCGGGATCGAAATCGGGCCGCCGACCGTGCCGCCCGTCTGGTTCTGCTTGAGCTTGGCAATGCTGACGGCGTCGCGCTTGTTGAACCAGGTGTTCTCATTGAGCTTGTCGCTGCGGAAGTAGTTGTAGCCGCTGCCCGCGTAGGTGTTCGTGCCGGACTTGGTCACGAACTTGATCGTGATCGCGCCCTGGCCGTCAGTCGCGCCGGCCGCTGCGCCGGTGATGGAAACTTCTTCGATCGCGTCGAGACGCGGCTGCACGATCGTGAAGAAGCCGTCACCGGTTTTCAGGGTGTTGTCCTGGATGTTCACGCCATCGAGCGTGATGTTGACGTTTGAGCCCGGAAGGCCGTTGACGTTCGCCTGGCGGTTGGTGCCGGCCACGTTCACGCCCGGCAGGAACGTCAGGAAGTCGATCGGGTTCCGGCTCGTGAGCGGAAGGCTCATGATCTGTTTGGTGTTGATCGTCGACGTCACAGCGGTCTGCTGCGTCTGGACGACTGCCGCCGCACCTTCAACGGTCACGGTCTCCGTGACGCCGCCGACTTCAAGCTTCGCAGTGACCGAGGCCGGCTGGCCGACGGTGACGGTGACGCCGGGCATGACGACTTGCTTGAAACCATCGAGCTTGACGGTGACGGTGTAGCTGCCGGTCGGAACGGCCGGGATCTGGAAGCTGCCCTGACCCGAGCTAACCGCGGTGAACACGGTGCCGGTCGCGACATTCTTGGCTTCAATCGACGCGCCCGGAATGGCCGCTCCGGTTGAGTCGACGACGGTCCCCGAAATTGAGGACGTGGAACTGCCCTGTGCAAAGGCAGGGACGCTGGCAAACACAAACATGGCGGCAAGGACGCCAACAGACAACAGCTTTCGAACCATTCTCCCCCTCAGTCGGTCACTCCACGGTGACGAAGGCCACCGGCGAGCAAAAGGAGTATGAAGGATTTCTATCCGTTGTTACACGATGATCTTGCGAATGACGGCTCCTTCAAGAATATGGTCCACCACATCCAATCCGCTGGTCACGGCGGCGAAGACCGTGTAGTCGTGGTCCAATCGCGGTAAGTCCAACAAATCAATGAAGATCTGGCCGTCGCCGGTATCCCTGCCCCGGGTCGAGATCCCGACCGACCCCCGCAGATGGGGCACCCGGCCCAGCTCGTCACGCATGAACCGTGCATCCCCGGAGTATTCATTGGCGTCCGGGCTGCCGCCTTGGATGACGAAATTTGGGACGATCCGGTGGAACGTCAGACCATCGTAGTAGCCCGTTTGTGCGAGCTGAACGAACCGCGCAACTGCCATCGGCGCCTGATCAATGAGCAACTCGAGCACGATTTTCGAGCCGTCTTCCATCAAAAGTGTGGCGCGCCTGGGCAACGCCTGCACGGCTTCGAGGGTCGCTTGCTTGGGTCGGCGCGGCTGCGGGTCGGGCCGAAACGTCGCGCCCGGCACGAGCTTGGACAAAAGCTTCGACGCCGCGTTAGCGATGTCGGCATCAAAGTCGCGCAGATACCACTGAATGAGCCCGAGCATGTCGACGGGCTCCTGCTCATCGAGCCGTTCGAAGATCGCGATCCGCGAATCGCGTGATGTGTCTTTGCCTTCGTCGGTGAGCCGCCTCAGCGATTCGAAAAGCGCGGTCGCGGTCTCATTGGTTTTCGGCGCACCTGCAGATCGCCGTCGCCGGCGGCGGCGATGATCGTGTCGGTTTCCTTGTCGGAAAGGTTCTGCAGGGTCTGTATGGCGAGGCGGCGGATGCGGCCGTAGCGGACGAACATGTCTGCTTCGTCGCGCCTGTTCTCGAATGCGCTCGGGGGGCGCGTGAGTTCCTGGCGGCCGAGCGCTGCGAGACCGCGAATCTGTGACACAAGCTGATCCCCGAGAGGCTGGCCGCGATGCTTGCGTGTCCAGGACTCGAGGCCTTTGATCGCCCCGAGAATCATCGGCACCGGACGTGTGATCTCGGCGTAGGCGCCGACAAATGTCGCCGTCGACGCGTCCGCATCAGGCAGACGCAAAATCGCGTCAAGCAGCTCCATCACGACTTCGGCGTCTTGTTCGCCGATCGCACCCGTGGGCACCTCGACGCTTCGCAAGCCTCCCGCCTGGGCGTTTCGTCCGGTGACCGTCGCATGAGCCAGGAGCGAGGTGTTGCTGATCAGCGCCGAGCGCAGCATGTTGAGCCGGTCGACGCTGAGTTTGCCGAGATCGGCTTGCGCAATTGCGTTCGCCGCCTCTGCGCGCACGAGTGCATCTGAATCTCTCAGCAGGTTTGGAAGAAGGGGGCTCCACTGGCCGAGATGCGCGAGGGCGCGCGCCAGCGCGAGGCGCACGTGCGAGTCGGGGCTGGTGGGCGCCGCCGAATTGATCAGGACGGATTCGCGGGCCTCCTTGTGTTCCGGCGCATGGGCCGCGCAGTTGCAGAAGAACCGATCGTCGATCGCCCACAACACGTTCAGCGGCGTCGTAGCAATCCGGTCCATCGTCGCTGGATCACAGCTCGGCTGTGCAGGGAGACCCGCGAACGACAGCAGGCCCAGCTGCGCCGGCGGGGCGGGGCCGCCCGCTTTTCGCACGACGAGGCGCTCGACGCTCTTCTCCGCTTCGTCGTACCACTTCTTCCACGCGGCGACAACGGCGGCGCTGTTCTCGAGCCTGGCGCCTTCGCGCTCTTCAACGGCGACGCGAGCCGCTCCTGCCTTCTTGACCAGCTCACCCACGCTTACACCGGCCGCAGGATCGGCACTTGCCATCAGCCACGCCGTCGCCGCGACCGCCGTGCCGACGTTGCGCATTTCTTCCGGGCTCGTCTTCTCGGCGGTGTCCTGGTTGGTGTGGTAAAAGCGATCGGTGAAGTGCCAGTCGAGGAGCGACGGAATTCCTGCGGCGCCGAACTCCGTGTGATCGCTGCCGCCCTCGTACGGATTGCTGCGTATCTCCCACGGGCGCTTGATCGCGGCCATGCTCTTCACGGCAATGCGCTCGCAGATCGCGAGGTGAAGATCGTTGATCAGATCGCCTTTGAGTGATTCCGCTTTGACGCTGCCCGCGCCCCACTCCGAGTGCGGATCCCACGGCCGCTCCCACACGGCGCCTGGATCGGGCCAGCGCTCGACGAGGAAGTGGCCGCCCGTCTTGGCAATGTCCTCTCCGGTCATGTCCATCGAGAACATGTAGCGGACCCCCGGCTTTTCGGCCGGGTGTTCGGTGAGCCAGCGGCGGCTGCCCGCGATCTCGTTAACCCACAGAAACGTCAGCGTGCGGCCGGGTTTAGGGATGCGGCCGGAGCTCACGCCGGTCACGAGCGCGCGCGCAAGCTCCATATTGGTCGCCGTGCCGCTCGCGTTGTCGTTCGCGCCGGGCTCCTGCACATGGGCGGCGATGACGATGCGCTCGTTGGGCGCGACCGCGCCGGGGATCTCCGCCGAAAGCGTGCGCTCGGGCTTCTGCGCGAACGACGTCGCCACTTCTGCGCGCACGCGAGCGTTGGGCTCGGCAGCCGCGGCCGCGAGCGCAGCAGCCGCGCGCGCGGTCGCGCGAAACGCAAACGCTTTGCGCGCTTCGTCGTACGGGATGCTGCCCCACTGAAGAATGTCCGGGTTCTTATCAATGTATGGCGCCGGCGGCGCCATCGAAACAACGCCGAGTGCGCCGCGATTGACGACGGCCTGCGCAAAGAGCTGGCCGGCGCCGGCCGTGCCAATGACAATCGCGCCCTTCACGTCCTTCCCTGCGTAGTGAGCGGCCGCGTTACCGACGCCCACGTCGACAAGCGGCGCCGTGACGCCGCCGGGCGCCGTCGAAAACGAATTGATTGAAAGTGCGAGCCGCTCCTTCGCGCGCGAAAGCACAACCTGCTCGGGCTTCCCGTCACGGACGATGGCGAGCGTTGCCAGCGACTGATCCCAGCCCGGGCTCGGCGTCGACGCCGCCTCGATCCACAACGACGGCTTCGTGATCGGCGTCGACGGCCGCGCCGGAAGCTCGACGAATCCGGCCGAGACGAGACGCGCTTTCACGCGGTCGATCGACTTGTCGAAACCCTCGTTGCCGGGGAGACGCCAGTACTGATCCATGAAAACAACCTGATCGATGGCCTGCTTCGTATCGAAACCCTCCCACAGCCGATCGATCACCGGCGTGAGCGTTCTGTCGAGCGATGCCGGCAGCCTTCGAGCCGCAGCGAGCTCAACCCGAACCCTGGTAGCGGGATCTTCGGCTGACTGCGCTTGATCGGTCGCGCCGTGATCGGCGGCTGCGACCGCACCGAACATTATGAATCCCGCGGTTACTGATCTCAGAGTTCGCATGCCGAGTACTCCAACATCTGTGTTTCGAGGTCGCAGGGGTAGGAGATTTGGACGTCGGCGATCTGGCCGGAGTCGTCGCGAATCGGCGTGAGCTTCGGTTGAACAAAGCCTGTGTAGGACGGCAGGTTGAGCCTGTCGACGCGCGACACGACTTCGTCGCGGAGCGCCGCGTCGAAATGGATGCCGTGAGCTTCGAAGAGCGCGACGGCGGCGGCGTAGTCACCGGTGGACTTGATGCGCTGAATTTC
Source organism: Vicinamibacterales bacterium (assembly GCA_046598935.1). Lineage (GTDB taxonomy): Bacteria > Acidobacteriota > Vicinamibacteria > Vicinamibacterales > SCN-69-37 > SCUN01. The sequence continues at coordinate 49,073 of JBKJHW010000040.1, read as the reverse complement.
CGACAGCATCCGTCCGACGCCGTCATGAAACGCGGCAAGGTCGACGACGACGTAGAAGGTTTTGCCGTCGCGCTTGCGGATCTCGATGGCCTTCGTATGCGCGAAGAGCCAGTGCACGATCGCCTGGCGGTTGCGCATGTGATCTTCCTCGATCTGCGTACCGTGCCGGATCCGGCGCAGTTGCACGAGCGCGTTGCGCGCGTACGATTCGAACTCGGCGCGCACGATTTCCTCCTGATGCTCGGCCGGCACGAGCCCGCATTCCGCGATCTTTGGCGAGCCGACGAAATAGAGCGCGACCAGATCAGCTCGCGACTCTTCGAGCGCGGAGTACTGCTCCTTGAGCAGGAGCTGGGGCTGGCCGTTCAGACGATCGGCGACGCGACCGGATCCGTGCCCCAGCACTTCGTGAATCGCCGTCGTCACTTCGCCGGCCAGCGCGCCCCATTTCTCCGAGCGCTCGACTTCGGCGTCGTCCCACGCGAACTCGCGGCGGTAAGACGTCGGAAGTGATTTGTCGTACGCCTCGGAGATGTTCGCGAGCTGCACGCTCTTGCTGCCGTGCTCTTCACGGATCTTCTGATCGTTGGGCAGATTGATACCGATCGGCGTGACGGGCGACGAGTCGCCGGACTCAATGACGACGTCGATCGCGCGGGCGGTCACGCCTTTGACGTCCGTGCGGCGCCACTGCGGGTCCCACGGCATGCGCTCCTCGAACCACGCGGCCGCGGCAGCGAGCTTCTCGATCCCCTTGGTTTTTTCCTTGTTGACGAAATACACGAGCGCTTCCCACGCGCCCTTGATCCCGCGCGCATCGAGATAGACCTCGATGAATCCGTTGATCGTGTCGACGTTGGATTCCCGATCCTCGACCCACGCGATGTCATACGCCGTACGGTCACTTTCCTCGCCCGTCCTGTACCACGTGATCAGCGCCTCGAGCGCCCGCCGCATCCCGGGCGTCGCGTACGGCAGCGCGTTCTGCAGGTGGCCGACGATGGCTGTGAGTTCCTGGTCGTACTTGCCGCCGAGCCGGTAAACCTCTTCGACGAGTTGCCCGTCCTTCTTGACCAGTCGTGAGTTCAGCCCATACTTCTCGACGAAGCCCTCGAGGTCCTTGCTCGTTACGCCGCCCGCGTAAAAGTTATTGGCGCTCGTCTCGAGAATGTCCTTCCCCGGCCCGGGCGTCTTGCTGGTAACCATCGGTTCCGAATCGGGATCAAAGAACGCCTTCTCCAGCTCGAGACCTGTCCCCAACTGTTGAAAAGCTGTGGAAAAGGGGTACGTCCCCCTCAGCGCCTCCCGAACCCCGGCGCTGAGAACAAACTTCCGGGCGGTCAGGTTGTTATAAGGACCGGTGTTGAGCCAGAAGAGCTTCGTGTACCTACGCAATTCCGCGAGCACTTCGGCCGACAGACCTGACGGGTTGCGGAGCGTTTCTTCGAGGATCTTCCGCATCGCAAGGCCGTGGCGGTAGCGCTGGTCGTAGTAGATGTCGCGGCCGGCCAGGGCGGCCAGGTAAAGGTGCCAGATCAGCACCTTGTCTTTGAGCGAGAGCGCACCGAATCCGTCCGCATACACCTGCACCACCGCCGCGTCATCAACCTGCTCGAGTAGGTACTTCCGTTCGGTCACAGTGAGATTCTTTCGCCTTGGTTGGGAGTCTTGACTGTCCAGTTCAACTCGCGCGCGATGCGCGCCCTGAGCGTGTCCATTGGGCCAGGCTCGCCGTGCACGAGGCAGGTGAGCTGTGGCGCGCGGGTGAAATTGCCGAGCCAGCGCATGATCTCGTTCGAGTCAGCGTGCGCCGACATGGAGTCGAACGACTCGACGTGCGCGTTGATGGTGATCGATTCGCCGTGGATGCGCGTGACTTTTGCCCCGTCGCGGATAGCGCGGCCGCGCGTGCCGACCGACTGATACCCGACGAAGAGGATCGTGTTGCGCTCGTCGGGCAGCGCGCGGCGCAGGTGATGAAGGATGCGGCCGCCGGTCGCCATCCCGCTCGCGGAGATCACGATCATCGGTTTCTGCAGGTTCTGCACTTCCATCGATTCTTTGACGGTCGCGACAACGCGAAGCCGCTTCGTGGAAAACGCGAGACTTTCGCGCTCCGTGCGCGACGCCATGTCCGAAATTTCCGGATCGAGCTCGTTGAGCCGCTCCCGGTACTCGTGCAGCACCTCGCGCGCCATCGGGCTGTCGATGTAGACCGGCAACTCCGGAATCATCTTTTGTGATTCGAGATAGCCGATCCAGTACAGAAGCTCTTCGACGCGGCCGAGCGCAAAGCTCGGGATCACGACCTTGCCGCCGCGTTTGACGGTCTCGTTGATAATCTTCGACAGCCGCGGCGCATCGTCACCGGTATCGTGCACGCGATCGCCGTAGGTGGACTCGATCAGCAGGACATCGGCTTCGGAGACTGCTGCCGGATCCGGAAGCACGGGACGGCCGTACCGGCCGAGATCGCCGCCAAAGAGAATGGTCCTGTTGCCGCTCTCGACCCGCACCCGCGCGAACGCCGAACCGAGGAGATGCCCGGCGTTCAGAAAGTCCAGGCTGATGCCTGGCGCTACGCCGACGGAACGGTCGTAGCCGACAGGCTGAAGCAGCGTCACGGCGCGGGCAGCGTCCGCTTCGGTGAAGAGCGGCAATGCCGGGCGGTGCTTCGTGTAACCCTTGCGATTGGCGCGCTCGGCGTCTTCTTCCTGCAGGCGGCCGGCATCAGCGAGCACGATCTTCGCCAGCTGCGCCGTCCCCGGCGTGCAGAAAATCCGGCCGCGAAATCCCTGCTGCACGAGCCGCGGCAGCAAACCGCAATGGTCGAGATGTGCGTGCGTGAGGATGACGCTGTCGGCATCGGCCGGCAGCGGCTGCCAATTGCGTTCGCGAAGGGCCTTCAGCCCCTGAAACTGCCCGCAGTCCACGAGGATCTTGTGGCCGCCGGCCTCGAGCAGATGTTTTGAACCGGTGACTGTGCGGGCGGCGCCGAAGCTTGTGAGGGCCAAACCGGTCGAACTCGTCGAACTCGTCAAGCTCATCTGCGATGCACCTGTTCCTATGCGAAAAAGCCCGGGGTTCCGCCAGTGTGCCAGAAAAGAACGGTTTCGCCGGCACTCCACGCGCCGGCGCGAACGCGCGCGATCAGCCCGGCCATCGCCTTGGCTGTGTAGACGGGGTCGAGGACGATCCCCTCCGTGCGCGCCGTGAGCTCCATGGCCTCGATCGACGCCGGCGTCGGGATGCCGTAGCCATCGCCGACGAAGGAATCATCGACAACGAGGCGCGCGCCGCCGCCGGCAGTCGCCGGTTGCGCGCCCAGGCGCGCGGCAGCGCCCTCGATGAGCGCCGCGATGGTCGCGGTCAGCGCCGCGGCCGGATCGTCGGCGCTCACGCCGATGATCTCGTGCGACAAACCGAACAGCGCGCTGCCCATGATGAGGCCGGCTTGCGTGCCGCCCGACGATGTTGAGTGCACGATGGCGGCCGCGCGATGCGGCGTAGACGCCAGCTCCTCAACCGCGCGCGCAAAGCCGAGCGCGCCGAGCGGCGTCGATGCGCCCAGCGGCACGACCATCGGCCGTCGCCCGCCCGCCCGCAGCTGATGCGCGATCTCTTCCATCGCCGGCGCCCGTTCGTCGCGCGAGGTCACGTAGTGCACCTCGGCGCCAAAAAGCGCGTTGAGGCGCGCGTTACCGGTGAGCACGGCCGGCTGTGCGCCGTTGGCGACGAGCACAACACGCAAGCCGAGCGCGGCGCCGGCCGCGGCCGTCACGCGCGCGTGATTCGATTGCACGCCGCCGCACGTGATGAGGGTGTCGTAATGGCCCGCGATGGCCTCGGCAGCCACGGTCTGCATCTTGCGGACCTTGTTGCCGCCGGCGCCGAACGCGAGCAGGTCGTCGCGTTTCATCAGCAGGCGCGGGCACGCCGGACCGAGTGCCCGGCGCAGCCGCGCCAATTCCTGGATCGGCGTCGGGAACGGCGCCAGGTCGACGCTGGGCAATGAGAGAAGGGCGTTGAGCGCTGTCGCCATGAGGGAGGTGGCCGACCCCAATGTTAGTAAACTCCACAGGATGTTTCTGTTTGAGGGACGCGAAAGTATCGTCTCGGTCGAATTGCGGCCGCCGCGCGCGGAACTCGATGCCGCGGCCGGCATGGATGCCTGGATCGACACGTACCACAGCGTCACGGGACTCGTTCGAGGCGGGATGCCGGTGTTTCTCACCGACAGCGCCGTCGGGGCGCGCGAGGAAAACAACCTCCGCCACCTCGTGATAAATCTCGGCAGCGATGTGCCGCGCGATCGCGTCGTGCCGTTTCTGACCTCGAAGCACTCGCTCGCGTTCTGCCTCAATTATGCCGAGCGGGCGTCGCACGAGGGCTTCTCGTCGCTGGTCGTCCTCGGCGGCGACAAGAATGTCGGCGCGCCCCGCTGCGTCGAGCACGCATGGCAGCTGCGCGAGAAGATCCGCGAGCACGTGCCGGCCCTGACGCTGGGAGGCTGGGCAAATCCGCACGCGGATGCGCACACACAGGCGCGCTACATGGCGGACGCGTTCTTCGCGGATTTTTTCCTGACGCAGGTCGTCTCGCATCATGACCGCGTAAAGGTTGACGCGTTTCTCGAAGCCACGGCGCAGCAGAACATCACACTGCCTGGCGTGTTCGGAGTCTTCTATTACCGCAGCGTGAATCCCAAAACGCTGGCGACATTGCAGGAGTTCCTGCCGGTACCGGTCGAGGGGCTGACGAAGGACTTCGAGAACGGCGCGTCGCCGGAAGACGTTTGCGCCGCGACCATCCGGTCACTGCGTGCAGCCGGCATCGCGAATATCTACGTGTCCAACCTGCCTGCGCGCAAAGCCAGGCAGACCCTCGCGGCTATTTTGGAACGAGTGTGATCTCGAAGAGCTTGGGCCAGAGCTTGCCGGTCACGAACAGCCGCTTCGCCGCCGCGTCGTAGGCGATCCCGTTCAACACGGCGCCCGCCGCAACCGACACTTCGCCGGGCTTCAGTAATCCACGAAGGTCGATCCATCCGGTGACAGCGCCGGTCGATGGATTAATCCGCGCGATGCGATCGGTCATCCAGACGTTCGCAAAAATCTCGCCGTCGACGAACTCGAGCTCGTTCAGTTGCGCGACAGGCGCGCCGTTGTCACGGACGATGACCTTGCCCGTTTCAATGAAGCTCGACGGATCGAAAAACCGCAACCCGCTCGCCGCGACGCCGTCGCTCACGATGAGCCGCTTGCCGTCGTTGGTGAGGCCCCACCCCTCTCCGGAATAGCGGAACGATTGCTTGAAAGTGAGTAATTTAAGGTCGTACACAAATCCCTGGCCGTGCTGCCACGTGAGCTGCACCAGCGTGTCCTGCCAGTCGGTGAGCCCTTCGGCAAACATCCGCGAATCAGCCAGCTTCACCTGCTGGAGCACCTTGCCAGTCGCCAGATCGACCCTTCGCACGTTCGATCGCGCGTAGTCGCCGGCGCTCTCGTACAGAAATCCGTCGCGGAAAATCAGGCCCTGCGTAAACGAGGTCTTGTCGTGGGGATACGTCCGGACGACGCGGTAGCCATAGTTCTTTGCCGGCGCCTGCGAGATCGCGGAGGGCGACGTGGCCCCCAGCGTCAGCGCCAGCCCTGCGATCACCGTCATCCACTTCACGAACTCCGAAATCTTCCGTCGCGCGCGCGGCTGTGCTTCGGTTTCGCGGTGCCGCGGCATCGGCAGCGTCTCCGCGTCGCCGATGTGCCCGATCGCGATGGCGACAACGGGCTCACAAAGCGCCTCGAGCTCGCAGACCTCGCGCGCCCGATCTCGATTGAATCCCGCCATCTGGCGCAGCCCCAATGCCATCGACGTCGCCTGGATCGTGAGCAGTGAGACGGCCTGACCTGTGTCGTACCACGCGTAGCGGTTTGGCGTGCCGTCCGCGCTGTTGGGCCGCGTGGACACCAGCACGAGCACCGGCGCCGACTGCGCCCAGGACTGATTGGTTTCGGTGAGCGCGGACAGCATTCTGGCAAAGGCTTCGGGTTGGTCGAATCGGTCCACAACAAGGAACTGCCACGGCTGCTCGTTCCCCGATGAGGGCGCCCATCGCGCGGCTTCGAAGAGCTGATGTTGCTCGTCGCGTGTGAGCGGGCGCGACGCGTCAAACGCGCGCGGACTCCAACGGTGGCGAATGACGTCGAGTACGTCGTGGTCTGTGGCGGCGACCTTCGGGTGAGGGGACATAGGCGCGTAACCCAAGTATTATCGAAGGTTCATGGCCGCGTTTCTTGATTCAGTACCCCTCTCCGGCATCATCCGCATCCGCGACATGATGTACGCCGTCGACAAGCCCTTCCGCCTCGACCAGGGCGACGTGGTATTCGACGCGCCGGCGACGATCAAAGACGCCCTGATCAAGGCCGTCCATGACAACCGCACTCATTATCTGCCGACGGTCGGCGTCCCGCGACTGCTCGAGCTCATCGCCGAAAAGCTCCGAACGAAGAACAAGGTGCCGATCGAAGGCACTCAGGACCTGATGGTGACGACCGGCGGGATCCACGGCCAGTACCTCGTCTGTCAGGCATTGCTCGAGGCCGGCGACGAAGTGCTGGTGCCGGACCCGTGCTGGCCACCGACCGCCAGCATCATTCAGACCGCGCACGCCGTGCCCGTGTCCTACACGCTCTACGAAGATCGCGCCTGGCGGCCCGACGTCGCTGAAATCGCTTCCAGAATCACACCAAAAACAAAAGCGATCGTCATCATGACGCCGCACAACCCGACCGGCGGCGTGCTCACAAAGAGCGACATCGAAGCGATCGCGGCGCTCGCGATCGAACAGAACCTCTGGGTGCTGGCCGACGAGGCGTACGAGGATTTCCAGTGGAACGGCGAGCACGTCAGCATCGCGTCGCTGCCGGGCATGTACGAGCGAACCATTCCGATGCACACGTTCAGCAAGTCGTACGCGATCACGGGCCTGCGTCTGGGATACGTCGCGATCAAAGACAAAGTCATACGCGACCGCGCGCACAAGCTGCTGCTCTACACGGCGTCGAATATTTCGTCGATCGTGCAGTACGCCGGCATCGGCGCGCTCGAGGGTTCACAGGATTGCATTCAGCATTTCCGCGCGGAACTGCTCGACCGGCGCAAACTGTTCTTTGACGGCATCCGGGAAAAAGCCGGGCACGTGCTGACCGGCGAAATTCCCGCCGGCGCGTTCTACGCGTTTCTGAAGATCCGCCCGGATTGGAAATCCCCGGCGGGCGGCGACAACCCGTCGCTGTCGTGGGCGATGACCGAGTACCTGATCAAGCACGGCCGCGTCGGCTGCATCCCGGGCGCCGACTTCGGCTCGAAGGGCGAAGGCTACATCCGCCTCTGCTACGCGCGCGGCACGGACGAACTCAAGGGCGCGCTCGACCAAATCGGGAAACTGCTCGCCTAAGATCAGTCAACCTTGGAGGGCCATGGGGAACCATGGAGAAACCGATCTGTTTTTCTAAAGGCCTTTTGGAAAACTGGGGGTCTCCATGGCTCTCCATGGCCCGCCAAGGTTAGAAGCTCTTAGTAAATATGCCGCCCGCCGTCGACGCGGATGGTTTCTCCAGTAATGAAGTTTGAATCGATGAGCGCGAGCACGGTCTTCGCGACTTCCTCAGCGCCGCCCCAGCGGCCGAGCGGCGTCGCGGCCTCGACGGCTTTCGACTGCGCCGGCGACAGGTCATCCGGCGCGAGGACCGGCCCCGGCGCGATGGCATTCACGAGTATCTGATCCTTTGACAGCTCGAGCGCCAGCGCTTCGGTGAGCGCTTTGACGCCGGCCTTGGCGACGTAGTACGGCACGTAGCCGGTGTAACGCGGCCGCGCGCTTGCGGCCACCCAGTCGGAAAAATTGATGATCCGGCCGCCGCCCGCGCGCCGCATGTGCGGCACCGCCGCCCGCGCGCAGAGGTACGACCCGCGCAGATCAACGTTCTGCTGGCGGTCCCAGTCATCGACCGACAAGTCGTTGAACGGAATCGAGTGATAGCGCGACGCCATGTTGATCAACACGTCCAGCCGCCCGAACTCGCGCGCGACGTCGTCAATCAACCGCGCGCATTGATCGGGATCGGAAACATCGGCGCGAAGGACCACCGACCGCCGGCCGCGCGCGCGCACATCGGACGCGGCCGCGTTGGCTTCACGTTCTGAATGGTTGAAACTGAGCGCGACATCCGCGCCCCGGTCGGCCAGCGCCGCCGCGACCGCCGCACCGACACGCTTGGCGCCGGTGATCAACGCCACTTTCCCGGAGAGTTCCATCTGTACAGCTTAAAGCACCCGTGCACCCGTGCACCCGTGCACCCGAGACTTACATTTTGTTTCGAATGCGGGCTCTTCCTGCCGCGTCACGATCGGCCGCCCGTTGATTTCTGCCGTCGAGCGACCAATCGCCGCCGCCGGTGAGGGCCAACGCCACCAACGCGAGCAACAGCATTAACGCGAACTCGACGCCATGTCCGCGATCGGGCGCGCCCGTCCAGTTAAGAAAGAATCCCCACGGGAGGTGCGCCTTCCATATCGCGACGGCCATCGAGATCGCCAACGCCGCTGATGCCCAACGTGTGAGAAAACCGAAAAGGATCAGGATCGAGCCGACAACTTCAACCACCGCGTCGATGACGGCGAGAATGAACGCCGGCTGAAGGCCCAGCGTTTCGAAAAATGCGGAGGTTGCGGTCAGGCCGCCAGGGCCGATGCCGGGGCCGCCGAACAAACCGAACAGCTTATTGCCGCCATGGGCGAAGAAAATGACGCAAAGGGCAATGCGCAGAACGAGTAATCCCACTCCAACCATGTGCCCTGCCCTTCTCTGTTGGGCACATTGTGCCACGTCAAAAGACGAACGCGACCCCTCCGGTCCACATTGAACCCTGGTGTGAGAACTTCAGCAGCTCCATTCCGGGAATCGTGGCGAGGAGCGCCTTCATCGCGAAGTCGGATGCTGTCCCGTTCGCCGACGCCGTTGTCGTCCCGCTCGAACTGGTCCCGTCACCAAACTTGACGAAGCGATATCTGTAATCGACATAGGCAACGGCATGCTTCGCAAGCCGAAGCTCGCCGCCAAACCCGAGGTGCATGCCCGTCTTTCGCTCCTGCGCACTCTGGGCAATCACGCCCCCGGCGCCGAGCACTTCGTACGTGCGTGTGTACACGCCCATACCGCCCAGCGCATAGGGCGAAAGGACGGATCGGAAGGGATATATCAGGAGGGACCCCTGGAGCGGGGTCTCGCGGAGCCGCTGGGTTTTTGCGGTGTCCCAGGTGGTTCGAAGGTCCAGCGAGCCCTCGAACCCGACCATCTTCGAGGTGTTCAGTCTCAGGCTGCCGCCCACAAACCTTGTGCTCGGTGTGTTGGTCGCCAGATCCCCTCGGACCATGCTGAATCGCGGCCCCACGCCCAGCATCTGGGCCGCCGCGGCACCCGGGACGGCGAAAAGGGCGCAAGCCGCCAAAACCGTGCAAATCGTGTGAATCCGGTGAATTCGCCGAGCCATGCCGACACCCCTTCGGAAAGGTTTCGGCTGCAGGGCGTTGTACGATTAGCCCCCAGAGAACCGACAGACCATGTCCTCCACGTCTTCATCAACGCCGATCCGGGTCTCAGCCCGGGTGCGCGGGTTCACCTACGCCATCCGCAACATCGTGGCTGAGGCCCGCAAAGTGGAGGCCGCCGGCCGCAAGGTCCGCTATCTCAACATCGGCGATCCGATCCCGTTCGGCTTTCACACGCCGCCGCATCTCATTGCCGCCGTCGAGAAAGCGATGCGCGACGGCCACAACGGCTACACGTCGTCGGTCGGCGTCGCGCCGGCGCGCGATGCGGTCGCGCGCGAATACACCTCGCGCGGCATGCCGGTCTCGGCCGATCGCTGCATCATCACGTCGGGCACATCCGAAGGCATCGAGCTGACGCTCGGCGCCATTGCCGACGCCGGCGACGAAGTGCTCGTGCCGACGCCCACCTATCCGCTCTACACCGCCGTGCTTGCGAAGCTCGGCGCCCGCGCGGTTTTTTACCGCACCGATCCGTCGAACGACTGGCAACCCGACCTTGACGATGTGAAGCGGCTGATATCGCCGGCCACGCGCGCGCTCGTCGTCATCGACCCGAACAATCCGACCGGCGCGATTTATCCGACCGCCACCCGCAAGGCGCTGATCGAACTGGCCGACCGCGCGAACATCGTGTTGATGGCAGACGAGGTGTACGGCGACCTCGCGTTCGACGGCCCGGCGCCGCTCTATGGCTCGCTCTATCCGGATGCGCCGATCATTTCGTACTCATCGCTCTCGAAGGCGTACGTGGCGCCCGGCTGGCGCGGCGGGTGGCTCGCGTGCGGACGCACCGAGCGGCTTGACGAAGTTCTGGCCGCGATCAAAAAGCTGGCCGACGGCAGATTGTGCAGCCCCGGGCCGATGCAGTTCGCTGTGGAAGCCGCGCTCAACGGCGATCGTTCGCATCAGGCGACGTTCATCGAGGCGCTCAAAGTGCGCGCCCATCTGACGATGTCGCGGCTGAGCGCGTCGCCGGATCTCAAATGCGTTGCGCCGCGCGCGGCTTTTTATGTGATGCCGCAAGTACTCCTGCCTCCCGGGAAAACGGACGAGGATTTCGTTTTGGGATTACTGCGAGACGCCGGAATCCTGTGCGTGTACGGTTCCGGATTCGGCATGCCGGCCGATCAGGGTTTCTTTCGCATTGTGTACCTCGCCTCGCCCGATGAACTGACTGCGATCTACGACGACCTTGTCGCGTACGCGCGGGATTTCTGCGCTCGATGACTGAAGACTCGATGACTGAAGACTCCTTGATTGAAGATCGGACGCGCCGGCTCATCGTGTTCGCGGTTATGGCGGCATTGGTCGGCTGGGGGCTTGCGTGGAGTCTGTACACGGTCCGCGCCGCTCTCACGCTCGTTTATCTGAGCCTGATCCTGGCGCTTGGCATCAGCCCGGCGATCGCGTGGCTCGAGAAGCAGCGGTGGTTCGGCTCCAAGCGAAAAACGCCGCGATGGGCTGCGGTGCTTGTGTTTTACCTCACCGGTGCGGTCCTGCTCGTTGGTCTCTATCTGCTCGTCGTTCCGCCCTTCATCCTGCAGGCGGCGGAGCTGTGGGAGCGCGCGCCCGAGTTCTCGAACAAGGTCCAGCGGTGGCTGGTCGACCATCAGCTCCAACGCCGTGTTTTTACGATGCGGGAGCTGCTCGATCCCGGCCCAGACCCCAACGCGGCGGTCACCAGCATGGTCGTCGCGGTCAACCGCGTGGCCGCGGGGTTGCTCAGCGCGTTCACCGTCGTGCTGCTCTCCGTGTATTTCCTGCTCGATGGCGAGAGCCTCTTTCGGATGTACGTGCGCGCGCTGCCCAAAGAATCACGCGGGCACTGGTGGCGGATTTCGTCGGACGTCGCGTCCAAGGTCGGGGCGTGGCTGGGCGGCCAGATGGGCCTGTGCGTGTTGATCGGCGCCACGGCGGGCCTCGGCTTCTGGCTGATCGGGCTGCCCTACTTCTATGTCCTGGCGCTCATTTGCGCGATCGGCGAACTGATTCCGATCGTCGGTCCGATCATCGCCGCGGTCCCCTGCGTGCTCGTCGCGCTCACGGTCAGCCCGAATGCGGCGATGATGACCGCGGGCTTCCTGTTTGTTCAGCAGCAGATCGAGAACAACCTCATTATTCCGAAATTGATGAAGTCGCAGACCGGCGTAAGCCCGCTGATCGTGATGGTCGCGATTCTTGTCGGCGCCGAGCTGCTCGGCGTCATCGGTGCATTGCTCGCCGTGCCGACGGCCGCGGTCATCCAGATCCTGATTCGCGACTACCTTGATTCGCGCGAACCGGCGTGACGACCGTCACAAATAACATGAAGCTTTCGATCATCATCCCGGCATACAACGAAACGAAAACTATCCGGGAGATCGTCGCTCGCGTCAATCGGGTCGACCTGCTCGGTCTCGACCGCGAGATCGTGATTGTGGACGACGGCTCGACGGACGGGACGCGGGAAATTCTGCAGGAGCTCAGCGCGAGCCCGAATGTGCGGGTATTTTTCCAGCCGAAAAATTGCGGCAAGGGCGCGGCCGTGTGGCGCGGCATGCAGGAAGCGACCGGCGACATCATGGTCATCCAGGACGCCGATCTCGAATACGATCCGGCCGAGCTGCCGCAACTGATCGATCCGATCCTGCGCGGCGTTGCCGATGTCGTCTTCGGGTCACGATTTCTCGGATCACCGCGCGGGCACCGCGTGCTGTATTTCTGGCACTCGGTGGGCAACAGGCTGCTGACGCTGCTCTCGAACATGTTCTCGGATCTCAACCTCACCGACATGGAGACCTGCTACAAGGCGCTGACGCACGACGTCGTCCGGCGGCTCGATCTTCAGTCGCAGCGCTTCGGCATCGAGCCCGAGATCACGTGCAAGGTGGCGCGGTTGCGCGCGCGCGTCTACGAAATCCCCATTTCCTACAACGGCCGCACGTATGCCGAAGGCAAGAAGATCGGCTTCAAGGACGGGGTGCAGGCGGTGTGGGTGATCCTCCGGTACGCGCGCTGGCGTCCTTCGTCACAGAGATGACGTGCCGTATGGCGGGGCGGTAATGTCGCGGCTCGCCCGGGCGATGGCCAACGGCTGGATCGTCGCCGCCCTCTTCTCGCTGATCACGATTATCGGGACATGGCCGCTCGTGTCGGTCATGACTACGCGCATCGTGCCCGACGTGGGTGACCCCGTCTTCAGCTCGTGGGTGATGATGTGGACCGGCGGCCAGGTGTTGCGATTTCTGTCGGGCGACCTGCATGCGCTCGCCGATTACTGGAACGGCAACATCTTCTATCCCGCGCAGAGTACGATCGCGTTCTCCGAGCATCTGACTCCTCAGATGCTGCAGATCCTGCCGATCTTCGCGGCCACCGACAACATTATCCTGTGCTACAACCTGCTGTTTCTCTCGGCGATCGTGTTGTCGGCGCTCGGCATGTATCTGTTCGTCCGGGAATTGACGGGCCAGCCGCTGGCGGGGTTTGTCGCGGGCCTCGCATTCGCGTTTGCGCCGTACCGCGCGGAGCAGTACACACATCTGCAGGTCATCTCGACGCAGTGGATGCCGCTCGCGCTCTACGGCTTTCAACGGTACTTCGCGACCGCGCGCCCCCGGGCGCTCATCGGCGGCGTCGCGGCCGTGGTCGTGCAGGCTCTCTCGTGCGGGTACTACCTGTTCTTCTTTACGCCGTTTGCCGCGGCCTTCTGCATTCTGGAAGGGCTTCGCCAGGGCGCGTGGCGTCACCGGCGGACCTGGGTGCAGGTCGGTGCAGCGGCAGTCGTCGGGCTCGTCGTGCTGTGGCCGTTTCTGCGTCCCTACATTTCGGTGCGCGATCACGCCGGAGAGTTGGGCCGCCGATCAGCACAGGAGGTGCGTTTCTTCTCCGCCGACACATGGGCATTGGGAACAGCGCCGGACACCCTCGGTGTCTGGCGAGGGCTGAGAGCGTACACAGGCCCGGAGGGTGCGGCGTTTCCCGGGGCGACGATTCTCGCGGCCGGCGCTGTCGGCGTGCTCGTCGTGTTTGGCGCATCGGTTCGCCGCGGCCGCAGGCAACGCCTTCGCGAAACCAGACGCTGGGAGAAATGGGCCACAGTCCTGCTCGGAATTTCGGGCGTGCTGCTCTTCGCCGCGTGGTTCTGGCTGCTGGTGTTCGGCGGCGGCGTTGTCCGTGATTGGTGGGGCCGCATCCGTGTGCGCCAGATCACCGATATTTCGACGCACACGCTTGTCGTCCTCGCGCTCGCGATGGCGCTGCTTCCAGGATTCCGCCGGTGGTTGCGGGTGTTCTTCCTCTCGCGGGGCGGTTTCATCGTGTGCGCGTGGCTGCTGGCGATCGCGCTCGCGTTCGGCCCGGTGATTTATGTGAAGGGCACGTCGATCGGGGCGGGCCCGTATTCACTGCTCTACCACTTCGTGCCCGGGTTCGATGGGCTTCGAGTACCGGCGCGGTATTTCATGCTGGCCGCCCTCTTTATCTCGGCCCTGTGCGGCATCGGAATCGCGGCCATTGCGCGGCGTCATCGCCTGATCGGCTACATTGTCGCCGCGGCAGTGTCGGCCGGGATCGTCTATGAAGGCCGCGTCGTGCCATTCATCACGAGCAAAGTGTTGTGGGTGCCGCACTACGAGTACATCGGCACCGGATTTCCGCAGCCGGGCCGGCTCGGCGCCGTGTACGAGGCGGTTGAGGCGCTGCCGAAAGGCACGGTCCTGGCGGAGTTCCCGTTCGGGTCGAATCCCTTCGAGATCCGGTCGATGTACTTCGCGGGGTTCCACCGCAAGCCGCTGATCAACGGGTTCTCCGGATTCTTCCCGCAGCCGTACCTCCTCCTGAAGTCGTATCTCGAGAACGACCCGCTCGACAAACCGGCAGCATGGAACGCATTGCTCGACGCCGGCGTCACGCATGTGGTCGTTCACGAACAGCCGTTTCCCGAAGCCAAGGGCCCGATGATCTCCGCGTGGATTCGCAACGCCGGCGGGCGCGAGCTCGCCTCTACCGTTGGACAAGAAAGCGGCACCGACCGGCTCTTCGCGATTCGATAGACTGTGCCATGCGCAAGGACCCGCTGGCCTTTCTGACGGCTGAGCTCGATACCCTCAAGCAGCAGGGGCTGTACCGCAAGCTCCGCATTCTCGAGAGCGGCCAGGATTCATCCGCTGAGTTCGACGGCAGGCGCGTCGTCAACCTCTCGTCCAACAATTACCTCGGCCTTGCGAATCATCCAAAGCTCGTCGCCGCCATGGTCGCGGCCACCGAGAAGTACGGCGCAGGATCCGGCGCCGTGCGCACGATCGCCGGCACGATGTCGATTCACATGGAGCTCGAACGCCGGCTCGCGGTGTTCAAGAAAACCGAAGCCGTCGTGGTCTTTCAAAGCGGCTTCACGGCCAACGCCGGCGCCGTCTCGGCGATTCTCAACAAAGACGATGTGATTATTTCCGATGAGCTCAATCACGCGAGCATCATCGACGGCTGCCGTCTGAGCAAAGCGCCGATCAAAGTGTTTCCGCACAAAGACGTCGACGCCGCGCGCAAGATCCTCGAGGGTCTGCCCGTCGCGCAGAAAAAACTTCTGATCACCGACGGTGTCTTCAGTATGGATGGCGATCTCGGCCCGCTGCCGGCGCTCTCGGATCTCGCCGATGAGTTCGGCTGCATCATGATGGTCGACGATGCGCATGCGAGCGGCGTGTTTGGCGCGAACGGGCGCGGCACGATCGATCACTTCAAGATGCACGGCCGCGTCGACATCCAGGTCGGCACGCTGTCCAAGGCGCTCGGCTCGCTCGGCGGCTACGTCGCCGGCACGAAAGACTTCATCGAATTTCTGTACCATCGCGCGCGGCCGTTCCTCTTCTCGACGTCGCACCCGCCCGGCGTGGCCGCGGCGTGCATCGCGGCGCTCGATATTCTCGAACACGAGCCCGAGCTGATCGACAAGCTCTGGGACAACACGCGCTTTTTCAAGAAAGGCCTGCAATCGCTGGGCTTCAACACCGGTATCAGCGAGAGCCCGATCACGCCGGTGATCGCCGGGGAAGGCGCGCTGGCGATGAAGCTGTCGGACCGGCTGTTCGAGGAAGGCGTGTTCGCCTCCGGCATCGCGTTCCCGACCGTGGCGCGCGACAAGGCCCGGGTCCGCACGATTGTCTCGGCGGCGCACACGCGCGAGGAACTTCAGTACGCGCTCGACGTCTTTAAGAAGGTGGGCCACGAACTCGGGCTGATCTGATGCCGAAGAAGTTCTTCGACGACTACACGCGCGACTTGAAGTCGGCGGACGTTCAGCGCCTGTTTACGCGCGACGCGCCCGAGGCGTACCGCTATTTCACGCGCGGCCTCGACGTCGAAAAAATCGGGCGGATGCCGTGGTACACGCGCTGGTTGACGTACTCGCGCGAGCTCTTCGTGCGCTTCTCCATGCGCCTCACGCCGGCGCGCCGGATCCTCTACGGCGTTTCAGTGGTGCTCACCTTCGTCGGGCTGATGGAGCTCTTCCGCGGCGTCAGCGCGACGCGAGTGATGCTGTTCCCGTTTCACCTCAGCGTGCCGCTGCCGCACTGGGAGCCGGGCTCCCTGAAACTGCTGCTCGGTTTTCTCGGGTTGCAGATGCTCATGCTGATGGAGATCGCCGACCGGCTGTCGCTGAAGGGCGATCTCGAAATCGCGCGTGATATTCAACTCGCGATGTTGCCGGGCGGGACCACGGAGTCCGGCCCGTCGCGCACGTGCGGCCTCACGCGACCCGCCAACACGGTCGGCGGCGATTTCTACGACATCCTTCCCCTCCCCGACGGCCGGCTCATCGTCACCGTCGGCGACGTCTCGGGCAAAGGCAGCCCGGCGGCGCTGCTCATGGCGTTGCTGCTGGCGATGATGCGTACGCTCGTCGACGAAGGACTCGAATCGGCGCGCCTGCTCGCGCGACTCAACGCGCAGATCGTGCGGCACGCTCCGGGTTCGCGATTCATTACGCTGTTTTACGGGATGTACGATCCGCGAACCGGCGCGCTCGAGTATGTGAACGCCGGGCATCTGCCGCCGCTGATTCACCGGCGCGACGGGACATTCGACCGGCTGACGGGCGGCAACATCGCGCTCGGGATGTTCGAAGGTTCGACCTACGAGGCGCATCACGCACAGCTCAACCCGGGTGATGCGCTCATCCTTTACAGCGACGGCATCACCGAGGCAGAAAACGTCCGCGGCCAGGAATTCGACGAGAGCCATTTGTCCGCGACCATCAGCGCCGCGGCCACGCACGATCCCGAGCGGCTCGGCCGCGCCATCCTGGCCGCTGTTGACCGGCATGCGGGCGAGGCGCGGCTTATCGACGACCTGACGGTGCTCGTGTTGAGTCACAACCTGCCCGCCGACGCGCCGGCGCAGGCGGGCTGAGCGCCGGGCGCGTCTAACCCCCATATGCGCAGCGCGATTCTGCCTCTGGTCGTGCTGATCGCTGGACTGTCCGCGCAACCTCCAACCGCAGCGCTCTCCTTGCGGGAAGAGGCGGCGCGGTTGCAAACAGCGCCGGCGCAGAGCGACGGCGTCACGCAGCTTCTCGCCGGCGTTCAGGCTGCGCTGATTGCGAACCGGGTCCCTGACTTCCGGCAGCTGACAAGCGACACGCTCGAGGAAAGCGACCGCCTTGCGTTCGAGCTGACGCTGTTCGACCGGGCCACGACGAATGCCGCCGTGAGAGAACGCGACCGCGAATTTGTCGGCACCCGAGTGCGCATCCTCGTCGAGATACTCGTCGATCGCGGCGGCAGCGGCGAGATCGGCACGTGGCAGATGACGCTCACCGGCACCGCGCCGCCAAAAATCTCCGCGCTGAGGCAAGTGTCTTCGCTCGCCGGCCTGCGCCGGCTCGAGCTCGACAAGTCGACGGCGTTCCAGATCAACAATTTCACGTTCACCGCGACGGACTTCCGGTTATCCATGGCATCCGGCACCGCTTTTGTCGGCCGCACCGAAGAAGGCATTACCGCGATCGTATTGCGCGGCAAGGGCCGGATGGAGTTTTCGCCGTCAGATCCAATTGAACGGCGCCAGATCGTGCGATTCTGCCAGAAGGAATCGCTCGAAGACGCGGTCGGAGCAGCGTTCATCCGCTTGAACCCGGCGGAATTCAAGACGCGCGTCACCGATGGGAGCCTGACGCCCATCGAAGCGAAACCCGCCGAGATCCGGAACGCCCAGGCCCTGTTCAATCAATGGGCGAACCGGTCCTACAATCTCGCGCTCGGCGATCTCAGTACGGACCGCTGGTCGCTGCTGCCATCGTTCGGCGATGCGCTCGCGGATCTCAACACCAAAAAGCGCGGCTGGCTGAGCTACGCGCGCTCGGGAGGGCAGCACGAAGATGTGTCGTTCTTCGACCGCATCGGCAAGAAGAACATCTCGATCTACGCCTCGGCCGCCAAGATCGCCAACCGCGGCCGTTTCTACAGCGAAGACACGGATCGCGTCTACGACGTCGAGCACTACGACATCAACGCGCGGTTCACGAATCTGGAGCGCAATCTCATCAGCGGAAACGCCACGATCCGCATAAAGCTGCTCAAGCACGATGTCGGCACGCTCACAATCAAGCTTGCCGACGAGCTCGCGGTCTCGTCGGTAGCGAGCCCGACGCTCGGCAATCTGCTGCAGCTCCGAATCGTCAACCAGGACAGCGTGCTCGTCAGCCTGCCTGAATTGCAGCCGGCCGGATCAATCATCACGCTGACGATGGCGTACGCGGGCCGCCTGGCGCCGCAATCCCTGCAGCGTGAAGCCGCCACGGTCAAAGGCCTGGACGCCCAGGAAGCCCAGAATCAGGAAAACCGGATACCGCCGGAACCCAACTACGCCTATAGCGTGAACTCGTATTGGTATCCGCAATCGACAGTCACCGACTACGCGACCGCAAATATTGTCGTGACGGTTCCCGAGCAGTACCGGGCCTTCGCGTCAGGAACATTCATCGGCGAATCGGTAACCGGCTCCGACCGTCTGGCGACATTCAGCGCCGAGGTTCCGGCGCGCTACCTTGCCGTGGTCATCTCGAAAATGGCGTCGCTCGCCCGCACGTCATTCGTCGCGCCGGACGGCGCAACCATCGCGATCGACGCGCGCGCGAATCCCCGCCAGACAAACCCCACGCGACGCTTCACCGCGCGCGCGGCCGAGATCATGAAGTTCTACGCGGCGCTCGCCGGCGGCGTGCCGTACCCCAGCTTCACTCTGCTCGCGCTCGAATCGGATCTTCCCGGCGGCCACAGCCCGCCCTACTTCGCCGCGCTCAACCAGCCAACGCCGACGACGATATTTTCGTGGCGCAACGATCCGATCGCGTTCGATGACCAGTTCCCGGATTTTTTCATGGCGCACGAAATCGCGCACCAGTGGTGGGGCCAGGCCATCGGCGCGAAGAACTATCACGAACAATGGCTGAGCGAAGGGCTCGCGCAGTATTTCGCGTATCTCTACGCCGGAAAAGACCGGGGGGCGAACATTCAGCGCAGCATCCTGATGCGGATGCGCGCGTCGGTCCGGAAGTTTGACGACAGCGGCCCCATCTCGCTGGGCTACCGGCTGGGGCATGTCGTCGGCGACGGCACGAACTTCCGGGCGATCGTTTACAACAAATCCGTACTCGTCCTCGACATGCTGCGCCAGCTCATCGGCGACGACGCGTTTTTTGCAGGGCTCCGCCGCTTCTACCGGGAGCACCGGAACAGCAAAGCGGGCACCGACGACCTGCGCCTCGCATTCGAGGCGGAAGCCAAAGAGTCTTTGGCCCGGTTTTTCGACCGGTGGGTGCTCGACTCGGGAATACCTGAGCTGAAACTGACCGCGGTCGTCGAAACGGGCGGCGAGGCGGCGCAGATCCGGATCGAGCAGACCGGCCCGATCTTCGATGTCCCGGTAACGGTGGCGGTGGCGTACGACGACGGGACGACGCAGTTGGTGAGCATAAAGGTGCGCGGCGCCCTCACCGAGGAGCGCATCGCGCTCCGCCGTGACGTTCGCGTTCGCAAAGACGGTATCCGGCTCATGCCCGTGATTTAGAGGGCACGGTAGGGCGAGCGCTAAAAGACAAGAGGCCCTCTGCCCCTTGTCCTACTCGGATTACTATTTATAGGTTATGGAAACGGTCACGCTGACGATTGACGGCAATCCCGTCACGGTCGAAAAGGGCAAGTCGGTTTTGGAAGCGGTCATTCAGTCTGGCGGCCACGTGCCGTATTACTGCTATCACCCCGGTCTCGGCGTCGACGGCTCCTGCCGCGTCTGCATCGTCAAGATCGAGAAAATGCCGAAGCTGCAGACGGCGTGCTCCACCCCGTGCGGCGAGGGGATGGTGGTCACGACCAATTCGCCCGAGGTGGAAGCCGCGCGGGCCAGCGTGTTCGAGTTCCTGCTCATCAATCATCCGCTCGACTGCCCGGTGTGCGACAAGGGCGGCGAATGTCCGCTCCAGGATTTTTCCTACAGTTATGGTCCGGAGCGCAGCCGCATGGAATTCGAGCGGCGCACGTTCGACGGCGAGGGCGTGAAGGCCGACATCGACTTCGGCCCGACGCTCATGCTCAACCGGAACCGGTGCATTCTCTGCACGCGGTGCGTGCGTTTCATGAGCGAAGTGGACGGCGACGCGCAGATCGGCATCACGCATCGCGGCGTTCACAGCGAGATCTCCACCTTTGAAGAGAAGGGCGTCTATTCACTGCTCTCCGGAAATTTGATGGACGTGTGCCCGGTTGGCGCGATCACCACGCGCGACTACCGTTTCAAGTCGCGGCCGTGGGACAACCCGCAGGCCGTGGACACGATCTGCACGCTGTGCGAAAAAGGCTGCAACACGACCGCGTGGATCAAGGCGAAGCCGGAGTGGGCCAAGGGCTCGCAGCTCATCCGTACGACGCCGCGCCTCAACGAGGCCGTCAACAGTTTCTGGATGTGCGACATCGGCCGTTTCGATTATCACTGGATCGAAAGCGACCGGCGCATCAATCAGCCGCATTTGAATGCGCAGGTCACGACCTGGGAAAACGCGCTGGTCGCGGTCAACGATGCGGTTGACGCCGTTGGCGGCGCCACGCACACGCAGTTCCTGGTCTCCGGTCACGCATCGCTCGAAGAGCTTTTCGTGCTCAAGCAGTTTGCCGGGAACACCGGCGGCGTGACGTTCAGCTGGCGCCACCGCGAGAAGCCGCAGCCGCCCGCGACCAAGTTCAAGATTCCGGCGGTCGACGCGCCGAATCTGCGCGGCGCGAAGGATCTCGGTTTCAGCACCGCCACTGAAGGCCCGGCCAACGTCTCCTCGCTGAAGAGCGCGGTTAACGCCGGCCTGGTGAAATTGCTGTACGTGCTTGATGCCGGCCCGGACGGTACCATCGGCGACGTCGAATGGGTTGCGGCGGCGCGCAAGGCCGGGAAGATCCAGACACTCATCGTGCAGGGCGTGCTGCACACGGCGCTCGCCGGCGCGGCCGACATTCTGCTTCCAGGGTGCGCCTTTATTGAAAAAGACGCTTCCTACACGAACATGACCGGCCACGTGCAGGCCGCCGCGCGCGCCATCACGCCGCCCGGAGATGCTGTCGAAGACTGGCAGATTCTCGCGAAGCTGTCGGTGGTCTTTGGCAGCAGCAGCGCGTTCACCTCGTCAGCCGCGATCCGCCAGGCCATTGCCGCCGCGCTTGAAGGCACGCCCGGTTACCTGCAACTTTCCACGATGGCTTTCTCGCGTCCGATGTCCGCCAACTCGTGGCTGCAAGCCTCGAACCCGTCGGAACGCTGGAAGTGGGACTTCATGTTCCAGGACCTGCCGCCGATCAAGTTCGGCGCGGATTTCGGACCGTCGCCCCGCGCGGATGTTATTCCCATGAAAGAAATTAAATAAGTTCCAGAGTTCCAGGGTTCCTGAGTAAGGGTTCAAGAGTGCAAAGTTCAAGAGTGCTCAGGAAACTGTCTCTGTTGGCTCTGCTGGTCGTTCCGGCGCTTGCGTCCGCGCAGGCCCCGCCGGCGACGACGCTCGAGCCCATCTCGTCTGTCTCAACCGCGCTGCGCGGATCGACGATCAGGCTCGCGCTCCGCGTGGTTCTCCCCGAAGAGATGCACGCGCAATCGGACAAACCGCGAGACGCGTCGCTTATTCCAACATCACTGACGTTCGAGCCGGCTTCCGGCATCACTCCGGTTGATGTCGTGTTTCCGCCGGCGAAAGACTTCAAGCTCGAATCCGGCGACGTGCTGCTCGTGTTCGAGCGAGAGTTCGTCATCGGCATCACGGCAATGATCGACGCCTCGGCCGCATCGCCGGTCCGGCTGAACGCGCGTCTCCGCTATCAGCCGTGCAACAACATCATGTGCTTCCGCCCGATCACAACGCCGGTGTTCTGGGAAATTCCGGTCGGAACTGCGGCGACCGTTCTGTCGCAGCACAGTGCGCTGTTTGCCGCCCTGTCCTTCAGCAAGAGCAGCAAAGCCACGATCTCCGCATCCGCCTTCGGTGCGCCGGCTGCGCGATCTTCAGCGTCGGCGGACAAGTCCGCCAACGGCTTGCTGGATGCCTTTGAAACACGCGGCGTTTCCGGCGGCTACATGAAAACCGACGCTTTCCTGGCCTTTGTTCGGGATGCGGAAGCCGGCGTCAAGTCGACGGGCATGTTCGCAGGCCGCGGTCCGATCACGATTCTTCTGCTCGTCTTTCTCGGAGGGCTGGCGCTCAATTTGACGCCGTGTGTCCTTCCGATGATTCCGATCAACCTGGCGATTATCGGCGCGGGCGCGAATTCCGGAAACAAGCGGCGGGGCTTCCTTCTCGGTCTGACGTACGGCGCCGCGATGGCGATTGTCTACGGCGTGATCGGCCTCGCGGTGATTCTGACGGCGGGCACGTTCGGCACGATCAACTCGTCGCCGTGGTTCAACGGTGGAATTGCCGTGCTGTTCGTGGTGCTGGGTCTGGCGATGTTCGACGTCGGCGCTGTCGACTTTTCGAAATGGTCGAACCGTTTTAAGTTCACGGGCATGACCCGCGGTTCCTTTCCGCTGGCGTTTGGCATGGGCGCCGTCGCGGCATTGCTCGCAGGCGCGTGCGTGGCGCCGGTCGTCATCCAGGTCGTGATCTTCGCGAGCGATCTCTACGCGAAAGGTTCGAGCATCGCGCTCGCGCTGCCGTTTGTCCTGGGCCTTGGCATGGCACTGCCGTGGCCGATCGCCGGCGCCGGTCTCTCCCGCCTGCCGAAGCCCGGCGCATGGATGAACCGCGTGAAGTACGCCTTCGGCGTCTTCATTCTCGCTACCGCCGCGTACTACGCTTATCTCACCTACGAGATTCTCTCGAACCGCTGGGTCAATACCGCGGACGTCGAAGCCAGCACCGCCGAAAAGCTCAAAGAGGGTTGGTATTCCTCGCTGGACGACGGACTCCGGACGGCGAGCGTAACTGGTCAGCCGGTCTTGATCGACATGTGGGCGACCTGGTGCAAGAACTGCCTGACGATGGATAAGACGACGCTGGCGGACCCGGCGGTGAAGGCGGCGCTAGCCAACTACGTGAAGATCAAATTCCAGGCCGAGGATCTCGACGCGCCGGAGGTCAAAGCCGTCATGCAGCGGTTCAATGCCGTCGGTCTGCCGGCCTACGCGATCATCAAAAAGAGATAGACGATGCACGCCGGTTACAATACCCGCCGTGACGCTCCATGAAGCCATCGTCGCGAGAGTCAACGCATGGCGTCTGGCCGGCTACGAGTGCGAGAGCTTCCCTGCCATTGCCGAGATCCTCGAATGGGCCCATGGCGCGAGAGATTCGGGCAACGAGCGGTTCCTTCGGTCTCCCCAACTGCGCGCGCTTGAGACCTATTGGTACCTCCGGCTCGTCGAGAAGACGCCGCACATTCTGGATTTGTACCGAAAGATCTACGGCAACGGGCGCGACTTGCTCGAGGCGCTTGGCCTCACTCACAAGAATCTCAAAGATAAGGCGCTCGACCTCGGCATCGATGGGCTAATCGATGCGGTCCGGACCGACGACGCGCTGGTCAAGAAGTACAAGCTGGAAGCGCTGCGCGAGACGCTGAATCTCGACTACCCCAGCTACATCCTCGCGCTCGCCATGGGCGCCGGCAAAACGATTTTGATCGGCGCCATCGTCGCCACCGAATTCGCGATGGCGATGGAATCACCGGACGGCGATTTCGTGCAGAACGCCTTGATCTTCGCGCCCGGTAAGACGCCGATCGAGTCGCTGCGGGAACTGCTGAGCACTCCTTACGAGAAGATCCTGCCGGCGCGGATGCACAAGGCTTTCGCCGCCTCTGTGAAGTTCACGTTCACGCGCGATGGCGAGAAAAATATCCCAGTCATCGCCGGCTCGCTCTTCAATGTGGTGGTCACGAACACCGAGAAGATCAGGATCCAGAAGGAACAGATTCGCAAGAGCGACCTGGGTACGCTGTTCTCGGAGAAGAAAGCCGATGAGGCGCGCCTCGATCTCGCCAATGCGCGCCTGCGCGCGATTGCGTCGCTGCCGCATCTCGGGATCTTCTCCGACGAAGCGCACCACACGTACGGCCAGTCGCTGAACACCGAGCTGAAGAAGGTCCGCAAGACCGTTGACTACCTGCACCAGGAAACGAATCTCATCTGCGTCGTCAACACCACCGGCACGCCTTACTTCGAGAACCAGCCGCTCCGAGACGTCGTGATCTGGTACGGGCTGTCACAGGGCATTCGCGACAACATCCTGAAGGACCTTTCAGACAACATCCACGAGATCGACGTGGATGACGACACGGCCGCGTACGTGCGTCATGTCGTCACGACGTTCTTTAAGGACTACGGATCGGTCTCGCTGCCGAACGGCGCGGCGGCGAAGCTCGCCATCTATTTCCCCCAGACCGACGACCTTGCCGAGTTCCGGCCAGCCATCGAGCTGGCGATCACAGACGCCGGCTACAGCCCGGCGCTCGTGCTCGTGAATACGTCGCTGTCGTCAGAGGCGGAGGTCGCGGCCTTCAATCGACTGAACGATCCCGACGCGCCGCATCGCGTGATTCTGCTCGTGAACAAAGGCACCGAGGGCTGGAACTGCCCGAGCTTGTTTTCGTGCGCGCTTGCGCGCAAGCTGAAGTCGTCGAACAACTTCGTGCTTCAGGCCGCCTCGAGATGTTTGCGGCAGGTTCCAGGGAACACGGCGAAGGCCAGAATCTACCTGTCGAAAGACAATCACGCCGTGCTCGATAAACAGCTTCGCGAGACCTACGGCGAGAACATCGCGGAGCTGAGCCACACCAAGCAGACCGTGAAACGGCGCCGACTCGTACTGCGGAAGACGCCGATCGCGCCGATCCGCCTCACCCAGATGGAACGACGCGTGGTTCGCCAGGACGTTCCGCCCGGCGCATGGATTGCGCTTATGGCGCCGGACGTCGCGGCGGCGACGATAACCACGCAGACGTTCTCGCCATCTGACAGTCGTCGATCCGTGCTGCAACAAGTGAGCGGCGCGGTCACGATAGAGCGTGAGGTCTCGGCCATCGACACCTTTGCCGCTGCAACCGACCTTGCCGCGCGGTATCGCCTGGCCCTGCTGCCGCTCCATGCGGAGTTGACCGCTCTCTATCCCGACGGCGACGTGCCCCGCAGCCACATTCCGGGACTTGCGAAACAGCTCGAAGCCCGCACGCGAAGCTACGAGACGCCGGAATCGCCCGTCGAGCGTGAGATCTTCCTCCTCAAAGAGTCCGGCTTCCGTCAGGAAACGGACCAGCGCACGGGCCGCACGCTCTTTGTCACGGATATCGCCTGGAATGACGATGAGGAGCGATACCTGATGGAGGCGGCGGCCAGTGCGAGCTTCAACAAACTCGACTTCGGCTTTCATTACAACCCGATCGAGTTCGACTCCCAGCCGGAGGGCGCGTTCTTCGATCGCGTGCTCCGCGAGCTGAACCTGAAACCGCAGGACGTCGAGGACGTCTATTTCACCGGCGGCATCACGGATCCGGCAAAGACCGACCTGCTCGTGGAGTACCGGGACAAAGACGGCAAGGTCCGCCGCTACACGCCAGACTTCGTCATTCGCAAGAAAACTGAGCCGGGTAAGCCCGCGGGATCGGGTCGCGTGCTGATCGTCGAGGTGAAAAAGGAAAACAGCCGCGACGACGCCATCGACGGGGAGCACGGCGCCAAAGCCAAGGCTGTGCGGCGATGGGAAGAGCTGAATCCCGAGCGGGTGAAGTACGAGATGATCTTCACGCCGAAAGACACCGTGACATACGACCAGCTCTCCCCTGTGTGGGCGTTCGCGAAGCCGGACCCGCTCGTGCTGCCAATCCACATTGATCAAGAGCTGCTCGAGAGCTTTTGCCAGAAATGGCATGTCAAACAACTGGACGTCTTCGGCTCCGTGTTACGGCCAGACTTCAGCGACGACAGCGACGTTGATTTCCTGGTCACGTTCGCGCCGGGAACGACCATGGGTCTGGCGATCGTGACCATGACATCCGAGCTTTCCGCGCTCGTCGGTCGAAGAGTTGATCTGATCACTCGGCGGAGCGTCGAAGGCAGCTTCAACTGGATTCGCCGAAACAGCATTCTCGAAAGCGCGAGGCCGCTCTATGTCGCCTGATCTGGCGCATGTGATCGACATGCTGCGCGCGGCCGAGCTGATCACGGGATTTGTCTCGGGTGTTTCCGAGCGCTCGTTCCTGGCGGATATCGAAAAGCAGTCGGCTGTGCTCTACCAGTTTGCCGTGCTGGGTGAGGCAGCCAATCGCGTCTCCGCTGAATTTGAAACCGCCCATCCGGAAGTCAACTGGCCCCAGGTCGTCGGCTTCAGGAACAAGATCCTCCATCAATACCACGCTGTCGACCTCGACATCGTCTGGGCCATCGCGTCGAGCGAATTGCCGAGGGTCGTTGATGCGCTCAAGAAACTTGTTCCGGTAGATCCGAATGCCTAAGGCAAAGCAGCCGCCACAACCGGCGCCGAAATCCGTCAAGGTTTCCGAAGCCAAGGGCCGGCCGATGTTGAGCTGGGTCGGCAAGCGCCCACTCGGCGTCGTCAAAGCCTTTCCCGCGCAGCAGGTGGAGACATTCAACGCGGCGCCCAACGCGAAGACGCCCAAGCGGGACGACTGGCCCGCCAACTACGCCGAGGGCGGCCTCCTCTTCCACGGCGACAACAAAGAAGTGCTCGCGCACCTGCTCGCCAACGGCTTCCGCGGCAAAGTGCAGCTCATCTACATCGACCCGCCGTTCGATTCCAACGCCGACTACGTGCGCAAAGTCAGTCTGCGCGGACCGAAAGGCACAACCAAAGTCGACGGCGAGACCTACTCACTCGGCGAGCAGATCCAGTACACCGACATCTGGGCCAACGACAACTACTTGCAGTTCATGTACGAGCGGATGCTGCTGCTCAAGGAGTTGCTCACGGCTGGCGGGTACCTCTTCCTGCACTGCGATGCCCGGCGCTCACATCTGCTTCGCACCATCTTGGACGAAGTAATGGGTCCAGCCGCCTTTCGGAGCGAGGTGATTCGTATTAAGTGCAATCCGAAGAATTCCAAACGGAAAGCATTTGGCAATATTCACGACGTCGTGTTGATGTACGTCAACGGCAGTGATGACGGACAGTTCTGGGACCCGCAGCGGGAAGACAAGGATTCCGCAGACCTGGAGCGGATTTTTGACCAGGCAGACAAAGAAGGGCGGCGGTACACGACAGTTGCTCTCCACGCGAAGGGTGAGAGGAAAGGAGCTGAGACTGGGAGACCATGGCGCGGCATCTTCCCGCCTCCCGGCAGACACTGGGCGAACCGTCACTCTGAGCTTGACCGGCTCCTGCACGCTGGCCGAATTGAGTTCTCAGGAACACAGAACCCAAGACTTATCCGCTACGCCGATGAAAATGAAGGCGACTTGGTCCAAGACGTTTGGACAATGAAGGATCCCGTCGAAGACGAATATCCAACTGAGAAGCCCTTGGAACTCCTTGAGCGGATCATCCGAGTGGCGTCTCGGCCCGGCGAGGTGATCCTCGACTGCTTTACGGGTTCGGGAACGACGGCTGCAATGGCGCAACAGCTTGGCCGTCGCTGGATCGGCTGCGACATCAACAAAGGCGCGATTCAGACGACGGCAAAGCGGCTGCAGGGTGTGATGGAAGAACAGGCGTCCGAGGCTGCAATGACGAAGCAACACAAGCTGCTTCCTGACGACACGAAGGACGCAGCGCCGCTGCCGGCGCAGTTGAGTTTCACGACATGGCGCGTGAACAACTACGACCTGCAGATTCAGCACAACGAAGCGCGGGCGTTGGCGCTCGAGTATCTCGGCGTCGAGCGGACGAAGACCGACAGCTTCTTTGACGGCACGCTCGGCAAGGCGTTGGTAAAAATGATCGCGTTCGATCACCCGTTGTCGCCGCTCGACCTCGAGCAGATCAAACAGGAACTCGAGGCCCGGAAAGACGAGGACCGCTCGATCAAAGTCGTGTGCCTCGGCATGGAGCTCGCCGCGCAGGCGTGGGTCGACGATTGGAATCGGCTACGCAAGGGCAAGGCCACGGCCAATCGCATCGACGTCGTCGAGCTGAGAGACGACGAGGCGCACGGCGGGTGGATGAATCACACGCCCGCCGAAGCCGATGTGTCCATCACAAGAAAGAAGGATCGCATCCTCGTCGATGTGAAGAACTTCATTTCGCCGGCGATTGTCGACCGCTTGAAACGCCAGGCCGGCGTACTCACCCCGAAGATCGACGACTTTCGCGCAATGATCGACTCGGTCGCGATTGACACCGCCTACGACGGCACGGTGTTTAACGTCGTGTCGGTCGATGTGCCAGAGAAAAAGACCGATATGGTCGCCGCGAAGTACGACCTCGCCGCACCGAAGGGTGAGACGACGGTCGCGGTGCGGATCACCGACATGCTGGGCGAAGAAGTGCTGGTGACAAAGATCGTCTGACATGGCAAGCGCCGCGCAGTTGAAGCGTTTTCTCGCCGACCCGGGCCGGCCGCCGGGCACGATGTCGTATCACGAGCTCCAGGGCTTTCTGTTCGCCGTCGCGGCCGCGCCGGATCTGGTGCGGCCATCCGAATGGATGCCGATGATCTTCGACGAGGCCGGCGCGAGCTACCAGAACATCGACGAAGCCAAAATGGTGATGGCGGCGCTCACCGAGATCTACAACTCGACCGTCATGGCCATCAACGAGCAACGGCCCGCGCTGCCGGCCGACTGCCAGTTTCGGCCGGAAGCGCTCGCCAATCTCGAAGACGACGCGCCGGTGTCGCAGTGGTCGCGCGGTTTTACGCGGGGACACTCGTGGCTCGAGGAATCGTGGGACCTTCCGCTCCCGAAGGCCATGGACAACGACCTCGCGCTGCTCATGATGACGCTCAGTTTCTTTTCCTCCCGGAAGATCGCGGAGGCCTTCGCCAAAGAGAGCGGTCGTCGCGGCGTCGCGCGAATGGCCGAGACGATCCGCGAGGTGTTTTCGGACGCGGTCATCGAATATGCCGCGATGGGCCGGATGCTTCAGCAGGCGGTGGCGGAATCATCGGCGCAAACAGTCGCGCCACCAGGCACGCGGCCGCCGAAGGTCGGACGGAATGAGCGCTGCCCATGCGGCAGCGGCGTCAAGTACAAGAAGTGCTGCGGCTCAGGACAGGTTCAGTGACCTACACCATCGTCCGGTCTTCACGCTGCAGTTCAGCCTTGAAATCTTCAATGAAGAAAATCGGTTTGTCCGACACGTAGGACAGCTCACGGCTCACCGTCGGGCGTGAGCCCACGACGTAGACGCGCTTGCCGCGAGAGCGAAGCAGATCGACCGCGCGCTCGAAGTCGCTGTCGCCGGAAAACAGAAACGCGACGTCGTAGTTGTCGGCCGTGTTGATGAGATCGAGAATCAACTCCGTGTCGACGTTGGCCTTCGTCACGCGCTCGCCGGTCTCCTGATCGCGAATCACCTTCACCGTCTTTCGGCGAACGATGTAGTCGGCGTGCGCCAGAAAATCCAGATAGCGCTGCTGGAGCGGATCGGTCGCAGTGAAATCGGCGATGTAGTAGTACGCCGCGTAAAACAGCCCATGCGGCCGTCGCCCTGTTCGTAGAAGATCAGCGTCGCCTCGCGAGGCTCTTCCTCGCTCACGATCGGCGAATTGGTCGGGGTGTCTGCCATGGGACGATTCTAGCCCTGCCTGTTATAGTTGTCAGCGGAATGCCAGAGCAAGCCACGCGATCGCCGAAGACAACGGCCCTCATCGTCGCGTTCATCCTCGTCGCGCTCGCCGGCATCGGCGGTCATTACGCGCTCGACATGTCCCGGCGCGACGGCCGCGCAGCCGTATCCCGCATCAACAACGAACTTCGTGCCGCGGAGCAGACGCTGGCGGATCTTGGCGCCGCGCAGGCGTCATACATCGCCGCCGGCCAGAACATCGACGCCTCGACAACCTGGATGAACACGGCGGCCGGCCTGGCCGTCGAGCTCGAAAGCGCCGTCGCCAATCTCAACGCCATCACGACCTCTGCCGAAGCGCGGTCGCACTACGCAGCTGCGACGCCGCTCGTTGAAACCGTTACCGCCGCCGACCGCAAAGCGCGCGGGCTTGTCGGCACCGGCCAGATACTTGTCGCCGCCGACGTCGTCCTCATCGAGGGCGCCGGCACAGTCAAACAGCTCAAGACGGAGCTGGCCGCTGCGCGCGAAGCCGAGATGGCGGCCTTTGAATCAAAAGCCACAGAGCTCGGTTGGATCAACCTCGGCGCGATCGCCGCCGCAATGCTCATCGGGTTAATTCTTCTTATCGTCGCCACGCGTCAGAACGGCGATGCATCCGCGGACACGAGGCTGTCGTTGAATGCACGCGATGACGCACCAGCTCACCCGGCACCAGCCGCACCGGACGCACCCGCCGCACCAGCGGCACCCGTAGCCCCCGACGTGTGGTCTACCCCGACCTTGGACCTCGGCCCCGCCGCAGACCTTTGCGTGGAGCTGGGACTCGTTCAGAGCAGCGACCAACTCGCGGCGCTGATCGCAAGGGCGGCCACGGTCCTGGACGCCAAAGGCGTGGTGTTGTGGGTGAGCGAATCGGGCGGCCGCGTGCTTCGGCCGACCATGGCGCATGGCTATTCGGAACGGGTGCTGCAGCGCATGGGCACGCTTTCGGCCGACGGCGACAACGTGACGTCGCTGGCCTTCCGCACCAGACAACCCCAGGTCGTTCGGGGCTCGATCGACGGTCAGGGCGCGCTAGCAGTGCCGCTCGTTACGGGCTCAGGCTGCGTGGGAGTACTGGCGGCCGAAGTCCAGGGCGCAAAGCCCGGCGACGCCCGGTTCGCGATCGCCAGGATCATCGCTGCCCAACTTTCGACGCTCGTTGCGCCGGCGGTGTCCGCAGAAACGCCCAAAACCGCCAGCCAGATGTAGTCGCCGGGCGACAGAGAGCCCGGTACGAAACTTGATTAAGTCCCGATCAGAACCGCTCGGCCATCGGGATGCGTCAACAATCGACAGGCAGGCGCTGGCATCGCCGCATCCCGCTCCAGGGGAGCCGGGCGGTTCTTCTAAAGGCAGAAGTGATAAGGCAAAAGGCAGAAGTTACTTCTGATTTCTGCCTTCTCACTTTTGCCTTCGGATCGTCGCCTAGGCGATACGCACGGCGACGATGGTCGTGTCGTCGTTTGGCGGGAATCCTGCGCGGTGTTCGTCGACCGCTTGAACCAGACTGTCGACGATTTCGCGCGCTGACGCAGTGCGCATCCGCTCCACGACCTTAATGACGCCCTCCGACGTGAACTCATCGCTCCTGGAGTTCATCGCCTCGGAGACGCCGTCCGAGCAAAACATAAAGATGTCGTCTTTGCCGAGCGGCAGCGTCACTTCGTCGTAGGTCGTTCCGTAAAACGAACCCAGCGGCACGCCGGGCGATTCGATTTGCGCTACGGTGTCACCGCTCGCGCGCACCGGATACGGCACGCCCGAATTCGACAGCGTGACGGTGCGCCGCTTCAGATCGAACACGGCATAACAGAGCGTGCAGTAGTACTCCTCGAGCTGGCGCTCATGGAGGATGGTGTTGATCGATCCCAGCACGTGCGACGGCGTCGACTGATCCGGCATGAAGCGGCGGCGGAATGTTCGGCCGCGCACCAGCTCGCCGGCAAACACGCTGTAGAGCGCCGCGGGCACGCCTTTGCCGGACACGTCGCCGAGCGCCACAATCAGCGTGTTCGAGTCGGGGACGATGAAGTCGTAGAAGTCACCGCCGAGCTCGCGGGCTGATGCGAACGACGCCGCGATATCAACGCCTTTCAGCTTCTTCGGGAGCTGCAGCGGCAGCAGCGCCGCTTGCACGCGCTTCGCGAAGTGCAGCTCTTTTTCCATGCGCGCTTCGGAATGCAGCACGGTCTCGTAGAGCCGCGCGTTCTCGATCGCAACAGCCGCCTGGCTCGCGAGGAGCGTAAGGATTTCGACGTCGCGCTTCGTGAACGCGTCGAGCTCCGGGCTCTCGAGATCGAAGACACCGATGCATCGATCCTTCAGCAGCATCGGCACGGCCAGCTCCGACCGGACATCTTCAACGGCCTTGATGTAGCGGGGATCCTTCGAGACATCCGGAACAAGTACTGCTTCGCGATGGAGCGCGGCGTAACCGACAAGCCCCTCGCCGAGCTTGACCTTTGGAAGCACTTTCTTCTCGCCGTAATGCACGGCGATTTTCATCTCGAGCTCCTGGCTTTGCTCGTCGTACAGCAGAATGCCGAACGTTCGATAGTCGACGACGCGGCGCGTGAGCTGCGCGATGTTCGACAGGAGTTGGTCGAGGTCGAGAACCGCGGCGACTTCCTTGCCGATCTCGGCGAGCATTTCGAACGCCGCCGCGTCGGCGCGCTGGCGTTCGAAGAGCTGCGCATTGACCAGCGCCACCGCAACAGCGGCGGCAAACTGTCGAAGAATCGCCGCATCCTGCTCGGAGTACTGGTCGCGCGTCCGGCTCAGGATATTGAGCGCGCCCACGGCCTTCTTTTTATAGATGAGCGGCACCGCCAGCGTCGACGCCATGCCGGGCACGACTTCGATGTAATGCGGATCGGCCGACACGTCGCCGACCACGAGCGCCTGCTGCGATTCGACGACACGGCCCACGATGCCTTCGGACAGCCGGATGCGGACGTGCGTCGTATCCGCGGGATACCCGACGGAATATGCGATCGACAGATCATTGCGGCGCTCGTCGAACAGATAGACCGCGAAGGCGTCGAACGGGATCAAACGGCGGATCAATTCGGGGGTTTTCTCGAGGAGCTCGTTGATGTCGAGCACCGCCGTGACCTGACGACCTAAGTCGAACAGCGTCCGGAGAATGTCCCGCTCACTCATTGCATTAACTATACTTGGAGTGATGCTCACTCTGCCGCTCGACTACTCGGCGATTGAACGGATTCTCCCCCACCGGTATCCGTTTTTGCTGGTCGATCGTGTCACCGAATTGGAAACCGATAAGCGTATCGTCGGCATCAAGAACGTGACGCACAGCGAGTGGTATCTGTCGCGGATGTCCGGCGAAAAGCCGTCGATGCCGCCGACGATTCTCACTGAAGCCGTCGCACAGGTCGGCGCGATTCTGATTCTGTCGAAACCGGAAAACCTCGAGAAGCTGATCTTCTTCACCGGCATCGAGCGCGTGCGGTTTCATCAGCCGGTGTTTCCAGGCGATGTGGTCGTGATCGAAGCGGTGGTCAAACGCCTGCGCAGCCGCATGGGGGTCTTGAGCGGCCGCGCGCGCGTGAACGGCAAACTCGTGTGTCACGGCACGATGACGTTCGCGTTAGGCGAAAGACCGGCCAGCGAATAGCACGAGAGCGGCGTTCAAGAGACGTCACCGTCTGGCTGTTTGTTTGGGCGGACGATGAGCATGCCGAGCGCGATGACGGCCGCGGCGGTGAGCTGCCGAAAACCAAACGGCTCGGCGAGCAGCACCGCGCCAAGCGCGACCGCGATCACCGGATTCACATAGGTGTAAAGCGAGACCACCGAAATCGGCAGGTGCTTCAGCGCGTACGAGTACGCGACGAACGCCACGACCGAGCCGAGCACTGCGAGATACAACAGCGCCGCCGTCGTCGTCGGCGAAAACGACAGCCGCGCCCACTCGCCGCGAAGGGAACCGACGAGCGTCATCAGCAGGCCGCCGGCCAGCATTTGCAGCGTCGCCGTGCCGATGACATCGGCGGACTGCGCGTGGCGTTTGCTGTACGACGAGGCGACCGACCATCCCATGCACGCGATCTGCACGGCGATCACGCCGATGAGCGTGCCCGGGCCAAGATCGGCCTGCAGATCCGGCCACACGAGCAGGATGATCCCGAGAAAGCCGATCGTCATGCCGACGAGCTGCATCGGCCGCAGCCGCTTGCCGCCGGGAAAGACGGCGTCGACGCCGACCATCCAGAATGGACTGGTTCCGACCAGGACGGCAGTGAGGCCGCTTGTCAGGTATTGCTCGGCGATGACAACGCCGCCGTTGCCGAGGCCCAGCATGATGCAGCCGATCAGCGCCTGTGTGGGCCACGACGACCTTGGCGGCAGGCGGCGGCCCTGAAGTTTGATCAGGGCGATCATGATCGCGCCGGCGATCAGATAGCGGAGGCCGCCCATGAGCAGCGGCGGGATGGTGTCGAGCGCGACCTTGATTGCGAGGTAGGTCGTGCCCCAGATCACGCAGATCGCGATCCAGGCGATCCAGGCGCGACGTCTTTGGCGGCTTCCTGTCAGTTCCACGGCGATATCAAGCCTGTGGTGGCTTGTAGATCACGCGTTCGAGCCGCTTGCTGAACTGCGTGAACGGTCCGTCGCCGGAGTCGTCCGCGATGTGCTTCCGGATCTGGAACATCTTCGCGTCGAGATCGTCTGTCGCCGCGAAGATGAACGCCTCGAGCGTCATCGGCACCACCGGCGAGCCCTTATCGCGCGCGCCATGGTGAGACAACACGATGTGCTCGAGCTCGAGCCGGAGCGTTTCCGGGAATGACGCGTCTTCACGCGCGGCTTCCTGAAGCATGCCGAGACCAATGGCGATGTGGCCGACCAGGTTGCCGACAACCGAGTAACCGACCGCGCCTTCGTACGTCAGCTCTTCGATTTTCCCGAGATCGTGCAGGATGCCGCCCGCGATGATGATGTCGCGATCGACCTGATACGCATCGGCGAGCGAGGTGCCGACCTGGATGATCTTGAGCACGTGCTCGAGAAGACCACCGCGGTACGCGTGATGCACGGTCACTGCGGCGGGCCAGATCTTCAACTTCGCTCCGTGCTTGTCGAGAATCCGCTCGAGCAGCGCGCGCAGCTCCGGCCGGCGGACGCTCGCGACGTGCGCGGCAAGCTCGGTCCACATCTCGTCGATCGGCCGCGGGGCGCTCGGAATGCAGTCCTCTTCACGGAAGCCGTCGGCCGCGTCTTTGAGCGGGTTCGCGCGCCGGACATTTTCAAGAACCAGCTCGAGCTGGTTTTTGTAGACGTTGCCGCGGCCGGCGACCTTGACGAAGTCGCCCTTGTTGAACTGCTTGTCGAGCTGATCGGCGCCGTCAAAAATCTTCGCGGCGATTTCGCCGCTGGTGTCCTGCAGCACCAGCGCGAGATAACTGCCGCCGGCTTTGGTCGGCCGCAGATCCTTTTGCGCGCACAGAAAAAATCCCCAGCCCGCGGTGCCGCCGTCGATCTCGGAGATTTTGGGAAGCTTGAAGAGCGCCATCACGACATGAACCCGAACGGACCGCGGCCGATCCACATGCCGCCGTCAACGACCATGACGTCACCGGTGACGTAGCCCGACAGCGGCGACACCAGAAAGGTGACGGCGTTTGCGATTTCTTCGGGCTGGCCCCAACGCTTCAGCGGCACCATCTCGGTGATGCGGGCGACAGCGTCTTCGGACGCCCAGAGCTGTTTCGCCGCGCCGGGGGATTCGATCGGCCCAGGTGCCACGGCGTTCACTCGGATCTTGTGCCGCGCCCATTCGACCGCGAGTGTCTGCGTCATCGCCATCACGCCCGCCTTCGCCGCCGCTGAATGAACAGTGCCGGCGCTGCCGGTCCACGCGTAGGTCGCCACAATGGAAACGATCGACCCGCCGTGACCGCCCGCGATCATGTGCCGCCCGACCGCGCTGGAGCAGTAGAAGCTGCCGTTCAACACAATATTGATCACCGAGTTCCAGCCGTTCGGCGAAAGTTCCTCGGCCTTGCAGATGAAATTTCCGGCGGCGTTATTGATGAGAATGTCGATCCGCCCGAACTTCGCGGCCGCCTCGCTGACCATCCGGTCGACGTCTTCAGGTTTACGCACGTCCATCGGCACCGTCAGCACCCGGGCTGCGGGAGCCACTTTCATGACGGCCGCGGCTCCTGATTCAAGATGCTCTTCACTGCGGCTGGCAATCACAACATTGGCCCCAAGCGTCGCGAACTTTGTCGCCATCGCAAGGCCCAGGCCCGTGCCTCCGCCAGTGATGATCGCGGTCTTTCCGGCGAGCAAATCCGGGCTGAACATGAAGCAGTCAGTGTACTGCCAGATGCTAAGATTTCGCATGCGTTCGCGGTCGCTCATCGCGGCACCTTTCGTCACTGCGGCGCCAGAATGAACGCAGCGTCTCTTCCGACCGACGCCTTCGCGCGGCTGTTCGAAGCCGTCCACGAGGGCGTCTACATCGGGCTCCTTGGAAATCAGCGCGGCGGCGAAGCCGCAACGGTGACGCTCGCGGCAAACCCTCACCTGCGGCTGATGTTTGGGTGGGCCGACGATGTGCCCGCCGGCGACGTGCGGCCCTTCGAGCCGGCGCGCTTCGTCGACACGCAGGCGCGCACGTCCTTCATCCAACAACTCACCCGCGACGGCTCCACGCAGGACTACTTGCTTCGCCTCCGCCGCGCCGACAACTCGGCGATGTGGGTCGAAGTCACCGCCCGAGCCGAGGCCATGCCGGGCGACGCCAGCGCAGTGCCACCTGACGGCTCGCTCCGCGTCGAAGCAGTCATGCGCGACGTCAGCGAGCGCAAAAAACTGGAGGACCAGGCACGCAACCTGTATCACCAGCTGCTCCAAGCCGAGAAACTTGCAGCGCTCGGCCAGACGATGAGCGGCGTGGCGCACGAGCTCAACAACCCGCTCGCCACCGTGCTCGCCTGCGCGGAGCGCCTGACAGGCAAACCGCTCGACGACACCACCCGGCGCGACCTCGACGCCATCCACAACGCCGCCGAACGCGCGGCCCGCATCGTCCGCAACCTCCAGACCTTTGCGCGCAAGCGCCACACCACGCGCACGATGGTCGATCTCAACCACGTCGTTCGCGACACGCTCGCCCTGCGCGCCTACGAGCAGCGCGTCGCCAACGTCGTGATTCTCGAAGCGCTGGCGTCTGGATTGCCGCCGGTGTTTGCGGATCCTCACCAGATTCAGCAGGTTCTGCTCAACCTGATCATCAACGCCGAGCAGGCCATGATCAGCGCGCACGGCCGCGGCACATTGATTCTGCGGTCATGGCACGAGCCGGAAAGTGACTGCGTGCGGCTCGAAGTGAGCGACGACGGGCCGGGGATTCCGGCGGACGTGCAGGCGAAGATATTCGACCCGTTTTTCACAACAAAAGAAGTCGGCAAGGGCACCGGCCTGGGGCTGACAGTGGCGTACGCGATTGCGCAGGAACACGGCGGCAGTTTGAGCGTCGCGCCGATTGCGGGCGGAACGGGCCGCGGTGCGGCGTTTACGCTCGAGTTGCCCGTGGGCGGCACGAATCTCCGCATGAGCGCGCCGATTCCGGCGCGACCGGCGCCTGAAGTGCCCAAGGGCACGCGAGCGCTGGTCGTCGAAGATGAAGTGGCGCTGGGGACGGCCGTCGCCGACGCGTTAGGCGACGCAGGTTTCGTCGTCGATCGCGCGACCAACGGCGAGGACGCGCTGACGCTGATCAATAACCAGCCGGGTCAGGCCTACGACTTGATCATTTGTGATTTGAAAATGCCGAAGCTCGACGGTCCCTCGCTGTTCCGACGGCTGGCCGTCATGCGGCCGGCGTTGACGAAGCGCATCGTCTTTGTCACCGGCGATGTCGCCGGCACCGAAGCCGAGCGCTTCCTCGAAGAGTGCGGGTGCCGCTGGCTGGCGAAACCGTTCAGGCTGCGAGATCTCGTCCGCGTCGCACGAGAGACAGTCGCGTAGGTTCCGATTTTTTCCGGGCGACTGATTTGTTGCGCGTCGGTTCGAAGAACGCTTCGGCGTTTACGCCGACGGCCTTGCGCAAACGGCCGATTGCCCGCGCATGCAACTGCGAGACGCGCGATTCGTTGACACCGATGGCGTCGCCGATTTCCCTCATCGTCGCTTCTTCGAAGTAGTACATCGTGATGATCTTGCGTTCGCGCGATGGAATCGCGCGCATCGCGGCGCGCATGCGGTCGCGAAGCTCGGTCTGCACGTACGATTGATGCGGCGACGGCGGCTCGCTCGGCACCAGCACCGCCGGCAAGGTCGACTGATCAATGGTGTCTACGTTGGCAATCGCCGAGGTGGACTCGATCGTGTTGATCCGCACGATCGTGCGTTCGAGACGGTGAACGTCAAGGCCGACGCGCTTCGCAAGGTCGGCAAGCGTGGGCTCGCCGCCCAGCTCGCGGCGCAGCTGTTCCCGCGCGGCTTCGAGTTCGCGCCGCACACGGCGAACCCCCCGTGGCCAGGCGTCCCGGCGCAGCGCATCAATCATCGCGCCGCGGACGCGCCGTTCAGCGAACGTCTCGAACTTGATGCCGCGGCCCTCATCAAATCGGTTGGCGGCGTCGATGAGACCGAGCACTCCGTCTTGCACGAGATCCCCAAGATCGATGGAATGCGGCATGGTGGATGCCATGCGACGGGCGAGCGACTCCACAAACGGGATGGTGGCGACGACGCGGTCGTATTGAGCGGCGGCGAGTGGAGTGGTCTGCATGCCGCCCTCTATCGCAACCTTCTTGCCAATTCGATTAGCGAAGATATGACGAAAATTGGCCTATTGTCTGGACAGCCTGATTTTGATGGTTAAGCCTTCTGGAATAAGCAACTTAAGGCCGTGTAGAACCGTGCAAAAGTGTGCAACTGCGTGCCGAACCATGCGATTTTAGTAGTCAACCGTTTGACATTGTCATCGCGGAACGGTCATTGCTCTGACGTCATTAGTCTAATTTTCCTGGTTGTGGCAATCGCTTCCAGAGTTCCGGCCACCACCTGACCTGCGCGCGCCTTGTGGGTGGGGTCGGTCAGGCGTTGTTCAAGCAATTCGGCGTTCGCCAGGATGACGCCCAGTTGATTGTTCAGTTGGTGGAACTGCCGCGTGATGTCGTCGTTCAAGTTCCTGTCCCTCAGAAGAAACAGCACCAGGCTCGCGCCACAGCGTGTCGGCGAAGATCCGCACGGATCCGCCGGCCGTTCGCACGTACTGGATCTTCCCGCTCGCAATCCAGTTGTAGATGGTTCGGCGGCTGACGCTCACCAATTCACAGGCTCTGGGAATGGAGACTGTTTTTCGCTCGACGAGGTTCATATTCGCCCAAACTATCGGCCCGCGCGCGAAGCTCCTATAGACGCGGCGCCTGTAGACCGCGCCGAGCCGACCCAGGCGATGGGCCGAGCCGACCCAGGCGATGGGCCGAGCCGGCTAGGCGGTGTGCCGAGCCGGCTAGGCGGTGTGTGATGTGTCAAAATGTCGTCAGCCCCATGCCAGCAGCCGAGAATCCCACCCACCTGCTGCTGGTAGACGATGAGGAGGGGTTCCGTTCGGCGATCGCGGAACAGCTTGGCGAGCAGGGGTTTCGGGTCGAGCAGGCGGCAACGGGCGAAGCGGCGCTCGAACGTCTCGCGGAGTTCGCCTTCGACATTCTCATCACGGATTTGCGGATGCCGGGCATCGACGGCCGTCAGCTTCTTGACGAAGCCCTCACCCGCTACCCCGACATCATCGCCATCGTCATCACCGGCTTCGCCACAGTGCGCGAAGCCGTGGAGGTCACGCGGCTCGGCGCCGAAGGCTTCATCACGAAGCCGTTCCAGTTCGAGGAGCTGCGTCACGAGCTCAACACGGCCATTGAGCGGCGGCGGCTTCGTTCGGAGAACGCGTATCTGCGCGCGCAACTGCGCGATCGATATCGGATCGACGGGATGATCGGCCGCACGCCGGTCATGATGCGTCTTTTCGAGCTGCTCGAAACCGTCGCTGCGACGGCAAGCACTGTGCTGATCACGGGAGATACCGGCACGGGAAAAGAATTGGCCGCGCGCGGTCTTCACGATGCGAGCCCGCGCCGCGGGCAGCGTTTCGTGGCGATCAATTGCAGCGCGATTCCGGAGACGCTGCTCGAAGCGGAGTTGTTCGGTCACGTGCGCGGCGCGTTTACGGGCGCCGTCGCCAATCGGCAGGGCCGTCTCGAGCAGGCGCATCGCGGGACATTGTTCCTCGATGAAGTCGGGACCATGAGCCCGGCGCTCCAGGCGAAGCTCCTGCGCGTGCTGCAGTCGCGCGAGTTCGAACGCGTTGGCGATTCGCAGACAGTCAAAGTCGACGTGCGCGTGATCGCCGCGACGAATTCCGATTTTAAAAAGATGGTCGACGCCGGCACGTTCCGGGAAGATCTGTACTATCGGTTGAACGTCATTCCCGTGCACGTGCCGTCGCTGCGCGAGCGGCGCGCCGACATTCCGCTTCTGGCGCAGCACTTCCTGGAGAAGTTCTCCAAAGACGCGTCGCCTGCGCGAGGACGCGTGTCGCTTGCGCAGGAAGCGCAGCAGGCGCTGATGTCGTTCGACTGGCCCGGTAATGTGCGCCAGCTGGAAAACGTGATCGAGCGCGCGTTCGCGTTGTCGCCGGGGCGCTCGCAGATCGAAGCAGCGGATCTTTCGGAAGAGATCCGCCAGATCACGTCGCTTCGGCCTGCCGATGAGCTCGAGCTGCCCGAGGCGGGCGTGCTTCTGGGCGACGAGGTGTCGCGATACGAGCATGCCCGCATCCGGCAGGCGCTCACGAAAACACGTGGCAACAAACGTCAGGCGGCCGAACTTCTCGGCCTGAAACGCACGACGCTGATCGAGAAACTGAAGCGGCTTGAGCGGAGCGATAAATAGCTTGAGCGAAGCGATAAATAGCTTGAGCGAAGCGATACTGAGAACACGAGACAACTATGGCGAGAGCAGGAAAATACTGGGTAATCGTGTCGGGCGACGTGCCGACGTCATTTCGATCGAGCGACAAGGCCATGCTGGAAACGACGCTGCACCAGTTGCAGCGCACGCAGCCGGACGCCGAGATCAAATGGTTCGACGGTTCGCGCTTTTTCGGATCGCGCGACGAAGCGCTGGCTGCCGGTCTCGGCAAAGATGACGTGCGCCGCGAGCGCAAGGCAGACTGGCGCCCGGGCGGTGATCACAAAGACCCGCGTGCGAAGTACGACATCCCGCGAGACGTGCGGCGCGCGCGCTTCAAGGAGCGCGCCTTCAGCAAGCCAGGCGAGGGAGCGCCGTCATCGGAAACACCTGCGGAGAAGCCGCCGTTCGCTGCGCGCAAGCCCTTTGCCGAGCGGAAGCCGTTCGCCGATCGAAAGCCCTACGCCGACAAAAAGCCTTTTGGGGACCGAAAACCGTACGGAGACCGCAAGCCGTTCGATGGCGAGCGAAAATCATTCGGCGAGCGAAAACCGTCCGGCGAACGAAAGCCTTTCGGAGACCGCAAGCCGTTCGATGGCGAGCGCAAGTCTTTCGGTGAGCGCAAACCGTTCAGCGATCGCAAGCCAGCCGCCGGAGAGCGGAAATCCTTCGGCGAGCGCAAGCCGTTCGGTGAACGGAAGCCGTTTGGCGACAAGAAACCGTTTGGTGATCGCAAACCATTTGATCCGGACCGCAAGCCGTCATTCGGGCCGAAGAAATTCGGCGCGCCAAAACCGTTCGGCGCCGGAAAGTCTTTCGGCGGGCCTAAGAAGTTTGGCGGCGGTAAATCGTTCGGCGGACCGAAACGGTTCGGTAGTGGACCGGCGCGAGGACCGCGAGGCCCGATGGGACCTAAGCGCGGCCCGAAAGAATGATCGCCCACGTCGTCTTGTTCGAACCCAAGGCGACGATCACCGAAGGGGACCGGGAAAATTTTCTGAACACGATGAAGATCGCGTTCAAGCAGATTCCTTCGGTGGTTCGGTCGATGGTGGCAGAGCGCCAGCTAGTGGGTGCTGGATACGAGGCGATAATAGGTGATAAAACCTATTCTTATGTCAGCGTAGTTGAATTCAACGATGCAGATGGGCTTCTGGCATACCTGGAGCACCCGCTGCACGCGGGGTTAGGCCGTCTTTTCTGGCAATACTGCGAGCGGACGCTGATCCTGGACGCTAGTTGTTTTTGGCTGGATGCCAAAGAAGTCGACAATAGTCAGTCTTAAGCTATCAATTGTCTCGCAGCTGTTGATGGCGACGCGCAACTGAGATCCCCCGATCAGGCCCTTTGTATACCAGGAGTTTAGGGCTCTCAATTTATTGATGACCCACTTGGCGCGGCCTTTGGCCGGTTCCTGTGGGTCGTAGCCTGGCGCGGCGTGCCGGAAGCCGTGCGCTTCGTTCAGGCGTTCGGTCATCAGGAGGTCCAGGTACTCGAGCAGAAACTCGCCGCGGTCCTGCAGCGTGACCGGCGTCGCGACGCGACCGGCCGCGAGATCCGCGGCCTGTCGAAAGATCCACGGATTCCTGAGCGCGCCGCGCCCGACGAGCACTCCGCCGACATTCTGATGTGCCAGGCGCGAAATCACCTGATCCGGCTCGACGCAGTCTCCTGAGCCGAACACGGGGATCGACACCCCCCTGGCGACTCTGGAAATGAAATCCCAATCGGATTCGCCCGAGTACGACTGCGCGGCTGTACGCCCGTGGACGGCGATCGCCGCGGCACCAGCGTCCTCGACCATCTTCGCGAGCAACGGCGCATTCATTTCGTGCTCGTTCCAGCCGGCGCGCATCTTCACGGTCACCGGAATGCGCACGGCCTTCGCCATCGCGCGCACGACATCCGCGGCATGCTTGGGCTCGCGCATCAAACTGCATCCGACGTTGTGCTTGGCGATCTTCTGCACGGGACATCCCATGTTGATGTCCACGATGTCGGCGCCCATGCCCTCGACGATCTGCGCGGCATCGGCCATCTTCGACGGATCGCCGCCAAAGATCTGGATCGACACGGGCCGTTCTTCTTCCGTGTACTCCGCGTACTCGAGCGTGCGGTCGATGCCGCGAACCAGTCCTTCAGAGCTGACCATTTCGGTGACGACCAAACCGCACCCGCCACGACGCTTCACCAACCGGCGAAACGCAGTGTCTGTCATGCCCGCCATTGGCGCGAGCGCAACCGGATGCGCGAGTGTGATTTGTCCAATCTTCATCGTGGCACTCTGGAACCTTGGAACTCTTACTCAGGAACTTTGGAACTCTGGCACTTAGTAGGGCTTGACGTCGGCAGCATCCACTTCAACCGACACGCCCTGTCCAATCAATTCGACAGACAAAAAGAGCCGTGCGTGCGCGCCCTTGCGAACCAGGCGGCCAACGACCCCGCGAAGCGGGCCGTGAACAACTTCGACCATCTCGCCCTCCTTGATCATCGGGCAGGGATCGAACTGGAGGTCTGTTTCGATCAGCGTGCGAATGCTGTCGATCTCGTGCTCGGGAATCGGCGCCATCTCGCCGTTGAACGACACGATGCTGACGACGCCGGACGACTTCAGGACGGCGAGACGATCGTTGAGTGAAAATTTCGCGAAGCAGTAGCCGGGGAAGAGCGGCCAATCAATCTGCTTCCTGCGGTCTTTCCAGCGGCTCCACTTCTTGATCGTCGGGAGAAACGCGTCCATGCCCTTGCGGGCCAGTTGCTCGCGTACGACCTGCTCGTGACGCGAGCGAGTCCACACGGCGTACCACTGGATCACTGACCCTCGGGCGACTTGGCCGCCATCTTCTGTTCGTACATCCTCTTCAGGTCGTCGTTCTTCCACTCGATGATCGCCTGCGCGCGCAGCTTCTCGATGTACTTTTTCTGCTCGCCATCCATGCGCGAGGATCCGACCTTCTCGGCGATCTGGTCGCGCACGGCTTCGAACGCCTCCGGCGCCGCTTCGCTTCGCGTTTCCAGCTTGATCAGCTGATAGCCGTTCGGCGTCCGGACCGGCTCGGACACTTCGCCGACCTTGAGTTTGTCGATAATCGTGCGCACCTGCGGCGCAAGCTCCGAGACATTGATCGGCCCGATCAATCCGCCATTCGCCTTCGACGGCGATTCCGAAACCTCGGCGACCAGCTTGGTAAAGTCCTCGCCGTTCACCGCGCGCGCGCGAATATCCGCCACCTTCTTCGCAGCCTCATCGTCCGCGGCGA
Organism: Vicinamibacterales bacterium; assembly: GCA_046598935.1. Taxonomy (GTDB): domain Bacteria; phylum Acidobacteriota; class Vicinamibacteria; order Vicinamibacterales; family SCN-69-37; genus SCUN01. The sequence goes on along the minus strand of JBKJHW010000040.1, from coordinate 5,015 downwards.
CATTCACGCCGGCGGCCGTCGTCGGCACCGACACAAAGATGTCGCGAATCGTGATGGTCGCGGGCTTCTCGAATTCCTTGGTGTGCGTGCGGTAATACTCTTTCGATTCTTCCTCCGTTAGTTGCACGCGCGGCATGATCTCCTGCTGCTGCACGCGCGCAACGACGTACTGTTTCTCGAGATTTTTTTCGAACTCTTCGTACGACATCCCCGATTCAACCAGCGCGGCACGGAACTGCGCATCGTTGGCGATGTTGTTCTGCTTCTTGATCCGGTCCGCGGCGTCGGTGAGCTGAGCAGCAGTCGGCGTCAGGCCCAGCTCACGGCCGCGCTGCACGATGAGCAGCTCATCGATCGCGTCGACGAGGAGCGTCGGCGTCACCTCGAGCAGCAGCGCTTTGAGCGCGGCGTCATTTTTCAGGTCGGCCGGGTTGTTGACCTGGCGATTCTGCTCCCGAAGCGCGGCAATCTGCTTTGCCTCGAGCTCGGTCTTGGTGAAGATCTCGCCGTTGACCTTGACGAGAACCTGCTCGAGGATGACGCCACCGGACTGCACCGCGGCTGGAGCCGGTGTCTGCGCAAGCGGCTGAGCGATGGCGGCCAGAACGATTGCGGCGACAAAAATCATTGAGGTTTTCATCTGTAAGTTCCTACTGGTCAATATGTTAGCTTGGCTTATCCAAGCGATGTTCGCCTAGCTTATCCAAGCGATGTTAGCTTGCCGAGACGACCCGGCGCCACCTGAGCGCCGGGCGCGGCTATTTGGCCTGAATCCCGTTACTTAAAGCCGTCAGCACATCGCCCAACCGCTCGAACAACCCGTCAGCCGCCCGCGGATCGAGGGCACCGGGAGCCAAAATGACCTCCCGGCTGAAACCCGGGGTCACTTCCCCGGCCTTCGCCCGGGCCGTCCACCACGACGAGGTGGTGGAAACCGGTCTCTTCTTAGACTTCGCCACAACCTGGGAGGCCGTGCCCCTTTGCGGCGGTTCCGAAGGTTTCGTCAGCTCGAGCTTCAGGATGGCCGGCGGCAGAAGAAGGAGATCGCCGCGCTCTTTGACGAGCTTGAACAGCCAGACCGGGTCGAGCTTGGCATCCGCCCTGAACTTGAGCATCACAACCTTGCCTTCGCGCTCGATGCTGTCGAGCCCGATCGTGTCGGCCATCACCCGAATACGCGCGAACTCAGCCAGATTGAGGATCGAATCGGTCGGCGCGCCGTACCGGTCGCGCAGTTCCTCGACCAGCCGATCGAGCTCTTCGATGGATCGCACACCGGCCATCCGCCGATACACGGACAGCCGCTGGTTCATGTCGCCGATCACGGTCTCTTCGATCTTGAAGTCCAGGCGCAGATTCACCGTCGCCCGGCGCTCGTCATCAAGGTCCTCGCCCTTCAATTGCTTGATCGTGTCTTCGAGCAGCTTCATGTACATGTCGAAGCCGACCGCCTCAATGTGGCCGCTCTGCTCGCCGCCAAGAAGATTGCCGGCGCCGCGAATCTCGAGATCCAGCGCCGCAATACGGAAGCCGCTGCCAAGATCACTGAACTCGCGGATCGCGGCAAGCCGCCTGCGCGAAATCGGCGACAGCGTTTCATCAGGCGGCACAAGCAGATAGGCGTAGGCACGCCTGTCGGACCGGCCGACTCGGCCGCGCAACTGGTACAGCTGCGCCAGGCCGTACCGATCCGCTCGATTAACGATGATGGTGTTCGCGTTCGGTATGTCGAGACCGTTCTCGATGATCGTCGTCGCGACCAGAATGTCGAACTTCTTCGCGACGAAATCCACCATCACGGCCTCGAGGTCATCGTCGCCCATCTGACCGTGCCCGACGGCCACGCGCGCGTTCGGCACAAGCCGCGTGATGAGGTTCGCGATCGAGAAAATCGATTCGACGCGGTTGTGCACGAAGAATACCTGGCCGCCGCGCTCGAGCTCCGTGCCGATCGCTTTCTGGATCACGTCCTGATCGAAACGAACGACGTGTGTCTGGATCGAGAGACGGTCGCGCGGCGGTGTCTCGATGACCGACATGTCGCGAATCCCCGCAAGCGACATATTCAGCGTTCGCGGAATCGGCGTCGCGGTCATCGTCAGGACATCGACGCGTTTGCGCATCTGTTTGATGCGCTCCTTGTGCGAAACGCCAAATCGCTGTTCCTCATCGACAACGAGCAGACCGAGATCCTTGAACACCACGTCTTTCGACAGGATGCGGTGCGTACCGACGATGATGTCGAGCTGGCCGGCGGCGAGCTTCGCGAGGATCTCTTTCTGTTCCTGCTTCGATCGAAACCGGCTGACGACGTCGGTGCGGACCGGGAATCCGGCAAAACGCTCCCGCAGTGTCCTCTCGTGCTGGAAGGCGAGCACCGTGGTCGGCGCCAGGAAGGCGACCTGCTTTCCGTCCATCACAGCTTTGAAGGCCGCGCGCATGGCGACTTCCGTCTTGCCGTAGCCGACGTCCCCGCAGAGCAGGCGATCCATCGCAATGTTGGCTTCCATGTCGCGCGTGATGTCGGCCGTCGCGGATTTCTGGTCGGGTGTCAGATCGTGTTCGAACGCGTCGTTGAACTCCTGCTGCCAATGCGTGTCGGCGCTGAATGCGTAGCCCCCGGTCGCCTTGCGGGCGGCGTAGAGCTTGAGCAGCTCTTCCGCCATATCGCGCATCGCCTTCTTGACGCGCGTTTTGGCTTTTTCCCAGGTGGTGCCGCCGAGTTTGTCGAGCGCCGGCGTTGAGCCGCCGGTGTACTTCTGGACGAGGTCGAGCCGTTCGACGGGGACAAACAGCTTGTCCTCGCCCGCGTAGCGCAGCTCCATGAACTCGTGCGTGTCGGAACCTGGACCGCCCATGACGATCTGCTTCAGGCCCACGAATCGGCCGATGCCGTTGTCGACATGCACGACGAGGTCGCCGATCTTGAGGTCGCGGAAGTCCGAGAGAAATGTGCTGGTCGCCGATTTCCGGCGTTCGTGCCCGCGGCGGTCTTCGTCGAACAGATCCGACTCGCTGTAAATCTGTAGCGCCGCAGCCGGCAACTTGAAGCCCTTCGACAGATGACCCGTCGTGACGAGCACCGCCGTCGCGAACAGGTCGTCTGATTCGCCGACGGCGCGCGCGCGAATCTCATAGTCGGCGAGCAGCTCGATTGTGCGTTCCGCGCGGCCCGAGCTCGCGGCGACGAACACGATCGTCTCGTTGCGGCTGCGAGCGGCGCGGATTTCGTCGACCCAGTCGGCGATACGGCCTTTGAATTCCGGCGCCGGCTGGCACGAGACATGCGTGGTGCCGGCGGCGACGCCATCCTGAGTGGGTTGCAGGACATCGTCTAGCGCGAGTTGTGTGATGTGCCGGCCGGATTTCAGCCAAGGCCCGATCGTGGTCCACGGCAGCGCGAGTGTTTCGAGCGGCGGCGCCTGACGGCCTCGGCCGACCGCCTCTTGCTCAGTCCGTTCGCGCTCTTGCACGATCTCGGAGCTTTTACGCCACTGGTCTTCCAGCTCCAGACCGCGCAGTTCGATATCGTCGATCTCGAAGGTGAGCACCTGCGCGCCCGCCAGCCGGACGTAGTCAATCACATGGGAGCTGCGGTCGAACCGCGTCGGATCGTCCGGCGCCGATGGATCCTCGAGCAACTCGCGCTGAGGAATGATTGGAATCTGATCGAGCGCCAGGAGCGAACGTTGCGTAGCGGCGTCATAGCGCCGTAGCGACTCGATCGTGTCGCCGATGAATTCGAGGCGAACCGGCTGCGCTTCCGAGGCCGGGTAAATGTCGACGACACCGCCGCGCACAAAAAACTCACCGTGCTCGTCCACAGGATCCTGCGGCGTGAAACCTGCGCGCGCGAGCCGCGCGCCGAGGTCGCCGGGTGCGATTTCATCGCCGGGCCGAAGGACGCCGCCGGCGGAAGCGAGCCGGTCCGGCGCGCTGAGCCTGGGAATGAGCGCGCGGGATGACGCGATCACGACTCGCGCGTTTCGCGCGGCAAGCGCGAACAGGGCGCGCGCGCGCGCGGAAGCGACCTCGAGATGCGGCGTCAGGCCGCGATACGGGTCGACTTCCTGGGACGGAAAAGCCAGGACCTGGTCGCCGGCCGACGCGTCGCTCAAGCCCTGCAGTGCGCCGACAAAAAATCGGGTGTCAGACACAAATTGCTCAACGTCGACGTCGGCGGGGACAACGAGAAACACCGGACCATCAAGCGAGGCCATCGCAGCAAAGTAGGCCGCGGCCGCAGGGGTCAATCCGGAAACGGATGGGGCGGTTCGAGACAGACCGCTCCCTGCCGCAGATGATTTCAGCAGCGTTCTGAAGGCGAGCGATCCCGACGGGTGGAGCAAACCTTGATCGTACCGCTACCGACGGCCGATTCGCGCAATGATCCCGGTCGTCGACCAGCCTTCTTCAATCGGCATTCGAACGACACGCCCACCGCGAGCTTCAACCGTCTCGCGGCCGACGATTGCGTCGGCGGCCCAGTCCGCGCCTTTGACCAGCACATCCGGCTGGATTGCCTTGATGATGTCTGCCGGTGTGTCTTCGTCGAAGATGACCGCCGCGTCGACGCACGCCAGCGCAGCCAGAATCTCGGCGCGCTCGTTCTCATTGGTGATTGGGCGCGTCGGTCCCTTGATCGTGCGAACCGACCGGTCTGAATTGACGCCGACGAGGAGGGCGTCGCCGAGCGCGCGGGCCGCCTTCAGATATCGAACGTGGCCGGGATGCAGCAGATCGTAAACGCCGTTCGTGAAAACGACGCTCTTACCCGCGCGGCGAAGTGCCGCGGCGAACGCTTGACCTCCCTCCAGCGCAAGGACGGCCACGGCGATCAGTCGGTTTTCCGCGTGAGTTTGGCGGTATCCGAGAACTTCCAGTGATGGCGCGGGCGATAGATGCCGGCGTCTTTGGTGCGGGACTTCACACGGAACGTGTAGAGCAGGCGGTGGTAGTCGTACGGCGCGCCGTCCTTCTTGTGCACGGCAACATCGAGCTTATAGGTGCCTTCG
>JBKJHW010000062.1:0-8519 GCA_046598935.1 Vicinamibacterales bacterium | reverse complement strand
AGGACCGGCACACTGATGCCGACGGCCTTGAAGTAGCCCTCCCCTTTCGGCTGGACCCGACCGGTGGGGCCGACAAACAGCGCGGTGGCGGCCCGGTCGCCCGGTTGGGCCGTGGCGACCGCCGGCGTAACTACGGTTGCGGCGAACCCGGCGGCGATGACGACCTTGGCAAGACGACCCATAAAGAATTACCTCCGCCATGAGAGTAGGCGACGGGTGCCGATGCCGTCGTGAGGGCCGGGTGATCAAAGCCTGAAACGAGCCCCCCGCCAAAAAAACGACGTCGGGTGTCGTTTCTAGGAAAACGACACCCGATGTCGTTTATTTGATGTCGTTTATTTCCTAGCTCGCCCGCTCGGCCAGGCGCTTGAGGAGCGCCTGGACGTCGGGGCGGTCGAGGTGCGCACGCAGCCAGGGCTCGACCGGGGTGGTCCAGCCGGGCAAGCCCGGGGGTGAGTTGTCGAGCAGCCGGCTGATCTCGCCGCATGCTGCGGCGAGATCACCGTCGAGCGTGTGCGCCAAAGCGGCGGCCATCGCCGCCTCGGCTTCCCTGCCGTGCGCGGCGAGGTCGCGCCGAGCGTCTTCGGCCCGATGGCGCGCCTCGCGTGCCAGGCGGGTCTCGCCGAGGCGCGCGCGCGCCGCGGCGAGACCTGCCCACGAGCGCGCATGATCGGGGACGCGCTCGAGCGCGCGGCTGAACGACGCGGCCGCGCCGGCCGCGTCGCCCTCTTCCAAACTGACAAAACCCGTCGCGCTCTCCGCGTCCATCGCAAACTCGGCCGCGAAGAGATCGTCGCCGTCGGCGGCGAGCTCTGCGGCAAACAGGCGTTTTGCCGCGGCGGCATCAGTGCGGCGAAACGCGATCAGGCCGCGCAGCCAGTGGAGGCCGCGGCCGGGCAACCGGTCGGACGCCGTATGACGCTGCGTCTCGAGCCCCTCGTCGAGAATCGCATCGGCAGCGACAAGATCGTTGCGCGCGATATGCACCATGGCCGCGGCGAAGTGCGCGTGCGTCAGCGCCGGAAACTGCCGCATCACGCCCGAGAGACACTCCAGCCTCTCGCTGCCCCACACGGCGACGCCGAGCTGAAATTGATAACGCCAGTTTCCCGGCTCCATCGAAACCGCCAGCTGGCCTTCGCGCCGGGCATCCTCATGGCGAGGCGTCATGGACAGAAAGAACGCGAGCGCCGCGTGCGGCTCCGGCGACGCCGGATCGAGCGCGGCCGCGCGTTCGGCGTGCGCAATCGCGGCGTTGAGCTCGGCGCGATCGGGGCGATTGCGCGCGCGCGTCGCCTGGAACATCCAGAACCGCGCATGCGCGAGGCCGATGTGCGCCGCCGTGTACGACGGGTCGAGGGCGATCGCGCGCGTGAAATCGGCGACGGCGCTCTGGATCGACTGCGGCTCGAGCGTTTCGAGCTTCACGCGGCCGTCGGAGGTCAGCCTGTGCGCTTCCAGGCTTGACGTCTCGCGCGTCGCGCCCGGCTGCGTTGACGTCGCCGCGATCGTGACGCGAAGACCCGCCATCAGCGCCGTGACAATCGCGCTCTGCAGATGCGCCGCCTGCGCGTGCGGGCCCTCGAGCGTCAGATGCTGCGCCTTCCCGCTCTGGGCCTCGGCCGAAGATGCCGGGGCCTCAACTTCCACGGCCGCGATCCAGCGATAGCCGCGACGCGCGACCGTCTCGATGAATTGCGGTGCGCCCGGCTTGTCGCCGAGCGCCTGGCGCAGTTCCGAAACCACCTGCGTGAGCGCGTTGTCAGTCACCGTCACGTCCGGCCACAGCCGATCGAAAATCCCATCTTTTGTGAACAGCACGCCCGGCTCGTTGACGAGCAGCAGCAACAAGTCGATGGCCTTCGGCGACAGCTCCACCGTGCCGGCGGTCCCCGTCAAGAGGTACGCCCGCTGATCGAGAAGGAACGGTCCGAACTTATAGCGCGCCATGTAACTTCTGCCTTCTGCCTTCTGCCTTCTGCCTTTTAGAAAACGTGCTTTATCAAGCCACCATCAACTTGGAGCGAAGCTCCCGTAATGTAGCTCGACGCATTGGAAAACAGGAACACCGCCGCGCTGCCAAACTCGGACGGCACGCCGTACCGGCCGAGCGGAATATTCTTCTCGTGACCGGCCTTGACCTCATCCACGGACGCATTCGTGCTCTTCGCGCGAATCGTGTCGAGCTCGACGAGCCGATCCGTCGCGACGCGGCCGGGCAACAACTGGTTGACGCGAATGCCGTCAGCCGCGAGCTCGTTCGACAACGTCTTCGACAGCGCCGCAACCGAAGCGCGCACGCAGTTTGAGAGTGCGAGGTTCGGCACGGGTTCCTGAACCGCGGTCGAAGTGCCAATGACAATCGCACCGCCGCCGCGCGATTTCATCGACGGCACCGCGAGCCGCGCCATGCGCACGGAGCTGAGCACCATCAATTCAAACGCAGACACCCACGCCGCGTCATCGAATGAAAGTGCTGATCCGGCGGGCGGCCCGCCCGAGTTCACGTAGAGGAGGTCGACGCCGCCAAACCTCGAGACCGTCGCGTCAAACCACAGCTGGATGGATTCCGCTGATCGCACATCCACGGCGCATCCGAGCGTCTCGCTGGACGTCTCCGCGGCGACGCGCTTCGCCGCGTCCTGGATCTTCGCGTCGTCGCGCGACGCCATCGACACCTTCACGCCTTCGCCCGCGAGCCCGCGCGCCACCGCATAGCCGAGTCCCTTGCTCGCGCCGGCGACCATCGCAACTTTGCCCTTCAGTCCCAGTTCCATTTCAGCTCCCGTCCCGTGTTTGCCGGTATCTTATATGTGATGTCTTTCTCCCAGGCTCCCATCATCATCGGCGTCGCAGGCGGCTCCGGCTCCGGTAAGACCACAGTCGTTCAAAAAATCGTCGAGAACCTGGGAGACGCGCACGTCAGCGTCCTCGAGCACGACCGCTACTACCGGGACCATCCCGAGCTGCGCCTCGAGGAGCGGGCGGCCCTGAACTACGACCATCCGGGATCGCTCGAAACAGACCTGCTCGTCCGTCACGTCGAGGCATTGAAGGCCGGACAGAGCGTCGATGTCCCGATCTACGACTTCGCCCGCCACGCACGAGTCTCCGCGTCGTCGCCGGTGCCGTCGCGCACGGCCATCATTGTCGAGGGCATCCTGATTTTTGCAGACGCGCCGCTGCGCGCGCTGATGGACGTCAAGGTCTTCGTCGATGCCGATGATGACACGAGATTTATTCGCCGGCTGCAGCGAGATATCACCGAGCGCGGACGCACGGTGGATTCTGTGATCGATCAGTATCTGAATACCGTCAAACCGATGCATCTTGAATTCGTGGAGCCGTCGAAGCGATACGCGGACGTCATCGTGCCGCAGGGCGGACACAACAGCGTCGCGATCAACATGCTGCTCTCGCTCGTTCGAAGCCTCGCGATTCGCTAGCGCCGGGCGCCGCCCGAAAAAAGGGCGAGCAGCTCTGAGACCTACCGCTCGACAGCCTTCACGACAAACGACACACCCGCGCCGTACGGCGTGACCGTTTCACCGACCTGTTTGCCAAGCGTCGCTGTGTAGCGGCCCGGAACCACGGCCGCGGCGCCGCCTGCGCCAGCTCCGCGTCCCTGGAATGCCGGCGGTGCGCCCGCCGGCCCGGCGCCGCGTCCCGCCGGGGCCGCTCCTCCGCCCTGACGTCCCGACGGAGGCGGCGGCGGCTCCGGATCGGCGCGCAGATTCCACGTCACGCGGTTGAGGCCGAGCGTCTTCGGAGCATCCATGCGGCGGATCTGGCGGTCGGAGCCGTCCGTAAAGGTAATCACCAGCTTCGCATCCGCGCCGATGTCTTTGCCGACGCTGTACGTCATCGTCGCGCCCATTTCGGGGTTCGGAGCGGACCACATCGGCTCGCTCTGCTGCGACTCGCCGGTCACGTTGTAAAGCTGCACGACTTGGCGCGTCGGGTAGAGCCTGGCTTCTTCCGCCAGGCCCTGCGCCGTGATACCGCGAAGGGCGCTGTAGTCGTCGAGGATCCAGAAGCCGCGACCGAAGGTGCCGAGGATCAGGTCGCTGTAGGTTTTCTGCACCTGGATATCGCGGACCTGCACCTTCGGCATGTTGCCGGTGAGCATGATCCACGACTTGCCGCCGTCGACGCTCGTGAACGCGCCGAACTCGGTGCCCGCAAAGAGCAGGTCGCCGTTGATGTGGTCCTGGATGATGCCCCACACGTCATGTTTCGCCGGCAGATTGGCCGTGATCGACGTGAAGGTACGGCCGCGGTCGGTGCTCTTCATGATGTACGGTGCGTAGTTGCCGCGCTGCCAGTCGTTGAGCGCGACGAACACGACATTCGCATCGCGGGGCGACGCAAAGACGTCGCTCACGTACGAGTGCTTCGGCACGCCCGGAAAATCCTCGACCTTGCGCCAGTTCTTGCCGCCGTCTTCCGTCGTCTGCAGCAGCCCGTCGTCGGTGCCGGCGTAGATCAGGCCTTCGAAGAGCGGCGATTCGTCGATCGCGACGACGTTCGAGATGTCCGTCGTCGATTCGTGCAGAGAAATCGCGTCAAGGTCCTGGACCTTGCCCATGATCGGCAACGCGCGCCAGTCGAGATTGCGCGTCAGGTCCGGGCTGACCTTGTCCCACGAATCGCCGCGGTCGTCGCTGCGCCACACGAACTGGTTGGCCCAGTAGAGACGCGTCGGCGAGTGCGGACTGATGATGTAGGGCGCGTCCCAGTTGGACCGGTCCGCGTTCGGGTCCGGCGCAGTGCCTCGCCCGCCGCCTGCCCCTCGTCCAGCGCCGGCTGGTCCGCCAGCGCCTGGCCCGCCCTGGCGCGGCTTGATGCCGCGGCTGGTGCCTGTCCGCAGATCGTTGCGGACAATGTTGCCGCCCTGCGACGTGCCGTAAATGATGTTCTGGTCGATCGGGTCGACGCGCGGCTGGAAGCCGTCGCCGCTGCTCACATAGAACCACTCGCTGAGGCGGATGCCCCACCGCTTGTCCGTGCGTGACGGACCGCACACCGAGAAGTTGTCCTGCGTGCCGCCGCACACGCGGTAGAACGGTTTCGCGTCGTCGACGGCAATCTTGTAGAACTGGTTGAGCGGGAGGTTCATGAACGCGCGCCAGTGGCCGCCGCCGTCATAACTTTCGTGCACGCCGCCGTCACTCGACGCGAGGATGTGGTCGGGGTTGGTCGGATCGAACGTCACGTCGTGAAAGTCGACGTGCACGTACTGTTGCTGCGCGGTGTTCACGGGACCGCCGGCGCGGGCGCCGCCGAACAGCACCTTGTTCATGTTGGGAACCGCCGCGAACGTCTTGCCGCCATCGCGGCTCCATTCGAGCGGCGTGTTCACGGACCAGATCGTGTCGAGCCGATGCGGGTCGACGAACATCTCCGCGTAGTACGCCGCACCACCGCCGGTGTAGCTGCTCACCTTCTCCCACTTCAGGCCGCCGTCAACGCTGCGGTAGAAACCGCGCTCGTCGGCCTTCGCGTAAACGATCGCGTACACGATCGCTCCGCGGCGTTCCGCCGCCGCTCGCTTACCGTCAGCCGCGGGCGCTGCCGCCGTGATCAGACCGCGCGGATCGATCGCGAGCGCAATGCGCCCGACATCGCCCTTGGGCAGGCCGTTACTGAGCTTCGTCCAGTTCCTGCCGCCGTTCATCGTCTTCCAGATGCCTCCCTCCGGTCCCCCGCCAACCATCTGGCCGACGTGACGACGACGCTGGTACGTCGAGGCGTAGAGGATGTCCGCATTGGTCGGATCAAAAATCACATCGCTCACGCCGGTGTCCTTGCTGATCGTGAGCGACGCGGTCCACGTGAGGCCGCCGTCGGTCGTTTTGTAGAGACTGCGCTCGCCACCTTCGGAAAAGAGGGGGCCCTGCGAGGCGACCCACACGGTGTTCGAGTTGCGGGGATCGACAATGATCTTGCCGATATGCTCCGACGTCTGGAGCCCCATGTTCTTGAAGGTCTTGCCGGCGTCGGTGGATTTGTAGACGCCGTCACCGAAGTGCGCTGAACGCTGGCTGGCGTTCTCGCCGGTGCCGACCCAAACGATGTTCGAATCCCTGGGATCGACGACGACACAGCAGGTCGTGAAGTGATGATCGTTGAAGATCGGGTCGAACGTGATGCCGCGATTGACGGTCTTCCAGACGCCGCCGAATGCGCTGGCGACGTACCAGACGTTGGGATTTTTCGGATCTATTTCAACGTCCACAACGCGGCCGCTGTTCAGCGTCGGGCCGATGGCGCGGAAGGTCATGGGCTTCAACGCGTCCGCGGTCAGGCCGGCTGAGGAAGCTCCGCCTTGGTCTGAAGAAGTAAGTCCGCTTGTTCCTGAAATAGTGGCGCTGCCAAACGCCGACAGGGCGATGGCGACGGTCAGAACTCGAGTCAGTGTTTTCACAGGGATCTCCGGACGCAGCAAGTGAGCGGCAGGATTGTGGCACTGGTGCGCGCAGGGTGCAACAGTACCCACGGCCGAACATGGGCGCAGGGAACGCGATTATCGTGGTGGCGCTGCCGCGAAGTTCCTGAACGTCGTCACTGAATCCGCCTTCGCCCAGAGTCCGACACCGCCGGTGACGTCGCGGTCGATCACGAAGCTGACCTTGAAACGATCGTTCACCGTGGCCGTGACGTTCCGGCCGGCGACGTTGACCGACAGTCTGTGCCAGGCACCGAACGGGAGCTGTTCGTGGAGTTCCCCATGCGCGAGCACCGTGCGCGCTCCGTTCTCGTATTTCCAGAGCGCGACGTTGCCGTCCTTGGTGTTGTAGCGCGCGTAGAGGTACGAGTGATCCGACTTGATATTGAATGCGACGCCCGCCGTTTGATCGGAGGCCCCGGCGATCAGCTTGAACTCGACCGTGAGCTGTCCACCGATGAATCCCCTAACGGATGTGGCGGCCGCCAACGGAAATAATGTCGGCGTGGTCGCCGCGGTCACGAAAGCAGGGCCCTGGGCGCCGAAATAACGGGCCGCGTGTTCGTCGCTCGGCTTCGGCGCGGCGGTACCGTCGATCGTGATCGTCGCCACGCCGGCCTCGCTCCCGGCGCGCCACAAGCCGATCAGCGCCGCGAAGTCCGCCGCCGTCGATTGATGCGCAATCAAACTAGCCACGGTAGTAGTCGTAACGATCAGCGCCACTGTCAGGCTGGAAAGCACCTTCGTCAGTTTCATGGCGCCAAGTTATCATCCCCCTCCATGCACCTCAACGTGCTCAACCGAAAAGTTCATTACTGGATCAGCGCGATCATCGGGGCCCCGCTCATTGTCATTGCCGTCACGGGGTCGCTGCTGCAGTTGAAAAAACATTGGACATGGGTGCAGCCGGCCGAGACGCGCGGCAGCGTCAAGTCACCGGTGATCGATCTGGCACAAGTGATGGCCTCGCTGAAGGCGCATCCGACGCTCGGCGTCGAAGGCTGGCAGCAGGTCAATCGCATGGACGTACGGCCGGATAAAGGCGTCGTGAAGGTCTGGTTGAAGTCGAACTGGGAAGCCCAGGTCGATCTCGGCAACGCAGAAATTCTGCAGGTCGCCTATCGGCGGTCCGACTGGATCGAGTCCATTCACGACGGTTCGATTTTCGGCGACGCCGTGAAGCTTGGCCTGTTCTTCCCGGCCGCGGTCGGCCTCGTGCTGCTCTGGTGCGGCGGCGTATGGATGTTCGTATACCCGTTCATCGGCCGCCGGCGAGTGCGGAAGGCGAAGGCCGCGTCGCAACGATTCACCCGTCGCTGACTTTTGCTACGCTCTCGGCATGCTTCGTCATGCCGCGATTGCGATGATCTTCGTTTCTGCCGGGTTGGCGCTGTCCGCCCGGCAGACGCAGCCGCCGGCGCCGGCGCCCGCTCCAGGAATCGACGTATCGCTCTTCTCCAAATCGATGCAGTGGCGCAACATCGGCCCGACCCGCGGCGGCCGCACGAAAGCCGCGGCCGGCATTCCAGCGCAACCGAATGTGTTTCTGATCGGCGCGGTGAACGGCGGCGTGTGGAAGACCACCGACTACGGCCGCACGTGGAAGCCGATCTTCGACGGGCAGCCGACTGGTTCAATCGGCGCAATCGCGATCGCGCCATCAGATCCGAAGATCGTTTACGTCGGTAGCGGCGAAGGACTACATCGCCCTGATCTTTCGACCGGCATGGGGATGTTCAAGTCCGTCGATGGCGGCGCCAATTGGACGCATCTCGGCCTCCGCGACTCCCAGCAAATCCCTCAGATCATCGTCGATCCCGCAAACCCCAACCGGCTCTTCGTCGCCGCGCTCGGGCACCCGTACGGCCCGAACGAAGAGCGCGGCATTTTCCGGTCGCTCGACGGAGGGCAATCCTTTCAGAAGGTCCTATATAAGGATGCGAACACCGGGGGCGCCGACCTGGTGTTCGACCCGACGAACGCCAACACGATTTACGCCGCGCTCTGGGAAGAGCGCCAGGCGCCATGGGAAAACGGCGTGTTCACAGGCCCTGGCAGCGCGGTCTACAAA
>JBKJHW010000124.1:0-10079 GCA_046598935.1 Vicinamibacterales bacterium | reverse complement strand
GCGTGGGCGCCGAGTACGAAGTCATGGCCGGCACAACCGTGTCGGTCAGCTACCTGCACGTGACCGGCAGTTCGCTGCCACGCTCCACCGACCTCAACATCGGCGCGAGCAGCACGACGACCTACACCGTGAGTTCGGGTCAGGCGCTGTCCTATTACCGCTTTGCGGCCGGGCCTTTCACGAACTTCGCGCGCGTGATCTCGTTCCAGAGCACGGCCGAATCGCGCTACAGCGGCGTCACGGTTGAAGTGAATCGGCGTCTGGTCAGGCACTTGTCGGCGCGTGCGGCGTACACCGTGGGCAAGGTCACCGATACGGTACCCGACGCCACCGCCGTCGTGCCGGGCAGTTCGAGCGACGACGCGAAGTACGCGTCAAACCCCGCGAACTTCGAGGCGGACCGCGCCCCGGGCGTGACCGATCAGCGCCATCGCTTCGTCTTCAGCGGCGTGTTCGATACGTCCGGCGTGACCGGCACCGGCGTCCTGGGCCTGCTGACCCGCGACTGGACAATCAGCACGATCCTGACGCTCGCGTCGGGCCAGCCGTACTCTGCGAGCGTGGGCGCGGTCGACCTCAACGGCGACGGCAACACGCGCAACGACTTCGCGCCCGGCACGACGCGGAACCAGTACCGCCTGCCGAACTACCGCGCGCTCGACCTTCGCGTGTCGCGCACGATTCCGCTCCGGGGCAAGATGGCGCTGCAGCCGATCTTCGAAGCCTTCAACCTGCTGAATTCGGACAACATCAGCAGCGTGAACACGACGTTCTACAGCGTGAACACGACCACCAACGTGCTGACGCCGAACACGAGCTTCGGCCAGGCACTCGGCACCGCGGGGCAACGGATCATGCAGCTGGCGATCCGCTTTACGTTCTAGCGCATGTTCCGTTTGCGTGTAGCACTCCGCACGTAGGCCGGAACTTGAGTTCCGGCGCTGCACGCAAACGCCAAACGCGCTCGCCTGTCCGAGGCATGCCGTCGCTCGCGCCACGCGCGGTCGCCGCGGCCCGCCGCTACGCGGCGATCGCGCCCGACGCGGGTTCAAGACGGGCGCCGCATTGATAGGGCCGCGACGGATTCATAGCGTTGAGAAATCTGGCATCAATTGCTTGGTTAAAGATTGCAAATAGTTCGTACGTCGTCGGCTGGCCCCCGGAGCCTAACAGGCATTGATCTTGCTCGACACCGGTCCTGTGAAGGTCCGAGACATTGAGAGACTCCTGCGGGGTCGGGGGTGGTACTTGATCCGGACCAAGGGCAGTCATCGTCATCTCGCACATCAGTCGCGGCCCGGCGTTGTGACGATCTTCGGCCAGTCGAACGACGATGTGCCAACCGGGACGCTGCGTAGTATCTTTCGACAGGCCGGTCTAGACTGGAGCAAACGTCAGCCATGAAATACGAAGTCCTCATTGAACAAGGGCCCACCAGCTTCGGGGCGTCGGTTCCGGATCTGCCGGGTTGCATTGCCGTTGCCGGTACTCGCACGGAAGTCGAACAGTTGATCCAGGATGCGATCGCTGCCCACATCGCGCTCCTTCGCGAAGCCGGCGAACCGGTGCCCGATCCGAGCTCTCATTGGGCTGTGGTCGAAGTGGAGACCGCGTAGTCGCCTCGCATCACGGCAATTGGATCGACGCGGTCCTCTTTGTCCCTGGATGTTTCTGGCACCGGCACACGGGATGTTGGGCGGCCACAATGCCAGCGACCAATCGCAGATTCTGGTATCCGATCGGGCCGTGCCACGGCTCCCAGCCGTGGAAGATGTGATTCATCATGCCGGTGCCGCGCGTTTCCGTGAGGAACTGCTGGCGGAAACCGGTCAGGCCGCGCGCCGGGATGCGAAACTCGAGCCGCGTGCGGCCGCTGCCGGGGCTGACCACTGGGGCGAGTGCGTCGTCACGACGACTCGAGATAGCGTTCGATGGGCAGTGCGCCGAGGTCCACGTTACCTTCGCCACGACTCGGCCGGTTCGTGGGTATACTCCGCCCCGAGGGGCAGGCTCATGAGGATCTTACGGCGAAGGACTTCGATGGCAATCATCGTGCTCGCAGGTGCGGTGGCAATCGCGCTCCCGGCGAATGCGGCCGCGCAATTCGGCAAGGGCCTGATGAAGGGCAAGACCGAGGTGGTCATGAAGCGCCGGACGCCGCCGCGGGTGGTCGTGTCTGGAACCTCGTTCAAGGTCGAAGTGAGCTCTCAGACGGATCGGCCCGGCTTGCCCGCGCGGTTCCGCGAAGCCGTTGAAGCGAAACTCGCGACCAACGATCCCAGCGTCAGAGTGGGTCGCCCGGAACCCGACACGATTGTGCGCTGCACGATCCCGCGGCTCGACATCAAACAAACGGCAGGATCGCGCGTGGTGTCGGCCATGAAGCAGACGGGCACCAAGCAGGAACTCAACAAGAAGACCGGCAAGATGGACACCGTGCCGGTCTACGAGAACGTGAGCGAAACCAAGTACTTCACATCCGTGCATGCCGAACTCAGAGTCGAAACCGAGGTCCGGGTCGTCAAGGCCAACGCCTTGGTCGAGGCAAGGGGAGACACCGCGGTCTTTGACCAGGAATACGCCGCAGGTGTGGTGGTCCCGGAACGCGACATCGAGGCCACGCTGATCACACAGGGCGCGCGCATCGCGGCGGCGGCGGTGACGTTCGATACGTACAACCAGACCGTGATGCTCGGCCGCCCGAACGGCGACGTGGATGACAAGAACAAACTGGCGGAAGCCGGTTTGTGGAGCCGCATGGCCGACGAGCTCGAGCGCATGAAGCCGCTGTCGGACAAGAAGAAGGATGCCTATCGCCTGTTCAACATCGGCGTGGCGAACGAGGCGCAGGCGTACGCGGCAGCCGACCTCGCCGCGGCGAAGACATTTCTGGAACGCGCGTCAGCGATGTACGCACAGGCGCTGCAGCAGACGCCTGACGAAGAGTATTTCCAGCCGCCGATTACACGCGTCGCCGATTCGATCGCGCGCTACGTGGAGTTCGCGCGGCAGCAAAGTCTCATCGCATCAGGCGGCTTGTTACCCGATCTCACGCCGCCGGGCAGCGGCGGCGAGCCGGCGGCCAAGCCGGCGAGAGCCGCAGGCGAGGCCACAGTCGCCGACAAGCCGATGACGAACAAGGACGTGATCGATCTCAAGCGCGCCGGCCTCAGCGAGGAGAACCTCATCGCGGCGATCAAAGACGCGAAAGCCGTGAAGTTCGACCTGTCCGTCGATGGCTTGAAGGCATTGCTGGCCGCGAGCGTGCCGAACGCGGTTGTCTCAGCGATGCGCGCGCGTCGTTGATCGTCGCCGCGCGCGCTACCGCCGTGACAACTCGGTGGACGCGAGCAGTCTGACGCTCGGGTCGAGCACCAGAGCCGCGGGCTCCCGATCCGCCTTAAACGTGGCCGTCACGGCGGCCGACGTCATCTCGATTCGTTCAGTGCGTGCGGCCGCGCCAGGCATCTGGACGCCTACCTCGACCGTGAGCCGGAAGGGTGCGCCTGTTTGGGTCTGGCGCAACTCGATCGTGGCAGTCTTCGCGATCGGATCCCACGACCACGTGCCGGACAACTGCGGCACGCCGCCACGGTACAGCCACTGATCGAAAAACGCCGCAAGGTCCTCGCCCGACACCTGCTCCATCGCCTGGCGAAAATCAGCCGTGGTCGCGCTCGCGTCCTGGTAGCGCTGGTAGTACGTGCGAATGCCCGACCAGAAACGGTCGTCTCCCAGTCGCTGCCGCAACATGTGCAGGACCCAGGCGCCCTTCTGGTACGTCATGCCATTGGTCACCTTCGACATGTCGTCGAGATTGGCGTGCACGACCCGGTAGTCCGGCGTCCTGGCGTAGAAATCGAGCACGGTCTGCCGCGAGCGCCGCATGTTGTCGACGAACTCATCCCGCCCGTACGCATGTTCAATGAAGAGCTGCGTGAAATACGTCGCGAAGCCCTCGCTGAGCCACACGTCGTTCCAGTCGCGCTGGGTGACCGCATTGCCGAACCACTGGTGCGCGATTTCGTGAATGATCACGTTCCGCCAGCGTATGTTGCGATCGCCGACGACGCTGCCTGCGGCGTAGAAGATGGCGGAGGCCGCCTCCATCCCGCCACTCACGGAATTCGACTGCACGTTGGACAGCTTCTCGTAGGAATACGGACCCACCCGCTCGCTGTAGAACGCCAGCGCGTCCCGCGTCGGCACCGCGTAGTCGTAAAAGCCTGCGTCACGATCCTTCGCGAACACCCACGTCTCGATCGGCACGCCGCGATAGTCGCCGACGTGCTGGACGGCAAACTGGGCGACCCCGAGTACGTAGAGCCATGGAGCAATCGGCACCGATTCATGCCAGACCGTTCGTCGCATGCCGCCGGGCAGATCAGTGGTCTCGATCCGTCGTCCGTTGGACACGACCTGGTAATGCGCTGGCGCGGTCACGTGCATCTCCATCGTGGCCTTGTCGGAGATGTGGTCGATCGTCGGCAGCCACTGATGCGCTTTGTTCGGCCAGTCGTCACTGAAGAACGTCCGGTCCCCGTGCTTGTTTGGCTTGATCAGGAGCCCGTCGGCCGGTATGCCCGCGTAGTGCACCACGAGTTCAGTGACCTGGCCTTCGCGCGACGGAGCCGCCAGCGTGATCGCGATCCGGTCGCCCACGTGGGCGACGGCCAGCGCCTGCCCGCCGCTGGTGACGCGCTCGACCGTCATACCCTTGCCGGCGCGCTCCGGTGTGGCATTGGCCAGATCCAGGCTCACCGTGCGCACGCCCGCCGTCAGCAGTCGCACACGCACAGTGGCTGCGCCGACGATGCGGTCCGTGGTGTCGGCCAGTGTGATCGCAAAGCGATAGTGCTCGATGTCGATGGGCTGGCGAGGATAGGTGTCGGCCGTCAACGCGGCAGGGGCGGCCAGAAGCAGCAGTAGAACGGGCAGATACCGGAGGCGCATGAGCTGAATCATAATGCGACAGGAGAGACACGATGGGACGAAGGGTCTTGGCGGCGGCAATCGTGGTGGGCATCGCGATCGTTGCCACCTCAACGTTTACGGCGGCCTCATTTGACAAGGCGGAGTTTGCCGCGCGACGCAGCCGGCTCATGGCGCAAATCGGCGACGGCACGGCCATCTACCTCGGAGCGGCCACGCCGGCCGGCGACGTCCCGTTCCGACAGGGTCACGACTTCTTCTATCTGACGGGAGTCGAGATTCCCGACGCCATCCTGGTCGTCGATGGTCAGCGCAAGGAGAGCGTCCTCTTCTTCACGATGGATGAGAAGACGGCCGACAGTTTCGCGATTCCGATCGACCTGGTCCGCGCGCCCGTGGCCTATACGGGAATCGAACGTGCCATGACGGCGGCGGAGTTCAACGGCTACCTGCCGGGGATCGTCAACCGCAATCGGCCGATCTACACGATGTTCAAGCCGGAGGAAATCGGGCCGGAGAACAGCAACGAGAAATACAACGCGCTCCAGAAGTCGATGACGCTGAACATGTGGGACGGCCGGCTCACGCGTGAATTGCAATTCGTGAAGCAACTGCGAGATCGGTTCCCACAGGCGGATGTGCGCGATAGCACGCCGATCGTCTGGAACCTGCGCAAGTACAAGTCATCAGCCGAACTCGCCATCATGCGCGAGGCGGCCCGCCTCGGGGTCAAGGGCCACAAGGCGCTCATGCAGTCCACGCGACCCGGCATCGCTGAGCGCGAGTTGTCGGCGGTCTTCGATTTCGTGACGTCACGGGACGGCGCCCGCGGATTGTCGTACTACACCATCATCATGTCGGGGAAGAATCACGCCTACGGGCACTACCACGGCTACGATCGCGTGCTGGCCGACGGCGACTTCGTGATTCTCGATGCCGGCCCTGACTACAACAACTACCACGTGGACATTTCCACCACGTTCCCGGCTTCAGGAAAATTCTCAGCGAGACAGCGCGAACTCTACGAGGCGGCGCTGGCCGTGCGCGATACCGCCATCGAGAACTACCGTCCAGGGACGACGTTCAGGGAAGTCGGCCAGAAGATGGACGCCATGCTCAAGGCCAGAGGCCTGGAGCGGTTCGCCAAGGACTTCGCCAGCATCATTCGCTATGGGGGCTACAACCATTCGATCGGGATGGCCACGCACGACGTGATGGGCACATTTGCCGGCCCGGACGAAGTGCTCAAGCCCGGATTCGTCTTCGCGTGCGACATTCAGCTCTTCCGGCTCGATGAGCAGATCGGGATCCGGATCGAGGACACTGTCGCGATCACCGAAACGGGACATGAGGTGCTGTCGCTGGGCGCGCCGCGAACGGTCGCCGAGATCGAGGCCCTGATGAAGCAGGACGGGATCCTGCAGATCATCAAGAAGTAGACGAGCTTTATTCCTGGCTGCGCTTCGGACGCATGTTGGGCGCGAGCACGCGCTTGCGGAGGCGCAGCGCCTTCGGCGTGACTTCCACAAGCTCGTCGTCGTTGATGAATTCGACCGCCTGCTCGAGGCCCATCTTGCGCGGCGGGATAAGGCGGATCGCTTCGTCGGCCGACGACGCGCGCATGTTGGTCTGCTTCTTTTCCTTGCAGATGTTCACGTCGAGATCGTTCTCGCGCGCGTTCTCGCCGATGATCATGCCTTCGTAGACTTCCGTCGTCGGCTCGATGAAGATCTCGCCGCGCTCCTGGAGCGCCGCGATCGCGTTCGCCGTGGCCTTGCCCTGGCGATCCGAGACGAGCGCGCCGTTCTGACGCGAACCGATCGGCCCGTGCCACGGCTCCCAGCCGTGGAAGATGTGATTCATGATGCCGGTGCCGCGCGTTTCC
The DNA here is from genome assembly GCA_046598935.1 of Vicinamibacterales bacterium. Classification (GTDB taxonomy): domain Bacteria; phylum Acidobacteriota; class Vicinamibacteria; order Vicinamibacterales; family SCN-69-37; genus SCUN01. The sequence continues at coordinate 3,262 of JBKJHW010000124.1, read as the reverse complement.
GTGAGGAACTGCTGGCGGAACCCGATCAGGCCGCGCGCCGGGATGCGGAACTCGAGACGCGTGCGTCCGCTGCCATGGCTGACCATCTTCGTCATCTGGCCCTTGCGTTGCCCGACCTGCGCAATGACGACGCCCTGAAAGTCGTCGGCGACGTCGATCACGAGATCCTCAACCGGCTCCATGCGGGTTCCGTTGATTTCCTTCGTCACGATTTCCGGCCGCGAGACCTGAATTTCATAGCCCTCGCGGCGCATCATCTCGATCAAGATCGATAATTGCAGCTCGCCGCGGCCGAACACCTTCATCTGTTCCGGCGTGTCGGTCGGCTCGACCTTGATCGACACGTTGCCGATCAGCTCGCGGTCGAGACGATCTTTGATCTGGCGAGACGTCACGAACTGGCCGTCTCTTCCGGCAAACGGCCCGGTATTCACGCCGAAGATCATCGACACCGTCGGTTCGTCGACGGCGATCGTCGTCATCGGCACCGGGTTTTCCGCGTCGGCGATGGTCTCGGCGATCATGATGTTCTCGATGCCGGCGAGGCAGATGATGTCGCCCGCGCTCGCTTCTTCGACTTCCTTGCGCTTCAAGCCGTCGAAGATGAAGAGCTTCGTCACTTTGGTCTTCTGAATACTGCCGTCGATCTTGCACACGGAAATCGGATCGCCGACCTTCACCGTGCCGTTGAACACGCGCGCGATCGCGATACGACCGAGGTAGTCGCTCGAATCGAGATTCGCGACAAGCGCCTGGAGCGGAGCGGTCGCGCTGCCGCGCGGCGGCGGAATCGTTTTGACAACCGCTTCAAAGAGCGGTTCCAGATTGACTCCCGGCACCGCGAGGTCCGTCGTCGCCGTGCCGTCGCGCGCGACGCAGTAGAGGACGGGGAAGTCGAGCTGGTCTTCCGTCGCGTCGAGGTCGATGAAGAGGTCATAAATCTCGTTCAGCACTTCCTGCGCGCGCGCGTCCGGCCGGTCGATCTTGTTCATGACGACGATCGGGACGAGGCGCCGCTCGAGCGCTTTGCGCAGCACGAAACGGGTCTGCGGGAGAGGGCCTTCGGACGCGTCGACGAGCAGCATGACGCCGTCGACCATCGAGAGCACGCGCTCGACTTCGCCGCCGAAGTCCGCGTGGCCGGGCGTGTCGACGATGTTGATCAGGAGATCTTTGTAGTGGACCGCGGTGTTTTTCGCGAGAATCGTGATGCCGCGCTCGCGCTCGAGGTCGTTCGAGTCCATGACCCGCTCGACCAAGCGCTCGTTGGCCCGAAAGGTCCCGGCCTGCCGCAGCAAGGCGTCGACCAGCGTCGTCTTTCCATGGTCAACGTGAGCGATGATGGCGACGTTGCGCCGAAGCGGGTTGGCGATCTCCTGCGAGCGTTGATGTAGAGCGGACATCCAACCAGTATACCGGTACAACCGGGGTAAAATCCCCCGGCATGCGACGGCCCCCGCTCGACAGCACATGGCCTGACAGCTGGAAGCTCAGCCATCACTACGATCAGCTCGAGCAGCTCGGCGCAGCGCAACGTACCGGTTACGTCTACACGTACCGTGAGCGATGGCGCCGGACGCTGAACCTTGTCCGGCGCGCCGCCCCGCCGCCGGCTAAAGTGCTCGACGTCGCGGCTGCCCAGGGCAATTTTTCGCTGGCGCTTGCCGAGCTGGGCTACGACGTCACGTGGAACGACCTGCGCGAGGAACTGGCAGGTTACGTGCGGTTGAAGCACGAACGAGGCACGCTCCACTTCGCACCGGGTAATGCGTTCGAACTGGGTTTTCGCGAGTGCTTTGACATCGTGCTGATCACGGAGGTCATTGAGCATGTCGCGCACCCCGACCAGTTCCTGGCCCAGGTGGCGCAGATGGTCCAGCCCGGCGGCCATGTCATCCTGACGACCCCGAACGGAGCGTACTTCCGGAATCCGCTCCCGCGGTTTTCGGATCACCCAGACCCGAGTAGTTTCGAGTCGGCGCAGTTCAGGCCGGACTCAGACGGGCACATTTTCCTGTTGCACGAGGACGAGATCCGCTCTCTGGCTGAGCTGAGTGGTCTTGATGTCGTGGACATCGACATCTTCGCGAATGCCCTGACCAACGGTCATATGAAAACTGCGCCGCTGCTTCGCGTATTGCCGCCCAGGGTCGTCAGGGCGATCGAACGAATGACCCAGGCGTTGCCGTTCCGTTCGCGGCAACACGCCTCGCTCGCCGCACTACTGCGAAAGCGATGATCTCGCGTGACGAAGACGCTCAGGCGGGGCCAGCTCTCGGTCTATCTCCGGCTCCTCGACGTGCCCGGGCCTTCGATCTACGGACCGAGCGCGGACGAGAATCCGTTCGCGTAACGTGATGCGCAGACTGTGGCGGATCGCAGCGGCGGCAGTGCTTTTTGCCGCACCGGCCTGCATTCAGTCGGACAACACCGTCACCTGGTTCCTCGACCCGAACGGCCAGGTGACGTGGTCAATTCTTGAGCGCAACATCCGCTCGGATGCAAAAACGCGCGACGAGCGACAGACCGAGGAATCCCAGTTCATCACGTCTGCGCGTGTGCACCAGCACCCGGCTAGAACAGGCATGCAGCGGCTCGCTGCGACCGACATCAAAGATTCGATCCTGCAGGACAAGCCGCCGTTCAGCGTGATGACCGAGGGGCAATTCCGAAGCCTCGAGGAGCTCGGACGCCGGCTGTTCGTGGCCTACGGGATAAAAGGCACGTCCGTCGTCACGCGCGATAAAGAGAAGTGGATCTGGACGCTCGCGGTCGAAGTGGCGCCTGCCGATTTTTCGGGGCAGGACACCGTCGAGCTCCGGGCGCTGCTCGGAAGCAAAGTGCACATCGCATTGCGTGAGGGCGAATTCGTTGACGGCGACGGGTTCACGATCAGCGACGATCGGCGCCTGGCGGAATTATCGACAGAGGGGTTGTTTGAGGAGCGAAGCCAGAACGACCCGCCGAAAGTGGTGAAGCTGGTGTGGCGGATGCTGGAGCGGTAGGGGAAACACGTTCGCTCCGCGAGGTTTAATCTATTGAAGCTGATTTTGAATCAACAACGACAAATGCCTCGCGGAGCTATCGAGGGATCTTGCGAGCCCCGCGACCGTGACGAACCTATTGCGTAGTGCAGTTCAGGGGGTTACGCGCCCTGAACGTTTGCAGCCTGCTTGCCCTTCGGTCCCTGGACGACTTCGTAGGAGACGCGCTGGCCTTCCTTGAGGCTCTTGAACCCCGCGGCCGAAATCGCCGAGAAATG
>JBKJHW010000017.1:0-8557 GCA_046598935.1 Vicinamibacterales bacterium | reverse complement strand
GCGTGGGCGTGGGGCTCGTACCTCAACCAGCCGATGAACGCCGAGGAAGCGCCGTTTGCGTACGCGGCGATTCAGAAGGCGCTGACGATGACGGATCGCGCGAGCGAGGCGGAGCGCGGGTTCATCGACGCGATGGCCGTCCGGTATGTCGAAACGTTTGACGCGTCGAAGCGCGTGGACCAGGACCGCGCCTACGCGGAGTCGTCGAGAAAGCTCAGCGAGAAATACCCGAAGGATCTCGAAGCGGCGACGCTCTACGGCGAAGCGCTGTTCCTGCTCGAGCCGCGCCGCGGCACGCGCGCGCTCGACAACCCGAACGTGCAGCGGCTGCACGCAGTGCTCGAGAAAGTGCTGGCCGTCGACGATCACCATCCGGGCGCCTGTCATTTGTACGTGCACGCGACTGAATCAACAGTGCGCCCGGACAAAGCTGAGGCGTGCGCGCAGTTTCTCGGCCAGTCGATTCCTGGCGCGAGCCATATGAATCACATGCCGTCGCACACGTGGAATCGCGTCGGTCGTTGGGGCGATTCCGTTCGCGCCAATCTCGAAGCCTGGCATTCGGACCAGAAAGCCGCGATCGGCGAAGGCTTTGCGATCTATCCGGAGCACAACCTGCACATGCTCCTGTACGCGGCGTCGTACGACGGTCAGGGCGCCGTCGCCATCCAGGCCGCCAAGGACTACGCGAAGCTCACGAAGGATCCGTTCTACCAGGTGCTGACGCTCGTTCGATTCGGGCGATTCGACGAAGTGGCAGCCTTTGCCACGCGTCCGACGCCGCAGGTCACGGCCGCTCTCTGGGACTTCGGCCACGGATACGCGAAGCTGCGCACAGGCGACGTCGCCGGCGCCCGTGAGCTGATGGCCGCGGTGCTGAAGACGGCGGACGAAACGAAGTCGTCGTTCCGCACGCACTCCGGCAAGAAGCTGCTTGGCACAGTCGGCGGCATTCTCGAAGGGGAAATCGCGCGCCATGACAAGGATCTGAAGGCCGCCATCAAAGCGTTCGAACGCGCCGTGAAGTTCGAGGACGCGATGGACTACGACGAACCCGAGCCGCTGCCGTTTGCGGCGCGCCACTGGCTCGGCGCCGCGCTCGTCGAAGCCGGCGAATTCAAGGATGCCGAGAAGGTCTACCGCGAGGAGCTCGAAGATCATCCGCGCAACGGCTGGTCGCTCGCGGGCCTCAAGCTGGCGCTTCAGGGGCAGCAGAAAAGCACCGCGGAGGTAGACGCGCATCTCAAGGCGAGTTGGGCGAGATCGGACACCTGGTTGAGGTGGTCGCGGTTCTAGACAAGACTGTCCGATGTTTCACAGCTCGGACCTCAAAGCCGCCTGGCGCGCCCCGCTGAACCGGCGCGCTGCGAGCAGACTGGATGCGTGTCGGGTTATCGCCGAGAAAACAGGCACTCACGCTGTATCTCACCGGTGGCTTCGAGAAGCACGCGGCGCTGCTGGCCAAACTGGGCACGCACACGTGCAGCGGCGGAGGTTGCCTCTACATCAAGCGAGTGTCCGACGTGCACGTGCCGACGTTGACGAAGCTCGTCGAGGCCTCGGTAAAGCTCAAAGACGCGCGCGGCGAGTAGCCGGTGTTTGGCGGTAGAGTGAATTCGTGAAGCACTGGATCAATTGCATCTCCAAGGACCACGTCCTCAGCGGCGTGGAAGGCAAGTTCACGCAGGCCGGCCCCGGCAAGCCGGAGTTGCTCAACGAGCTCCGGAAGGGTGACCTCGTCGCGTTCTACTCAGCCGGCACGACGTATCGCAAAGGCGAGTTGATCCAGTGCTTCACCGCCATCGGCAAAGTCACGGACGATCGGGCGTTCCAGGTTGAGGTCACGAAGGAATTCCGTCCGTGGCGCCGGCGGATGGAGTTCGTGGCCGCGACGGATGTGCCGATTCTGTCGCTCGTCGCGGAACTCGAGTTCATCACCGACAAAGACAACTGGGGCATGCCGCTGCGTCGCGGCCTCTTCGAAATCAGCGCCGAGGACTTCGCGAAGATCGCTTCCGCGATGCAGGCGTAGCTGAGTACACACATAGCCTCGAAAACCCCAATGGGCAAGCACACGCATAGCGGCGGAGGCCGCCTCTACATCAAGCGGTTGTCGAATGTGCAAATGCCCACGCTGACAAAGCTCGTGCAGAAAGCCGCAAAGATCTCAAAGGACGCGCGCAGCGACTAGCGCGCCGGTGGGTGCGATTGCCAGACGATGTTGACGATCTTCCATGCACGCTGCGTTCGATTCGCGCCGGATCAGTTTATCGGGCGCGCAGGCGCCACGTGAAGCCGATGACGAATCGATAGGGTGGAAACTCTTCAGACGTGACGACTGGTGGCGGCTTCTTGTCGATCCGGCCGCCCTGGATTTGGCGGTAGGCGACCTCGACATGCAGCGCCTTGCGCAGGCCGCCGTACGTGATCCCGATCCCCGCCAGAAGTTGCCGGCCACCTTGGGAACTGAAGATTCCTTGAGTGTCCTCACCGGCCCTGCCAGCCAGAATTTGGGCGAAGGCAGTGGCGTGTTTTCCTGAGCTAAGCGACCCGCCCCGTTTGTACACGCGCACGCCGGCGGCGTTGGCTGGCCGCAGGTAGGACGCGTCGATTTCGGCGACCAGGCCAACGCCGTGCCGGTCCCCGAGCGGAATCAGACCCGCGAACGACGCCGTGATTCCTGGAAACTGCGCCGCAAGGTGTTGCGGGCCGTTCATGCCGAACGTGAGTTCAACGGTCGGGTTCGACACAGTTTTCGCGGGCGGTGCAGCGTGGTCCTGAGCCCACGCTGCTGAGGAGACGGAGAGACCGGCGATGAGAGCGAGCAGTGTCGGTTTCATCATGCGGACATACTACGCTCCATCGGCAAACCCGTCCTGTGAACAGCCTGAGAAATGAATGAGAAATGAATGAGAAAGATCACAATCCCCGCCATGGCCTCGACCGCTTCCTCACGCTGCCGTTTCATGCAGCACTTCGCCGCGACCGGCGTTGCCGCGACGCTCGCGCCCGGCATCGAAGTCGATAAGACGCGACGTCCCGTTAAGTTCAGTGCGCGGCACGCGCCGAAGCGGCCCGCGAATCTGGAAGACGTGGCGTTCTGGCCAGTGCGCGATCTTGCCGAGTTGATCCGAACGCGCAAGGTCACGTCGCTCGAATTGACGGAGATGTACATCGCGCGTCTTCATCGCCACAGCGACAAGCTCAACAACGTCGTCACGTTTCTCGACGACGTCGGACGCGCGCAGGCGCGGCAGGCGGACGCGGAAATCGCAGGCGGGAAGTACAAGGGGCCCCTGCACGGCATGCCGTCGGGCGCGAAGGACACCCGCGGTCGAGTTCATTCAGCAGCAGCGCGTCCGCATGATGATGATGACCGAACTGGCCGACCCCACGAAGGGGCTCGATGTTTATCTCGTCGCCTCGGGAAATTCGGGCGGCGCTCCTGGTCGGGCCGGGGGCGCAGGTGCACCAGGTGGGGCGGGTGCGGCCGGTGCCGGGGGAGCGGGTGCTGGTGGTGCTACTGGTGCCGCGGGTGCTGCAGGTGCGGGGCGTGCGGGGCGGGGTGGCGCGAACGCCGCGGCGAGTCCGGCGCAGCGGCATTCCACGATGGCGAACCTCGCCTGTTATCCGGCGATCAATGCGCCGAACGGCTTCGCCGAGTCAGGACAGCCGACTAACGTGACGTTCTTCGCGAGGGCGTTCCGTGAAATGGAACTATTAGCCCTCGCGAAGGCGTACCAGCTCGACAGGTAGATCGGCCGTCATCTGAAAATGTTCAGCAGAATGTCGATCACGTTGCCGTCGCGCACTGCGACGACGCGATCGCCAACGAAGTAGTAGGTGATGGTCGGATCGACGCGACTGCCGGTCACGATCACATGTGCCGGCACGACCTTCTTCGCGATTCCGGGCGGCAGCGGCTTGCCCCGCGCGACGTTCATCGCGATGCCGGGCGGCAACGGCAGCGCAACGATCCTCTGCGCCACGAAGTACTCGCGGATCGTGACGCGATCGCTGTCGCGAAAGACGACGACGACCTGCTGGTTGGCCGCGTCTTTCTTGGTCTTGTCCTTGTTCTTGTCTTGGGATTGGGCGTGGGCCTGCCCCTTGTCCTTGTCCTGGCCGCGTCCGCGGCCTTGCGCGTCGGCCGAGCCGGCGAGAGCGGTAAGAAGAAACGCCGAAGCGGCGCCGATTGCGAAGGCTTTCTTGGGATTCATGATGATGACCTCTCCACAGTATCGGCGCCGCCCCGCGCCGGCCGCTATCTCGTTGGGCACAGGGCCGGCTGCTTTGACGAACTGGTTCCGCCCGCGTAGATTGGTGGCCGAATGAAGAAGATCCTCCTCGTTCTAGCCTGCGTCGTCGGCGTTGCGCTTGCGCTGACCGTGGCAGGCATGTTCCTGCCGCAGAAGCACGTCGCGGCGAAGACGGTGACGCTCGCCGCGCCGCCTGAGCGCGTGTTCGCCGCCATTTCGAACGTCGATACGTTCATGACCTGGCGATCGACGCTCGACGGCATCGAAAAAGTGCCGGACGACGGCAAGGGTGCGCGGTTTGTCGAGAAGGCCGGCGGCGACAGGATCACGTTTCGCGTCGAAACGCTCGAGCCCAGCACGCGGATGGTCACGCGAATCGCCGATCCAAACCTGCCGTTCGGCGGATCGTGGACCTTCGATCTCAAACCGAACGGCGCCGGCACTGACCTCACCATCACTGAAGTGGGCGAGGTGTACAACCCGTTTTTCAGGACGATGCAGAGGCTGTTCTTCTCACCAGTGAAAACGATAGAAACCTACCAGGCCGACCTGAAGAAGTTTGTCGAGGTTTCGTAGAAACCCTCCTGCCGCGTTACGATCCCGGCATGACCTTCAAGCCCGCTGCTGTTCTCGCCGCCGCTCTGTCCATTCTTTCGATCGCGCCGCTCGGCGCTCACCGCGCCGCGCCGCAGGAGCGCATCGTCACAGGCTCGCTCCCGCAGGCGGAGCGGCCGTTCGGCACGCTTCGCGAACAGGCCGTGATGCAGCAGCGCTGGCTGCAGATGCGGCTCGACCGGTTTCTGCCGCCGCTCATGCGCGAGAACGCCGTGGACATGTGGGTCGTGCCGATGCGCGAGTACAACGAGGATCCGGTGTTCTCGTCGATCACTTCGCCCGAAACGTTCGCGGCGCGCCGCCGCACGATCTACGTGTTCTTCGACAAATGCGCGGCGACGGCCCAGCCCGTCACAACGGCGTGCATCGAGCGCATCGCGCTCGGCGGCACGTCGCAGGGCGGCGTGTTCGAAGCGCGACGCTCGACCAAGGCGGTGGATGCGCCGGTCGGCGGGCAGCAGGCGGAACTCTGGGGCGACGAGCAGTGGCAGGTGCTCAAGTCCGTCATCGAGGAGCGCAAACCGAAGGTGATCGGCATCGACCGCTCGACAGTCTTCGCGTTCACCGACGGTCTGTCGAGCGGCGAACTGCAGGGCATGAGCGCCGCGCTCGGCGCCGCATGGACGGCCAAGTTCAAGAACGCCGAGGAGATTCCGCTCGGCATCATCGCGTCGCGCCTGCCGGAAGAAGAAGTCTTCTTCGAAAAGATGATGGCGCTCGTCTGGCAGATGACGCAGACGATGTTTTCGGAGAAGGTGATCGTGCCCGGCACGACGCGCACAAGTGATCTCGTGTGGTGGTGGCGGCAGCGCGTGAACGACCAGGGGCTCGGCACGTGGTTTCAGCCGAGCGTCTCGGTGCAGCGGCAGGGCGTGGCCGACGCCGGCGCCGACCCGGTGATTGAGCGCGGCGACGTGCTGCACTGCGACGTCGGCATCACCGTCGCCCGGCTGAACACAGACACGCAGCACATGGGCTATGTCCTCAAGCCCGGCGAAACCGACGCTCCCGCAGGTCTCACAGCGGCGCTCGCGAACGCGAACACGATGCAGGACATCTCGATGGAAGAGACAAAGCCGGGCCGCACGGGCAATGAGATTCTTGCGTCGGTGCGATCGCGCATGAAGGCCGCGGGCATCAACGGCACGATGTACTCGCATCCGATCGGCGTGCACGGCCACGGCGCTGGTCCGCTGATCGGCCTCTGGGATTACCAGACCGGCGTGCCGGGCCGCGGCGACGCCAAAGTGATCCCGTCGATGTGGTACTCGATCGAGCTGCAGGCGACGACGGCGGTCTCGGAGTGGGGCGGCCAGCCCGTCCGCATGGCGCAGGAAGAAGACATGATCATCGGCGCCGACGGCAAGACGCGCTGGGCATTGCGGCGGCAGGACAGACTGTTTCTCGTCCGGTAGCGAACGCCGTATGAACTTCGCGGCGTGCTGACAGGAAGCCAGATGGGGTGGATCGGATGTACAATGTACATATGAAGCGCTACCCTGTGGCCGTTCTGCGCGAGCGTCTCGCCGAGGCGCTTGACGCGGCGTATCAGGGCGTGCCCGTTGTGATCGAGCGGAAGGGCGTGCGTTACCGCCTCACGCGGGAACCGGCGGCGAAAAAGCCGGCCGCTGCACGGAAGCCGATTTTCGAGATCGTGGATCCCGCGGTGATGGCGGGGGAGTGGACCTGGGACTGGTCCCCGACGCGGATGGCGTTCAAGGCGCGCGCGCCGAAGAAATGATCCTGCTCGACACGCATGCGCTGATCTGGCTCGACCAGGGTCACAAGCGCACGCGCACGCTGGCCCGCGAATCGCGGCCGCTGTACGTGTCGCCGGCGACGATCCTCGAACTGCAGATGCTCGTCGAAATCGGCCGGCTCAAACACGGCGCCGCCGCCTTCGAGCGCCTGGTCGCCGACGATCGCTGGCTGATCGATGAGCCGCCGGCGCTCGGCTGGTTCCAAGACGCCGCGGACCTTTCCTGGACGCGCGATCCCTTCGACCGCCTGATCATGGCGCACGCGCGGCATCGCGGCTGGCGGCTCGCCACCGCGGATCGCGCGATGCTCGAACAACTGGGCCCCCGCGAGCGCGTGGAGCTGTAGCGGCAGCCGGCTTACGACCCGGCCTGTGAAGTAGATTCGCATCGGCACCGCAAGGTTTCCGCAAACCGGCCGCAACCCGTGCCGCCTATATGACCGGCGGTCGGCGATGTCGCCGGTTCCAGGAGGAACGATATGCAGAAAGTGATTACGTGCCCGTGCGGTCCTGGCGGCTCAGTTGACGCAAAAAGCAAAAGGGCCGGCGAGTTCTCGCCGGCCCTCGTATTTTCGCTGCGGCGGACTTGGGGATCAGTCCGCCCTACGCAAAATACTTACTACCGACCCTCGAGGAACGGCTTCAAGCGCCGTGACCGCGACGGATGGCGCAGCTTACGGAGCGCCTTGGCTTCGATCTGACGGATGCGCTCGCGGGTGACTGCGAAGCTCTGGCCGACTTCCTCGAGCGTGTGCTCGCTGCCTTCGCCCACGCCGAAACGCATCTTTATTACGCGTTCCTCTCGGGGTGTGAGCGTGCGCAGCACCTGATCGGTCTGTTCCTTGAGGTTCAGATTGATGACCGCATCCGACGGCGACACGATGTTCGTGTCCGGGATGAAGTCGCCCAAATGCGAATCTTCCTCCTCGCCGATCGGTGTTTCGAGCGAGATCGGTTCCTGCGCGATCTTGAGGACCTTGCGCACCTTGGACACCGGAATGTCCATGCGCAGCGCGATTTCTTCCGACGTGGGTTCGCGGCCAAGCTCCTGCACGAGCGCGCGGCTGGTGCGGATGAGCTTGTTGATCGTTTCGATCATGTGGACCGGGATGCGGATCGTGCGCGCCTGGTCGGCGATCGCGCGCGTGATCGCCTGGCGGATCCACCACGTCGCGTACGTCGAGAACTTGTAGCCGCGGCGATACTCGAACTTGTCGACCGCCTTCATCAGGCCGATGTTGCCTTCCTGAATGAGATCCAGGAACTGCAGGCCTCGATTCGTGTACTTCTTCGCGATAGAGACGACGAGACGGAGGTTGGCTTCGACCAATTCCTTCTTCGCCTGCTCGGCGCGCGCTTCACCCTCGAGGATGTAGTGCAACGTCTTGACGAGCTGCTCGGGCGTGCGGTCCTGGCGCTTCGCGAGATCGACCATCTCCTTGCGGATGTCAGTCTTCTGCTTGTTGAGGATCTTCTTTTCCTCTTCGCGCGGCTTCTTCCTGCCCTTCGGCTCCAGCTTCGCGTCGATCTGGCGGATTTCCTTCTGCTTCCACTGGATATCGTCGACGGCGCCCTTCAGCTCTTCGATCAGGCGGCGCTTGATGTTCTCGGTGAACACGATGCTGCGGATCGCCTGCGACGTCGCCACCTTGGCGCGGCCGATCTTCCAGCGCGCTTTCCGGTATTTTTTCTTGTCGGTCTTCGGGACGTCGGCGAATTTCTCTTCGAGCTTCAGCGTTTCGTCGCTGGCCACGCGCACTTCGTCGATCTGGCGGAGCAGCTGACGCTGCCGCGCGAGGATCTTCTCGTCGGTGATTTCTTCTTCGTTGAAAATAACCAGCTCGCGCACAGTGCGTTCGCCGCGCTTGAGCTCTTCGCCGTAATTGACGACGCGCGTCGTGACCGACGGCATGCGGGAAATCGA
>JBKJHW010000142.1:0-3562 GCA_046598935.1 Vicinamibacterales bacterium | reverse complement strand
TCATCTCTTCCGGTTTCGCGGCGGCGTTTCGCACAACGACGTAAAGGTCTTTCGGACCCGCAGCGGCCTTCACCGGGATCACGCCTGGCGCTATTGTTCGCGTCGTGACGTCGAACTGCCCGACGAGCTCGCCGGTCACTGATCCGAGCCGCACTTCGATGGTGCCGCCCTTGAACCCTTCGCGCACCGGCGCGGTGGCCGCGATGCGAAGCTCGCGAATGCCCGCAAGGTCGATGTTCCGCCACATCAGATAGCCGCCTGGTTTCGCGGCCATCGTCTCAACGGCGCCGTTACCCTCGACGCGGCGCACCATCCCCGATGAGTTCTCAGCCGACACGGCCGAGACGATGGGGTTACGGCGAATCGAGATGCGCTCAACCGTGTGCGATGCGAGATCCGGCGCACCTCGGTCGGCGTAAACCGCGCGGAGCACCAATTTATTAGTGCCGGTCGCCGAGTAGTTGCCAGTGAGCGGCGCGCCGCTGATCGCCGCCGACTTGATGTTCATCACGTACTGCATGATCGATCGCGTCTCTTCGATCGACAGACCGGGATGCGCGGGCATGTTGCCTTCGCCCGCGAGATCCGGCCACACGCCGCGCCCGCCGGTGCGGATCTTTTCCGCCACCTTTTCCTGCGCAGCAGCGTCGCCCTTGTACTTCTCGGCGACCTGCTCCCACGACGGCCCGTTCGACTTCGAGTCCACGTTGTGGCAGTTGCGGCAGCCGCTCTGCCCCATTACCGCCTTCGCCACGGCAAACCGCGTCGTCGGGTCCACGGGCGCATCGCCCTGAGCGAGCAGGCCGACGTCGAAGGTTTCCGCGACCTGATCGATGCTGAAGGCGACCTTGGCTGCCGGCGCCGCACCGTCTTCGCGATCGGTCACCGCCACGTTGTAGCTCAGCGGCTCGTTCTCGAAGTAGAACGTCTGGTTGCCGGCGACGTCGATGTTGATCACCGGCGGATCGTTGCCGACGACGATCTGGAGGAGGTGATCGGCTGTGGCGCCGTGCGAATCCGTGAGGGTGAGCGTTGCGAAATACACACCCTTCTTGTCGAACGTCACGTTGGCGTTGGGCGTTGTGAATTTGCGCAAAGAGCCGCCCTTCTCCGGCTCGACGCTCCATGCGAACTTCACCGCGTCGCCATCAGGATCGATGCTGCCCTTGCTCGACAGCGTGACTTTGAGCGGCGCGACGCCTCCGACAACGCTGGCCGTGGCGCGCACGACAGGCGGCCGATTGCCGGCGTTGTATTCGATGCGCACCAGCCGCGCGTTGTTGCTCTTGCGAAACCAGTTGCTGCCGTACTCGAGCACGTACAGGTCGCCGTCGGGCGAGAACTTAATATCAATGGGCTCGATCGGCTGATAACCGGGCAGGAAACGCTCCAGCCCGGTCATGTCGCCCGCAGCCGTCATCGCGATCGCCATGATCCAGCCGCGCGAGAGGTCCGCGGCCATCCATTTGCCTTCGTAGTAATCAGGAAACGCGCGCGTGGCATTCGGAAAATCGGCACGGCGATACACGGGCCCGCCCACGGCGGCGCGGGCGCCAGTACCGAGTTCCGGATACTGCAGGGACATCGCGTACGGATACGAAAACATCGGAGCCACAGCCGGCGGCAGTTCGCGGAGGCCGGTGTTATTCACCGACGTGTTCGTTGGCCGCGCCGGATCTTTTTTCGCGCCAGGCGACTTCGCGGCGTAGTCGAACATCGGAAACGCCTGGTTACCGCCGACGAAGTACGGCCATCCGTAGTTGCCGGGGCGGCGAGCCTGGTTGAACTCGTCGTAGCCGCGCGGCCCGTTGGCGGTGTCGTCGACCGAATCCGGGCCAATCTCACCCCAATAGATGAAGCCCGTCTTGCTATCGACCGACACGCGCCACGGATTGCGGAGACCCATCGCGTAGATCTCTGGACGCGTGCCCGCGGTGCCCGCCGGATACAGATTGCCCGCGGGAATCGTGTAGGCGCCGGCGGCTTCAGGATGGATGCGCAGGATCTTCCCGCGTAGATCGTTCGTGTTCGCGGCGGTGCGCTGGTCGTCCCAGTTGGCGCGGCCCGGCCGTTCGTCGGTGTGCGCGGTGAAATTGACGCCGGTGTTATCGCCGGTTGCGAGCAGGAGGTTGCCCGCCGCGTCCCACGCCATGCCGCCGCCCGTGTGGCAGCACGTTTCGCGCTGCACGCCGAACTCGAGAATCACCTGCTTCGTTTCGGGCACCAGCTCGTCGAACTCGTTCATCTCCCAGCGCGCGAGCACGTGCTTGGTCACGGCCGGCTCGGCATAGAAGAGATAGACGAAATGGTTGGTCGCGAACCCGGGATCGAGGGCGATGCCCATCAGCCCTTCTTCGGCTTCCCGCACGTTGCCGTCGGCGGCGATGTACTTCGTGTTGACCGGCAGCGTGTCGATCGTCTTCGTGAGCCGGGTCCCCGGGTCGTACACTTTGAGCGCGCCCTTGCGCTCGATGATGTAGACCTTGCCGCCGGGCAACACTTCGAACGCCATCGGCTCGTCGAGCTCGCCCGGCTGAACGATCGTGACCGGCGTGAATCGGTTGGCGTCCGGCCGGGCCGGATTCATGGGAGTTTGCGCCGCGATCACTCCCGCGGCGCCGACAACCAGGGCGAGGTATTTCATTTGAGCGCGTCTTTGCAGAACTGAAAGCACTTCGCGACTTCAGCTACGGCATCGGCGCCGCGGTATTCGTACTCGATGTTCGCCGGAATGTCCCACTTCTCTTTCTTCAGCAGTTGCAGCACGTCTTTGATCGGCGTGTCGCCCTCGCCCCACGGCACGTTGGCGCCCTGGTCCTTCTTGCGATCCTTGAGATGCAGGTTCGTGATCCGCGCGTGATGCTCCTTGATGTACGCGACGGCGTCAAAGTTGGCGGCCGTGAAATGACCGATGTCGAGATTCACGCCGTGGTACTGCGACATCGCCATCGCCGCAGCGAAACTGGCCGGCGTCGCGAACTCATCCGGATTCGTCAGGTTCGAGTGGCCGTGATACCCGACCATCATCTTGTGCTTGTCGGCGAACGGCGCGATGCGCTTCGCGACGCTGACCTGCGTGGACGACGTGATCGCCTTGACACCGAGGGCCGCCGCCATGGTGAAGGCGTATTCGATCTCCTCGTCGGTCGAGTTGCCGTTCAGGTTGTACGTCAGGAACCGCACCTCGATGCCCGCGTCATTGAACTGCTTGCGCGCTCGGTGGAAGGTCTCCGCCTTCGCGGCTTTGCGCCACTCGACGAGCGGCTCGCGGCTGGCGCCTCGGCCGACGGCCGGCGCGCCGGCGAGCTTCTCGATATCGGTGGACATCACCTCAGCTTCGGTGAGGCCAATCGACTGCATCGCCGCGATGATCTCGACAGGGCTGGGGAGGCTGCGAAAGCTGTACGTGATCGCGCCGAGCTGCACGCCGGAGATCTTCTTCGCCTGCTTGCCCGCCAGAGCTTCAGCGTCGGAGGGCGCCTGCGCGAACAGCCGCGCGGCCAGACCGGCCATGGGGATGGCCATCAATGCGCCGGCGGCAAACTCGCGCCGCGTGAACCCT
>JBKJHW010000075.1:0-5675 GCA_046598935.1 Vicinamibacterales bacterium | reverse complement strand
GGTCACGGTGTTCGGCACCACCTACGAAATCGCTGCGCCGTTCGCGGTGTTCGCGACGGAAAACCCGATCGAGATGGAAGGCACCTACCCGCTGCCCGAAGCGCAGCTCGACCGGTTCTTCTTCAAGCTGCTGATGCCGTCACCAACCACCGATGAGCTTGCGGAGATCGTGGCTCGCACGACCGGAACCCGCAGCGTCACCGCGGCTCCGGAGATCGACGCGGCCGCCGTTGCAGAAATGATGACGCTCATCCGCGAAGTGCCCGTGGCTGACGACGTCCTTCGGATGGCGCTGAGACTTGTGCGCGCGACGCACCCGGACGCCGATGAAGCGCCGCTCAGGATCCGTCAGTACGGGCGCTACGGCGCGAGCCCGCGCGCAGCCCAGGCGCTCATTCTCGGCGCCAAGGCCCATGCGCTTCTCAACCGCCGAAATCATGTCGCGAAAGATGACATCCGCGCGGTCGCGCCGGCGGCCCTGCGCCATCGCGTGCTCGTGAACTTCCAGGCCGAAATGGAGCATGTCTCGATCGACGCGCTCGTGGCCGACGTGATCGCCTCGGCAGGGACCGACTGAGTTGCTGTCGCCGCAGGAAACCGCGCGGCTCGACCGGCTGACGCTTGGCACGGCCGCATCGCACGCGGCCGCGTCCACGGCCGGGCTCCGCCACGCGCGCGCGCGCGGATACGGGCTCGAGATCGCCGACCATCGCCCGTACCAGCCTGGCGACGACCCGCGGAAGATCGATTGGAACGCCGAAGCGCGCCTCCGCCAGCTCGCCGTCCGCGTGCACGAGTCGGAAGGCCAGGCCCACGTGCACGTCGCGCTCGACACGAGCCGATCGATGCAGGCGAAATTCGACTGGGCCGCGCGCGTCGCCGCCGCCATCACCTACGTCGCGATTGCGCGCCGCGATCTTGCCGGGCTGTCGCTCTTCAGCCACACGCTCCACACGCACCTTCCTGCTGCACGCGGGCGGGCGCACCTTCATCAGGCACTCGATCAGCTCAACCGCGCGCATCCGTCCGACGCATCAGCGTTGACGCCGGTCTTCACGGAGCTCGCGCACCGCGTTCGCCCGCCGGCGTTCATCGTGGTCATTTCAGATTTTTACGCTCCCGGATTCGGGCTCGATGGCCTCGACGCGCTGGCCGGCCGCGGCCTGGATCCGGCGGTTGTGCAGGTCGTCTCTGACGACGAGGCCGATCCCACGATCCCGGACGGATCTCGCGTGGTCGACGTCGAAGGATCAGACGGATCGGAAGGATCGGGGAACGCGCGCGCAGACGTCACGGCGTATCGCCGCCGGTTTGCGCAGATGACCGCCGACATCAGCGCGCATTGCCGCGCGCACGGCATGCCGTACGTCCAGCTGCGATCGTCGATGAGTTTCGACCGCGCGCTCGACATCCTCATTCAAGCGGCCGTAATCGCCGGGCGCAGGTAGCACGTGGTCGCGTTCACTTATCCGTGGGCGCTGCTCCTCGCGCTGCCGGCGGCGTGGCTGCTCTGGCGCTCGCGGCGGCCCGCTCTCGAGACGCACCCGGTCGCTAACCTGTTCTTGTGGTTAGGGTCAGCCGGAGCGAACGCGACGTCGCGCGGCGATCGACGCGCCGCGCCGCCGTGGCTTGTCTGGATCCAGGCGGCGGTGCTTGTGGCACTCGCGGTGGCGATCGCGGGCCCATCGATTCGCAGCACGCAGCCGACGGCCACGCTCATCGTCGACGATTCGCCGAGCATGTCGGCAAGGGATGCGTCGGGGTCGCGCGCGGCGCTGGCCCAAGCAGCTGCGGCCAGCTGGCGAGCAGCGCAGCCACCGCGATCACGAATCGCGATCGTGAACGCCGCCGACCTCGCTCCCGCGATCGAGACTGCACTTCGCCAGACGGCGGGGACTGTCACGGTCATCACGGACCTGCCGCCACCGGCGGATGTTGCAGCGCTCGGCATTGCATGGCAACAGATCGGCGCTCCAGCGGACAACGTCGGTATCACGGGCTTGACCGGCCAGGGCGATGGCGGTGCGGTTGTCGAAGTGACGAACTTCGGCGCCGCAGCTGCCCGACTGTCGGTGAACATCACGGACGGCGCGAATACACGAACCGAGAACGCTGTGGTCGATGCAGGCGGCGTTCGAGGTTTCACAATCGCGCCCGGTCCGGATCGAACGGTCAGCGCTGAGCTCCGCATCGATGACCACGGGGGCAACGCCGGCAACGCGCTCGCCGCAGACGACAAACGCCGCGTCGACATCCGGCGATCCACCGCTCTCCACGTCGTACGCGCCGGCAACACGGAAGCCGGAGACGCACTCGTCGATGCGGCTGTTCGCGCGCTGCCCGATGTCGCGATCAGCGCTGCCGACGATCGCGCCGGCGACCGCGTGTGGGTGTGTTCGAGCCAGTGCGACGCGCCGGCAAACGCGGCGAAGCTCGTCTTCTCAACCGGCGGCTCGATTCCGCAGATCGTGCGACGCGAGATCGGAGGCGTTCGCTCGATCGCGGTGTCGGTTGACTTACCGTCGTCGACCTGGCCGCTCACGCCGGCCTTCCCTATTTTCATCGCGGACTCGCTGGACTGGCTGGCGCGCCGCCCGGCGGCGTCAGTGACCGCCGAGCGCATGGCTGTGATCGCAGAATCAAACACGCGATCGGCCGCGCCTCCAACGCTGATTGAATCGGCGCCGCCGACTCCCCCGGGCACGCCGAGGTCGTTGTGGTTTCCGTTTGCCGCGTTGGCGATCGCAGCCGTGTTAGCGGAGCTTGCACTGCGTCGGCGCCGCGCATCGATTCGCTTGAGCGCAGCCGCGGTTCTGCTGGGAGCACTCGCCGGCCTGTCGCTCCCGATCGGCGGCGCGAAGCGAAGCGCCGTCATCGCGCTCGACGCGTCGGCATCGGTCGCTGGAAATTTTCGCGCAGCCAACGAACGTGTGCGGCGTGAAACGGGGCTCGTCGCCGGCCGAGATCAACTGAGCGTGGTCCGTTTCGGCGGATCGTCCAGCGACATCGCTTCCGGAATCCGCCGGGCTCTCGCAGCATTGCCGGGAGACGGCGATCGGCGCATCCTGCTTATGACGGATGGGCAACAGACCGCTGGCGACGCTGCGGCCGCAGCGCGGCACGGTCGCGTACCAGTGGATGTCGTGCCGATTGACAGCCGCATGCCTGCGTTTATCGAGCGCGTTGACGCGCCCGTGTCTTCGCGCGCCGGGGCGCCGGTGCCGATTCGCATGACGCTCAAAGGGCGGCCCGGCGAGGTTCTCGGTCTTTCCGTTTCCCGGGACGGCCGGGTGCTGGACTCTCGTCGCGTAGCGCTCGACGACGA
This sequence comes from Vicinamibacterales bacterium, assembly GCA_046598935.1. Taxonomy (GTDB): domain Bacteria; phylum Acidobacteriota; class Vicinamibacteria; order Vicinamibacterales; family SCN-69-37; genus SCUN01. The sequence continues at coordinate 2,350 of JBKJHW010000075.1, read as the reverse complement.
GGGCTCATCATCGGTCACGATTACCGACAGCCCTCAGGCCGCCGGCGTTGCGTTTTACCGAGCGGCCCTGACGAACGAGCAGATAGGCGTCACGCTGTCCGAAGCCGGCGCCGCCGTGACCGTCACCGGGCGAAGCCGCGTGCTCGTGATCTCCGATACCGGTATTTTTTCCCGGCTTGCCGCCGCCGGGCCGTTCGATCTCGTCCTCGTGCAACCGTCCGCGGCGCCGGATACTCGAGAGGGCCTCGCCGCGTTCGGCGCGGTCGTCATCGACGGTATGCCGCTGAGAAAATTCTCTTCAAGGCAGCTCGACGCATTTGCAGCGGCGGTGTCGCTCGATGGCGCCGGCCTCTTGCTCCTCGGGGGGGCCGACAGCCTCGACGCGTCCGAATTCACAGCCAACGCCTTTGCCGATGCGTTGCCGGTGGACTTTTCGGCGCTCCCGAATCCGCCGTCGGCGTCGACCTCGTTGGCGCTCCTGGTCGACATCTCTGGCAGCATGGCGAGCACGTCTGACGGCGTCACCAAGATCTCGGCCGCTCGCGACTCGATCGCGCGCGCGCTGTCCATCGTGCCGAAGAACGATGCGGTCAACGTCATCGGGTTTGCCGCGCAGCCGATGACGCTGCTTGCGCCCGGCGATCCGCGCGACGCTTTGTCGGTGGCCGAAAAACTGAAAACGCTGACGCCCACGGGAAGCACGGCGCTTTCACCCGCTGTCCGTAGCGCCGTTACGTGGCTCAAGAGCACGGCGAACAGCCGGCGCCGGCTGCTCCTCGTCACCGACGGCAAGACATCCGTTTCCGACGCCGACGCGACGCGCGCCGCCGTTCTGGGCCAGGGCGTCGAAGTTTCGGTGGTCACGATCGGTCACGACGCCGAACGTGAATGGCTGTCGGCGCTCGCAGAAGCGACCGGTGGACGCGCACTCTTCCCGGAGCGACTGGGCGACCTCGCGCGTCAGGTCGCACGGGAAGCAGGCCGCGGCGCGACAGGCCGAGAGGTGAATGAAGTGTTCGTGGCCCGCGGCGGCGCGCACACGCTCGCGCCGGGTGACCCGGGACCGACCCTCGGCGGGTATGTGGCCGCCCGGTTGCGCGATGGCGCGACGGCCGCATGGAAGTCTCGGTCGGACGATGCGGTTCTAGCGGCATGGCCGCGCGGCCTCGGCCGTGTTGCCGTCTTCAGCGGCGATCTGGGTGGAGTCTGGGGCTTGCCGCTGCGAAGCTGGGCACAGAATCCGGCCTTCTGGGTCCGTGCCACTCAGTGGCTGGCCCGAAGCGGAGACACGGCGAGACTCGATGCCGGCTTCTCTCTGGCGTCGGGCGAGCCGAGAGTCGTCGTTGAGCTGGCGGATTCCCACACCATCAAGAGGGAACTCCCCTCGGTGCGGGTTTCGCTCGCGGGCCCGTCGGGCCAGGTGTCAGACTTTGCGCTCCACGCCGTTTCGCGCACGACATTCGAGGCTCCCGCTGCGCTGAACGAAGCGGGAGATTATCGCGCGACGATTGTGGTGACTGACGCCAACGGCGCGGAGATCCGGACAACTCGCGGCTGGTTCTGGACGGGCGATCTCGAATCACAATCTCGCGGGCTCAATCGCCCCCTGCTCGATGAGATCGCCGCGATTTCCGGCGGCCGCGTCCTCGCGCCGCTCGGCGCATCGGCGCCAACATCGGCGGCAGCCACGGATTCGGTCTGGAGCGCGCCTCGCACGCGGGGCCGCGTAGACGCGGTACCGTGGCTCATGCTTTTCGCCTTGGCGCTGCTGACGTTCGACTACATTCGCAGGCCGGTATCCGAGCCATGAAACGCACGGCCGTTCTGGTTCTCGGGGTCGCGGCGTTCGTCATCGCCACGAAGGTCCTCGTCGAGAACGTCCTGGGCATCGACCTCGGCGGCCTCGTTGAGCGCTGGATGTCGAACGCCGGCGCCGGAAGCGCGGCGGTGCTAATCGCGCTCCTCGCCGCAGACATCCTTCTGCCCGTACCCTCGAGCGTGATCATGGTGCTGAGTGGCGCGGCATTCGGCGTCGTGTGGGGCTCGGTCTTCTCGCTGATCGGCTCGATCGGCGGCGAATGGCTCGGCTTCGAACTGGTACGCCGCTACGGTTTGCCGGCGTCGCGGCGCATCGTCGGCGACGAAGATCTCGAAAAGATGCGGATTCTGATGGCGCGGCACGGCGCGGCGGCCGTGCTCGTCACGCGCGCCCTCCCCGTGGTGATGGAAACCGTGAGCGTGGTCGCCGGGCTGTCGCAGATGTCGCGCAAATCATTTCTTGCCGCATCGCTTGCCGGCACGTTGCCCGTTGTTGTGGTCTATGCGTACGCGGGCGCGATCTCCCGCGAAG
>JBKJHW010000053.1:0-29182 GCA_046598935.1 Vicinamibacterales bacterium | reverse complement strand
CAAGGGGTCTCAAAGAAGCCAACAGGCCCGAAAACCGCTTCCCTGGTCATGTTCAACAAGGCCGCATTGATCTTGATGCGGCCGTTGTATTCAATGAACATGACCAGGGAAGCGGTTTTCGGGCCTGTTGGCTTCTTTGAGACCCCTTGAGCCGACTACCTGCTACTATCGTTACATGGCACCTAGGGCCGCCATTCCACCCTTCGACGTCCAGGCCTTTCTGGAATCATCCGGCGTTGCTCGCACGGTGGTCACGTATCGCCGCGGCGAGTTCATCTTCAAACAGGGGGACGCTGCCGACCTCGTCCTCTACGTGAAATCCGGCGGGGTCAAGCTTTCGCTCCTTTCCAAGATGGGGCGCCAGGCCGTCGTCGGTCTCCTGGGCCCCGGCGAGTTCTTTGGCGAGGGTGCGCTCGCCGGCCAGGCGTTGCGGATGGGCAGCGCAAGCGCGCTGGCGGCGAGCGAGATCCAGCAAATCGACCTCGAGACGATGGTGCGGCTGCTGCATCAGGAGCACTCGATGTCGGATCGGTTCATCAGCCATATGCTGGCGAGGAACATCCGGATCGAGCAGGATCTGATCGATCAGCTCTTCAATTCGAGTGAGAAGCGATTGGCCCGCACGCTGCTGTTGCTGGCGCGCTACGGGAAACCTGACACCCCCATCCGGGCCATTCCCCCGATTTCTCAGGAGACGCTGGCCGAGATGGTGGGCACGACGAGGTCGCGGGTAAACTTCTTCATGAAGAAGTTCCAGCGCCTCGGTTTTATCAATTACACCGACGGCCTGAAAGTGAACAACTCACTTCTGACCGTCGTCCTGCACGACTAGCTCAGGCAGGCACGCCTGGCGGCTTGCTAGCCTTTGATCGGATTGCGTCCCTGGATGATCCGGAACAGCACGACGATCACTGCGACGACGAGAAGCAGGTGGATGAGTCCACCGGCCGTGTACGCCGTGGCCATGCCGAGCAGCCAAAGAACCAAGAGAATAACGATGATCGCTGAAAGCATGATGATCTCCTTAAGATCCTGCGCGGTCGGAAAATAGCCAGAAATTGCCCTGTTGCTGCGCCCGGCGGCGAATGTGGTTCTGCGCCTGTTCACGAGTTTGTTCACACGACTGGCAACGCACTGCGAAGGGCAGAGCATGGAGTCGCTGCACGGTGATTTCGTCTCCACATTCCGTGCAAAGTCCGTACTGTCCCGCGTCGAGACGTCCGAGCGCGTGATTGACGCGCGCGATGGTATCGGCGTGCAACTGGATCAAGGACAGGGCGATGTCGCCCTGCACATCGGCCGAGGTTGAATCGAGGAGGTCGCCGCCTTCGGCGTTGCGGCCTTCGCGGCCCATCTTGATGCGCTTGTCGACTTCTTCCTGAAGGACGCGGCGGCGTTCGAGCAGCATCTGGCGGAAGGTGTCGGTGCGGACCATTTAGAACACCATTCCCACCATGAAAGAGATCACGCGGTTGCGGCGGTTGTCACCGGCCGACGGCTTGTTGAAGTCCGTGAGGTCGAACGTATAACGCGCTTCAGCGAGGAACCGCGTCAGCGTGACGCCGACGCCGGCGGCCATGCCGACCTGGGTTTTCTTGAGGTCGTCTTTGAAGTCGACGCCTTCCTGTGACGCGTTGACGAGAATTCCCAGCGTCGGACCGACGACCGCAAAAATACTGGCCTTGTCGCCGCCGCTGTTGCCGAGGCGGAGGAGCACGGGGACCTGGATGTAGTCGATTTTCGCGGTAGCGTCAGACTTCACGCTGCCGCTGGTGAAATGCAGTTTGGTGCCCTGCATCGAGAAGAGCACTTCCGGCTGGATCGCGACAACAGGCGCAAGTCCGAAGGTCATGAAGACACCGCCGATGAGGCCGGTGCGCTGGCTCGGGTCGGTGCCGGGATCGTTGAAACCTGTCACGTTCGAAAGGTTGATGCCCGCCTTCATACCGCCGCCGACCTGCGCCCAGGAAATAGCGGGGCTCGCGAGGATGGCGGCAAGGCAGACGAGGAGCGCGCGTGTGTGCATGAGGTCATCGTATGGAGCGGAGACGAGGCGCCGCTGTACCGGATGGGACAGAGGAGTTTCATAGAGCGCGGACATGACATGCTGAAGGCCATGCCCGTGGTTTCGTTTCTCACACGAGCTGCCGGCGGCCCGTGGTGGCCCGGACATCCGCAAGAATCGAACGACCCGCCCTACCGCGACGAGCTGTTGGGGGCCGAACGTCTCGACGATCGCGCGGTGGCCCTGGCGGCTCGCTTCACGATCAATCCCAATCCGCGCGCGCGGGCGAAGAATATTCTGCCGCGCTTCGAGGACAACACTCGCGCGCTGGCGTACACGTATCAGACGCTCGCGGCCGATGCGCGCGCGGGGCGCTTCCTGACGGCCGCCGCCGAGTGGCTGCTCGACAATTTCCACGTCATCAGCGCGCAGGCCGCCGAAGTGCGCCGAAATCTGCCGCGGCAGTACTACCGCGAGCTGCCTCCGCTGGCCACGCGCGATCAGAACGGCCGCGCGCGCGTGTACGCGATGGCGATCGAGCTGATCAGGTTCAGTGATTCCCGCATCGACGCGCGTCAGCTCGAGGGTTTTCTCACCAACTATCAGCGCGTCGCGCCGCTGTCGATCGGCGAGCTCTGGGCGTGGCCGAGCATGCTGACGCTCGCGCTGATCGAGAACCTCCGGCGTCTGTCGGATGTCGTGCTGCGCGGACGCCGCGACCGGCTGCTCGCCGACGAGTACGTCAACCGCGCAGAGTCGGAGCGTCCGATTCCCTGGCCGGCCGGGAGCAGCGAGACGTCGATCGCGCAGCTGATGCTGCGCACGCGCGAATACGGCGGGCGCCTGCCCAACCTGCGGCGCGTGCTCCAGAACGACCTCGCCGCGCGCGGCATGACGGCCGAGGAACTCGTGCGCAGCGAGCACCAGCGCCAGGGCATGACGCAGGTGTCGGTCGCCAACGCGATCACGAGCCTGCGCGCGTGCTCGGAGATCGACTGGCGCGACTTCGTCGAGACCGTGAGTCTCGTCGAGCACGCCTTGCGCCGCGACCCGTCGGGGATCTACAGCCGGATGGATTTCCTCAGCCGCGACGAACAGCGCCGCGCCGTCGAGAAACTGTCGGCGCCCGGCGGCGAAGCGCAACAGCAGCTCGCGCTCAAAGCCGTCGAGACCGCGCGGCAGGCACTGGCGCCCGGCGCCGCGCCGGACGCCGCCGGCCACGTCGGCTATCACCTCGTCGGCCCGGGCCGCAGCGACTTCGAAACCGACGTCGCCTACCGGCCGACGATCGGCGAACAGGCGCGGCGGCTCGTCGAAGAGCACCCGACGGCGTTCTATCTCGGCACGATCGCGACGCTCACCGCGCTCTGTCTCGTCGGCATCGTTGACCTGGCGCCCGACGGCACGGGCATCGCGACGCTCGTGCTGGCCGTCGCGCTCCTCGTGGCCGCGTCGGTCGACCTGTCCATCAGCCTCGTGCAACGAGTGCTGGCCCGGCGCATCGGCCCGCGCCGCCTGTCGCGGCTCAACTTCAAAGACGGCGTTCCCGACAGCGCGCGGACGATGGTGGTTGTGCCGACGCTGCTCACAAGCGTCAACGGCGTGAAAGCGCTCGTCGAGCACCTCGAAGTGCTCGCGCACGGCAATCTCGATCCTCATATTCACTTCGCGATCCTCAGCGACTATGTCGACGCGCCGTCCGTGACGCTCGAGTTGGATGAGGCCATCCTCGAGGCCGCCACCGAAGGCATCAGCGATCTCAATCTGCGCTTTGGCGCCGGCCACGTCGATCGCTTCTTCCTGTTTCATCGCGAACGCCGCTGGAATCCGGTCGAGCGCGTCTGGATGGGATGGGAACGCAAGCGCGGCAAGATCGAGGAGTTCAACCGCCTGCTGCGCGGCGCCGCAAACACGACCTTCACGACGCGCATCGGCGAGCTCGATGTGCTGCCGAAGGTGAAGTACTGCCTCACGCTCGACAGCGACACGCGCCTCCCGCGCGACGCGGCCAAATCGCTCATCGGCATCATTGCGCATCCGCTGAACCGCATGCGCTACGCCATCCTGCAGCCGCGCGTGAGCGTCACGATGACGAGCGCGGCGCAGTCGATCTTCGCGCGTCTCTACGCGGGTCACACCGGCGTGGATCCCTACACGACGGCCGTGTCCGACACCTATCAGGATCTCTTCAAGGAAGGGATCTACACCGGCAAGGGCCTGTACGACGTCGACGCGTTCATGAAAGCGGTCGGCGACAGGGTGCCCGAAAACACGCTGCTCTCGCACGACCTGTTCGAGGGTCTGTTCGCCCCCACCGCGCTCGTCACCGATATCGAAGTGGTCGATGACTACCCGTCGAGCGTGATCGCGCACTCGAAGCGGCAGCACAGGTGGACGCGCGGCGACTGGCAGCTGCTCTGGTGGCTGCTTCCGCGAGTGCCGTCCGTTTCAGGCTGGCAACCGAACACGCTCTCGCTCATCGCGCGCTGGAAGATCTTCGACAACCTCCGCCGGAGCCTGATGGCGCCGGCCACGATCGCTGCGCTGGTCGCCGGATGGACGGTGCTGCCCGGCGCGCCGCTGATGTGGACGGTTCTGGCCCTCGCGCCGATGCTGTTCACGATCGGCAACGAGCTCGCCAGCCTGCTCGTCAGTCTGAGGAGGCCGGCGCGCTGGCGCGCCGACCGCGAGGATCTCGGCTCGGCCGTCGACCGCGTCACGCTCCAGGCGACGTTCCTCGTCAGCCAGGCCTACGACAGTCTTCACGCCATCGTGGTCACGCTCGCGCGCGTACTCGTCACCCGTCGGCAGCTGCTCGAATGGGAACCGGCGGCGGTGACGACGCGGCGCAGCGGATCCGCGCGCGCGCCGGCCTTCATCCGCCAGATGATCGCGAGCCCCATCGCCGCCGCGGCGATCACCATCCTGCTCGCAGTCGTCAATCGCCCAGCGCTCCTCGTCGCGTTGCCGCTGCTCGTCGCGTGGTTCGTGGCGCCGCTCGTCGCATATCTCGTCAGCCGCCCGTCCGCGCCGCGCCGCGAGGTGCTCGATGAAGCCGAGCGTGCGTTCCTGCTGGACGCCGCGCTGAAGACCTGGAAATACTTCGACACGTTTGTCGGCGCCGAGGATCACGCGCTGCCGCCCGACAACGTGCAGATGACGCCCGGCCCGATCGTCGCGCATCGCACGTCGCCGACCAACATCGCGATGGGGCTGCTGGCCGCGGTGTCGGCGCACGACCTCGGGTTCATCAGCCTCGACGACATGGCGGCCCGCCTGGACGCGACGCTGACGACGGTCGAAGGTCTGGAGCGATACGAAGGACATCTTTTCAATTGGTACGCGACCGAAACACTCGCGCCGCTGCTGCCGCGCTATGTGTCCACCGTCGACAGCGGCAACCTGGCCGGCGCGTGTGTCACGCTGGCAGCCGGTCTTCCGACGCTGGCGGCCGGCGCCGAATCGGGCGCGACGGCGGGCAAACTGCGCGACATCGGCGCGCGCGCCGGCGCGCTTTTCAACGCGATGAACTTCAAGCCGCTCTACGACCCGCGGCGGCAACTCTTTGGTGTCGGCATGCAGCCGTCGGAAAGCAGCGAGCCCGCGCGGCTCGACCGCGCGCGCTACGACCTTCTGGCCTCCGAAGCGCGTCTCGCGAGCTTCCTTGCCATCGCGAAAGGCGACGTGCCCGAGTCGCACTGGTTCCATCTCGGCCGCGGCGTCACGTCGGTACGCGGCGTGCCGGTGCTGCTGTCGTGGACGGCGACGCTCTTCGAATACATCATGCCGCTGCTGATCACGCGCACGTACGTCGGCACGCTGCTCGATCAGTCGTGCCGCGCCGCCGTCGCGCGCCATATCGACTACGGCGGCGAGCGCGGCACGCCATGGGGAATATCCGAGTCGGCATACAGCGCGACCGACCGGCACGGCACCTATCAATACAAAGCGTTCGGCGCGCCCGGTCTCGGGCTCAAGCGCGGTCTCGGTGCAGAGCTGGTCATCGCTCCGTACGCGACGGCGCTTGCGGCGATGCTCGTGCCCGCGCAGGCCGCCCGCAATCTGAAGCGTCTTGCCGAGCTTGGCGCGCAGGGCGAGTACGGCTTTTTCGACGCCATCGACTACACCGACCGCGCGCAAACGAGCGAGACCCCAGCGCTCGCCGCTGACCCCGTCATCGTCCGCACCTACATGGCGCATCACCAGGGCATGACGCTCGTCGCGCTCGCGAACGTACTGACGGGCGATCGAACGGTCTCGCGTTTCCATTTGGACTCGCGCGTGCAGGCGACTGAATTGCTGCTGCAGGAGCGCCGCCCGCGTGAAGTGCCGGCCCGCGCCAAGGTGCTCGAAGACGATGTGCGGCTGCCGGCGCCGCTGCCGCCGCTGCCGTTCAGGCGATATCGGACGCCGCACACGGTGTTTCCGCACGCGCAGGCGCTGTCGAATGGCCGGTTGGTGTCCATCGTCACAAACGCCGGCGGCGGCAGCCTGCAGCGCGACGGCATTGCCGTCACGCGGTCGAGACGCGACGCGACGACCGACCCGGGAAGCTCATACCTCTACATCCGTGACGTCTGGAGTGGGGACGTGTGGTCGGCCACCCATCAGCCGACCGCTGTTGAGCCCGACGAATACTTCGTCACGTTCCGCCCCGATCGCGCCACGGTTCGCCGCCGCGACAGCACGATCACAAGCCACCTCGACATCGTCGTCTCGACCGAAGATGACGTCGAAGTCCGCCGGTTGAGCCTGACGAATCACGGGGTCCGCACCCGCGAGTTCGACGTGACGAGCTACGTGGAGGTCGCTCTGGCGACGCCGGCCGCAGACGTCTCGCATCCGGCGTTCGGGAAACTGTTTCTCGAGACCGAGCACGTGCCGGCAAGCTCGGCGCTGCTGTGCCACCGCCGGCAGCGCGATCCGCGCGACCCGTCGCTGTGGGCCGTCCATGTGCTCAGCCTCGAAGGCCGCACGCAGGGTCCGATTGAATGGGAAACCGATCGCGCGCAGTTCCTCGGCCGCGGCCGCGACCCGCGCTCGCCGGCCGCGATCGACGGCCGCCGCTTGAGCGGCACCACCGGCGTCGTCCTCGACCCGATCTTCAGTTTGCGACAGCGCGTGCGCGTGGCCGCCGGCGCGACGCTCAGGCTCTCGTTCGCCACGGGCGTTGCCCCGGACCGCGAATCGGCGCTGGCGCTGGCGCAGAAGTATCGCGACCCGAGCGGCGCGATGCGCGCCTTCGCGCTGGCGTCCGCACACGCGCAAAGCGCGCTTCACCACCTCTCGATCTCAAGCGACGACGCGGTGATGTTCGAACGGCTGGCGTCGCGCGCGCTCTTTTTCGACGGCTCGCTGCGCGCGCCGGCAGCGGAGCTCGCCGAGAATCAGCGCGGCCAGTCGGGTTTGTGGCGGCACAGCATCTCCGGTGACCTGTCGATGCTGCTCGTTCACGCCACGGGCGAGGACGCGCTGACGCTCGTGCGCCAGGTGCTGCAGGCGCAGGAATACTGGCGGCTGAAAGGGCTCTTCGCCGACGTCATCATCATCAACGGCGAGTCGGCGGGCTATCTGGACGCACGCCAGACGCAGCTCACCGAAATACTCGACTCCGGCCCATGGCGCGCCTGGCGTCAGAAGCCTGCCGGCGCCTATCTGTTGCGAAGCGACGAGGTCACGCCGGAAGAACTCCGCCTCATTACCTCCGTGGCGCGCGTCGTTCTCAGCGGCGAGCGCGGAGATCTGCGAGCGCACCTCGACCGTCACTACGACAGCGGCATCCCGATTCCGCCGGTAGATGCCGCGCACATCCGCTTCGTTATTCCGTCGGAGCCGCCGCCGGCTGACGTTCCCGCGCCGGTGCCACCGCTCGCGCTCGCCAACGGCCTTGGCGGATTTGCGGACGAGGGCCGCGCCTACGTCATCGTGCTCGAGGGCGACCAGGAAACACCGCTGCCGTGGGCGAACGTCATCGCGAATCCACGATTCGGCACGATCGTCACGGCATCCGGCGCCGCGCAGACCTGGTCGGAGCACAGCCGCGAAAACCGGCTGACGTCGTTCGCCAATGATCCGGTGGTCGATCCGACGGCGGAAGCGTGGTTTATTCGCGATGAATCGACCGGCGAAATCTGGTCGCCCACTCCCGGACCGGTGCGCCGAACGAATGCGAGCGGGCGATTTGTCATCCGGCATTCGGCCGGCGTCACCCGGTTTCTGAGATCGCACAGAGGGATCGAGCACGACCTCTCGGTGTTTGTCGATGTCACGGATACGGTGAAGTTCTCCGTGCTGACGCTGCGCAATACGAGCGATGAAATCAAGCGGCTGAGCTTGTTTGCCTACAACGACTGGGTGCTCGGGCCGCCCGATCAGCAACAAGGCGTGCACGTCGTCACCAGGCTCGATGAAGAGACGGGAGCGATCTTCGCGGCCAACGCGTACAACAACGCGTTTGCCGGCCGCGTCGCGTTCGCCCAGATGTGCGATCCGATTCGCTCGGCGACGGGCGATCGCATGATGTTCATCGGCAGAAACGGCACGCTGACAGCGCCGCTCGGTCTCGAGTCGCCGACGCTGCCGCAGCGATTCGGCGCGGGCCTCGATCCGTGCGCCGCTCTGCAGACGGCTGTCGAGCTGGCGCCGGGGGCGTCGCATACCTGTGTGCTGCTGCTCGGTCAGGGCGGGAGCGATGCCGAGGCGCGCGCGTTGATCGACACGCACCGAGGCGTCGACGCCGCGCGCGCCGCGCTCAATCGGGTCGTGGCTGACTGGGATCGCACCCTCGATGCCGTGCAAGTGCGTACACCGGACGACTCGTTCAATCTGCTGATGAACCGCTGGCTGCTGTATCAGGACATCAGCTGCCGGTTGTACGCGCGGAGCGGGTACTACCAGCCGGGCGGCGCCTACGGCTTCCGCGATCAGCTGCAGGACGTCATGGCGCTGTCGCTCACGCGGCCCGATCTCGCGCGCGCGCAGATCGTGCGCGCCGCCGGCCGCCAGTTCCGCGAAGGCGACGTGCAGCACTGGTGGCACGACTCCAGCGGCGCCGGCCTTCGCTCGCGCTGTTCAGATGATCTGTTGTGGCTGCCGCTTGTCGCAGCGCACTATGTGTCGGCGACCGGAGACACGGGCGTTCTGGACGAGTCCGTGCCGTTTCTCGAAGCGCCGCTCCTTGAGCCGGGACAGGAAGGTTCGTACTGGCTCCCGACAGTTTCATCAGAGTCGGCGACGGTGTTCGAGCATTGCCTGCGCGCCGTCGACAAAGGCATTACGGCCGGCGCGCACGGCCTGCCGCTGATGGGCAGCGGCGACTGGAACGACGGCATGAATCTCGTCGGTATCCACGGCCGCGGCGAAAGCACCTGGCTTGGTTTCCTGATTCACGCGGTGCTCACTGCGTTCTCGCCGTTGTGCGATGCCCGCAACGCGCGCGCGCGCGCGGATCGCTATCGGCGGGAAGCGCACCGGCTGAGCGGCGCGCTGCAGCTGGCGTGGGACGGCGAGTGGTTCAAGCGCGGGTACTACGACGACGGGACGCCGCTCGGATCGGCGCAGAACGACGAATGCCGCATCGATTCGATCTCGCAGTCGTGGGCAGTGCTGTCGGGCGCCGTCTCGCAGCGAACGGCCGACCGCGCGATGGACGGCGTACGCACATTCCTGCTGAATCGCAGCGCGCAGGTGCTGCTGCTGCTGCATCCGCCGTTCGACACGTCGGCGCAGAACCCCGGATACATCAAGGGCTACGCCCCCGGCGTGCGCGAAAACGGCGGCCAGTACACGCACGCGGCGGCGTGGATCGTGATGGCGCTCGCCAAACTCGGCAGCGGCGACGAAGCGGCCGAAGTGTTTCACATGCTGAATCCTGTGAATCATTCGCGGAGCGCAGCCGACGTCGCGAAGTATCAGGCGGAGCCGTACGTGCTCTGCGGCGACGTCTACAACCACCCCGCGCACCGGGGCCGCGGCGGCTGGAGCTGGTACACGGGCTCGGCCGGCTGGCTGCACCGCGCGGGCATCGAGAGCATTCTCGGGCTGCGCCGCGCGGCCACGTCCTTCATCGTCGATCCCTGCATTCCGACGGCGTGGCGCGATTATCAGATCGTGTGGAAGTACCTCGACACCCGCTACGAGATCGCGGTGTCGAACCCGCAGCGGCAGTGCCGCGGCGTCAAGAGCGCCACGCTCGACGGCGTTGCGGTGAGTTACCTGTCCATTCCTCTCGTCAACGACGGCAAGACGCACCGCGTCGAGATCGTGCTGTAGGGCGTCTTAACCTTGGAGGCGCGTTCCCCACGGGGGGAACGCGCCTCCAAGGTCGTGATCTTGACCTTAGACCTGCGAAGCCCGTTTGAAAAACAACGCCCCGAGAGGCGGCAGCGTCAAGTTCAAGGACTGCGCGCGGCCGTGCGCAGGGATGTCGTCGGTATGAAGTCCGCCCCGGTTGCCGATATTGCTGCCGCCGTACGCGGTTGCGTCGCTGTTCAGCAGCTCGGTGTAGTGCCCGGCGGCCGGCACGCCGATGCGATAGCCTTCGCGCACGATCGGCGTCCAGTTCACCACGACGATAATTTCTTCCGAGTTGTTTTTTGCCCGCCGAATCAGCGACACGACGCTGGCGTCGCTGTCGTTGCAGTCGATCCACTCGAACCCGGCGGCGTCGAAATCCACTTCGTAGAGCGCCGGCTCTCGCTGGTAGAGGTGATTGAGGTCCGTCACAAACGACTGGATGCCGGAGTGGTACCCGCCCGCGCGATTCCCGTCGCCCGCGTCCGCGGCCTCGAGGAGGTGCCAGTCGAGCGAGTGCTCGTGCGTCCACTCGCGCCGTTGGCCGAACTCACAGCCCATGAACATCAGCTTCTTGCCGGGATGTGCGTACATGAACGCGTAGAGCGCGCGGAGCGTCGCGGCTTTCTGCCACGCGTCGCCGGACATCTTCGTGAGCATCGAGCCTTTGCCGTGCACGACCTCATCGTGCGAGAACGGCAGCACGAAGTTTTCGTTGAACGCGTAGAGCATCGAGAACGTGAGGTGCCGGTGTTCCCAGCGGCGAAAGACGGGGTCCTTGCCCGCGTAGGTGAGGATGTCGTGCATCCAGCCCATGTTCCATTTCAACGTGAAGCCGAGCCCGCCGACCCAGGTCGGGCGGCTGACGGCGGGGAAGGCAGTCGATTCCTCGGCGATCATCACCGTGCCCGGCTGTTCTTCGTGCGTCGCGACGTTCAGCTCGCGCAAAAAATCGATCGCGTCCAGATTCTCTCTGCCGCCGAACTTGTTCGGCAGCCACGCCCCCTCATCACGGGAGTAATCGAGATACAGCATCGACGCGACGGCATCGACGCGCAGGCCGTCGGCGTGAAACGACTCGAGCCAGTACAGCGCGTTGGAGATCAGGAAATTGCGGACTTCATGGCGCCCGTAGTTGAACACCAGCGTGCCCCAATCCTGGTGCTCACCCTGGCGCGGATCCTCGTGCTCGAAGAGCGCGCTGCCGTCGAATCGCCGGAGCCCGTGCGCATCTTTCGGAAAATGTCCCGGCACCCAGTCGAGCAGCACGCCAATGCCGGCCCGGTGGCACTCGTCGATGAAGAACCGGAAATCGTCGGGCGTGCCGAAGCGGCTGGTCGGCGCGAAGAAACCCGTGACCTGATATCCCCACGACGGCTCGTACGGATGTTCCATCACCGGCAGCAACTCGACGTGCGTGAAGCCGGTCTCGACAAGATACGGGATGAGATCGCGCGCGAGCTCGCGCCAGTCGAGCGAGCGTTGTTCCCCGGCGGCCGACGCTGGCGCCTGCCGCCACGAACCGGCGTGCACCTCATAGATCGCCATTGGGCGGCTGAGGACGTCGCGCGTTTCGCTGCCGCGCCGCGCCCGCATCCATTCATCGTCGCGCCACGTGTACGTGTCGAGGCGGGAGGTGACAGAGGCGGTTTCCGGTGGCCGTTCGGAGGCGAGGCCGAACGGGTCTGATTTCAGGAAGACGGAGCCGTCGCGACTCTGAATCTCGAATTTGTAGAGCTCATTGACGCCGAGCCCCGCGATAAACGCGCTCCAGATGCCGCTCGATTCGACCGGTGAGCAGGGATTCGCGCGGCCGTCCCAGTCGTTGAACCGGCCGACCACCGAAACACGCGCGGCGTTCGGCGCCCAGACGGCAAACGAATAGCCGGCGACACCGTCACGCGTCTCCGCGCGCGCGCCCATCTTTTCCCAGGCGCGCAGCCATCTGCCTTCATTCCAGAAATGCAGGTCTTCGGACGTCAGCATGAGTTACCGGGCGAGCTTCTTCGGAGTGGCGCGACCTGCGGACCGGCGTCCCGGCTCACCGGCGTCGTTTGCCAGCCATTTCTCGGCCCAATTGCCTATGGCTTCGAGCGACCGCTGCAGCTCTTTGCCCATCTGCGTGAGCTCGTACTCGACTTTGATCGGTGGATCGGGCAGCACGTGGCGCTCGATCAGCCCCTGTTCTTCAAGGATACGCAGGCGCTCCGACAACATCCGGTCGCTAATATCGGGGATCCCGTCGCGAAGTTCCGCAAATCGCGCGCGGCCGCCCATCAGCAACCGAAGTACCGCACCGGTCCACCGGCTGCCGATCAGCTCGATGGCCTTGTGGAAGCGGGGGCAAAGGGTGCCGTGCATGGGCATAGTTTACCAGCAAATCGCTCACTTGTCAGAAGCGACTTACTTTTGTATAGTCTTGACGTCTGTGGAACCAAATCCTCGAAACAGACGGCTGTGCGGCCGTCCGTTGTAACGTTATAGACATGTTTCGCGCGTGCCTTTCAGGTCTGCTGGCTGTCGTCGTCGTTACGACCTCGGCCGCCTGCAAGTCGAATTCCACCACTCCCGCCACGGTCGAGCCAGCGTCGATGACCCAAATCTGGTCGAGCACGCTCGCCGTTGGCGGCTCGAAGTTCTACTCCTTCACGGTCCCGCTCGAGGGCACCGTCTCCGTGCAGATGAAGACGCTCACGCAGAATGGCGTCGCATCGGCCGAGCAGGTGACGCTCGGCCTCGGCGGCCCGCGAGGCACCGATTGCGCCGTCGCCGGTTCGGTGATCGCCACCGGCTCGGATGCGACGCTGCTTGCCGGCGTTCAGACTCCCGGCGTTTACTGCATTCGTATCTGGGACAACGCGCAGCTCTCGAAGACCGCGGCGTTCTCGGTTACCATCAATCATCCAAAGCAATGAAACGTTTAACTCTCGTGGGACTTCTCGTGTGCGCGATGGCCGGCGCCGGTTGCCGGAGCGATATGACTGCGCCGCCCGACTACTCGATCGTGTCGCCCGTGACCGAGACGTTTCAGGGCACCCTCAACGTGCAGGGCAGCGTGTTCTACTCGTTTGTCGTCGGTAATCCTGATCCGATCAGCGTGACGCTTGCGAGCCTGACGAGATCCTCAGGCGCGGCCGTCACCACGCCGGTCCGCCTCGGCTTCGGCGTTCCCGCGGGCGAAACGTGCGCTCCGACGACCAGCGTGACGACGACCTCCGGTTTGCAGGCGCAGGTGCTGCAGGTGATTACGGCGGGCACGTACTGCGTGATCATTTCCGATAACGGCGCGGTCACCGAGACGCTGAACTTCGCCATCAAGATCAAGCATTCATGAGCCGCCTCCGAAAGTTTCTCCAGTGCCTTCCCGCCGCCGCCGTGATCACCGCGCTGTCGCTGCCGCTCATTGCCTGCGACAACGGACCCAGCACTGACGACGACGCAACGCCGATCTCGCCGACGACGTCGCCGGTCACCGAAACATTTTCGACCCAGTTGATCGTGGGCGGTTCAGCATCGCGCACGTTCAACGCCGCGAAAGCCGGCACGGCGACTGTCACGCTCGGAAGCCTCGGCACGGCAACAAAGCTGGGGTTCGGCATCGGTGTTCCTGACTCGTTCGGATCGGCCTGCCTGTTCACCCGCTCGTCGGACACGGCCGTTGCCGGCACATCGTTTTCGCTGCCCGTCGACGCCGGCACCTACTGCGTGCGCGTCTTCGACGTGGGCGGCATGACGACCGGAATAACGTTCTCGGTCACGATCGTCCGGCCCTAATTAAGGTCGGGAGTTAATTGGCAATTAACTCCCGACTTTAATTGCTCGTGTTGTACGCCTTCAGCTTGTGATGGCCCGGCGCGATGGGTCTCGTTTCAGACTTCCCGAAGAGCAGCGTCGCGAACGGCTTGTCGTCGAGCGAGAGGATGATCTGGCGGTGCTGGACGTCGGTGGCGGCCGTGCGCTCTATCGTCACGAGGGGTGTGACGAGGGTGTGCTGTTCGGTCACCGTCTCAGTGTATTAGACGGCACTTGCACGCCGGAGCCTCGGCGCAGGCGGGTATAGTCGAAATATGCAGCTCGGAATGATCGGACTCGGCCGTATGGGCTCGGACATGGTTCGCCGCCTGTTGAAGGGCTCGCACGACTGCGTTGTCTACGACATCAACGCCGATGCCCGCGCCGCGGTTGCCGCGGAGGGCGCGCGCGCGGCCGATTCGCTGGACGCGTTCGTGGCTGCGATGTCGACGCCGCGTGTCGTGTGGTTGATGATCCCGGCGGCGATTACGGACAAGGTGCTGACCGACGTGGCATCGCGACTGTCGCCCGGCGACATCCTGATCGACGGCGGCAACTCGCACTATCCGGATTCGATGCGCCGCGCGAAGACACTCGGCACGGCCGGCATTCACTTCATGGATGTCGGCACGAGCGGCGGCATTTGGGGCCGCGAGCGCGGCTACAGCCTGATGGTCGGCGCGGAGCCGGGCATCTTCGCAGCAGTCGAACCGCTCTTTCAGACGCTGGCGCCCGGCGCCGATACCGTGCCCCCGACACCTGGCGCGACCGCCAGCACGGCTGACCGCGGCTACCTTCACTGCGGCTCGCACGGCGCCGGCCACTTCGTGAAGATGATTCACAACGGGATCGAATACGGCATGATGGCCGCGATCGCCGAGGGCATGAACATCCTCGCGCGCGCCAACGCCGGCCTCACGCCGCCGACGGCCGACGCCGAGACGTCGCCGCTCAAGCATCCGGAGCTCTATCAGTACAACTTCGACCTGCCGAAGATCGCAGAAGTCTGGCGGCGCGGCAGCGTCGTGTCGTCGTGGCTCCTCGATCTCACTGCGGCTGCGTTGGCGGCGGATCCTGAACTGAAAAAGTTCGCGGGCCGCGTGTCGGATTCCGGCGAGGGCCGCTGGACGATCGCGGCGGCGATCGACGAGGGCGTGCCGGTGCCGGTGCTGAGCGCGGCGCTCTTCGAGCGGTTCAGCTCGCGCGGAGACGGCGAGTTCGCGGGCAAAGTCCTATCGGCGATGCGCGCCCAGTTTGGCGGGCACGCGGAAAAGAAACGTGAATAAGCCCGGCATCATCACGTCGGACGCCTTCGTCTTTTTCGGCGCGACAGGCGACCTCGGCAGGAAGCAGATTTATCCGGCGCTGGCGGGACTCACGGCTGATGGCCAGCTCGAGATTCCCGTGATCGCCGTCGCGCGATCGCTCGACGGTGCCGACGCGCTTCGCGACATCATTCGTCAGAGCCTGGCAGCCAACGGCAATTTCACGGACGAGGTGTTCGAGCGCCTCATGGCGCGGATCGTCTTCGTGCCCGGCGACTACACGGACCCCGACACGTTCCGCCGGCTCAAACTCGCGCTGGGCGATGCCGAGCGGCCGCTGCACTACCTCGCGATTCCTCCCAGCCTCTTCGAGACTGTGATCAAAGGCATCGCTTCGATCGGCGCCTCGAAAACCGGCGGCGTCATCGTCGAAAAACCGTTCGGCCGCAGCCTCGAGACCGCGCAGGCGCTCAACCGCACGCTGCACGAGGCGTTCGACGAGTCTGCGATTTTCCGCATCGATCATTACCTCGGCAAAGAGCCGGTGCAGAACCTCCTGTACTTCCGGTTTGCGAACATCTTTCTCGAGCCCGTGTGGAACGCGAAGTACATCTCGCGCGTGACGGTGACGATGTCGGAGGCGTTTGGCGTGAATGGCCGCGGCGCGTTTTACGAGGAGGTCGGCGCGGTCCGCGACGTCGTGCAGAACCATCTGCTGCAGATCGCCGCGCTCGTGGCGATGGAGCCGCCTCTCGATCCGTCGATCGACTCGCTGCGCGAAGCGCGCACGGCCGTGCTCGAAGCGGTGTCGCCGTTGACGCCCGCCGACGTCATTTTCGGCCAGTATCGCGGATATCTCGACGAGCAGGGCGTCGCACCCGACTCCACGGTCGAAACCTTCGCGTCCGTAACGCTCCAGATCAATACGCCGCGCTGGGATGGCGTGCCTTTCGTGCTGCGGGCGGGCAAAAGCCTCGACAAATCCATGAGCGAGGTGACGGCCGAGTTTCGCGACCCGCCGAACAATGTCTTTGGCGAGACCGATGATGCGGACGAGAACGAGGTGACGTTTCGCCTCTCGCCCGAGGTCTACACCGCGATCTCTGCGCGCGCGAAAGTGCCCGGCGACGAAATGCGCGGCGAGCGCACGACGCTTATCGCGCGCGCGTCGGAAGGGCACGAAGGTCACACGCACGGCGGCGACGTGCCGCCGTACGAGCGCTTGATCGGCGACGCGCTCGAAGGTGACCGGACCCTCTTCACGACCGAGCGCGGCATCAACGCCGCCTGGCGCATCGTCGATCCGGTCGTCAACGCCGGGATCCCGGTGGCGGCGTATGCTTGCGGTTCCCGCGGCCCCGACGATCCCTTTTAGCGCAGCGCGCCGCTCGCGCCCGTCGTTACCGCGACAGCCAGTAAGTGAACTTCACAGCGAGGGACCGGCCGCGCGTTCGAAGACTCTCGGGGCCGGGCGCGTCGGTCTCCCAGCCTTGGTTGTACACCAGGTACAGATCGCTGCCCGGACGGTAGATGTACCAGAGCAGCACGTTGGCGCTGGCTGTGCGCGTCGCGTCGTTGTACTGCAGGTAGCTCTTCACGAACAGCGCCGGCGAAAACGAATAACTGACGCGCGTGCTCAGCACGTTCGTCGCATACGCGCCCGAGACCGGCAGGACAACGCGATTGCGCGTGTAAAAACTTTCCACGAGCAGCGTCTCGAGCGGGAGGAAGCTGAACTCCGCTCGATATGACTGCTTGTCGCCGTTGTAGTAGCCGCCGGCGTCGGCCGTGACCGACGCATAGGCGCGCCGGGATTGATCCGACGAGTACCGAAGCAGCACGTTCCGCCAACTGTAGCCGCCGGCCGCGATCCGGCCACCCGATGTCGACCAGTCCTCCGAGAGGTAGTCGTAGTGGGTGTCGAACGTGAGCGTGGCGTTTGCGCTGTTTTGTTGCGTGAGCGTGATGTCGTATCCCGTACCCGTCGATTGCTTCCGGCCGGCGTGGTTCTCGAAATACGACGTGTCGATGTTGAAGCGCAGCTGGCGCACGCCCTTCCACTTCGGACGCGGCGTCCAGGCGGCCTGGCTCGTGATGTTGCGGATGTCCTTGCGCGGAATGAATCCCATCTCGGCGTTGAACTGCTCGGCGACGTCGAGATACCCGGCGGCAGCGTCGAACCGGTCCGACGTCCATTTGGCCCGGGTCGCTACTGCCCAGTCGCGTCCGCTCGCGCCCGGAGTGAACGTGCGCGCGGCCACCGTCATGATGTCGAGGTGTTTGCCGAACGTGAAAACGCCATCGACGCCCGCGGTGCTGTTGTTCAGCTGACCGCCGCCCGTGCGATGCAGCACGAGCGCGCCAACTGATGAGCGGGCGAAAATGTCGCGCTTGACCCGCGCGACCGTGTAGTTGGCGCGCGCAATCGGCGCGCCGTTACTCGTGATGGTCGCCCTGTCCGTCTCGATGTTCATCGCGCCCACGGTGGTGTGGCCGGAGCGTCCCGTGACGCGGGCGCCTGCCAGGATCGGCACTTCCTGACCTTCGCGAAGACCGATCCGCCGGCTGTAAAACAGCGTCAACAGACCCGGCCCGCCCATCGGACCGCTGCTTTGGCCGTAGTCGAACACGCCGGCGCCTTCCGTGAAAAACTGCCGTTTCTCTGGAAAAAACAAACTGAAGCGCGAGAGGTTCACCACCTCTTGATCGGCTTCCACTTGCGCGAAGTCGGTGCGGTACGTCAGATCGGCGTTGAAGCTCTGCGATAAACCGATCTTCATGTCTCCGCCAACGTTGCGGACCGTCTTCGTCGGCGTGCCCGCATCGAAGTCGCGCGAGACCGTCGGCGCCACGTATGGCAACACCTCGAGCCGCCTGCGAGGCGTGAGGTTCTCGAGGCCATGGATCACGCCTGCGGCGGACATCCGCATGAAGCCGGACGGTTGCCATGCTCTCGGGAAGGGCACCCAGTAGCTCTCTTCGTTCTTGCGCAGTACGACGCGGCAGACGTTCAGGCCCCACACCGTGTCGCCCGGTCCGCCGGCGAAGCGCAGCTGCGTCAGCGGAATCGCGATCTCCACGTACCAGCCTTTGCCGTCAATCGACGTCTTGTTCTCCCACACCGCGTTCCAGTCGTAGTTCACGGTGCGGCCTTCCTCGACCGACTGGGCGTCCTTCAGCGCGCCGAGCGGGTTGGTCGAGAAGACGAAGGCGTTTCGGTGATCGTGAAACGTGTCGATCGCGATCTTGATCTGATCGCCCTTGCGCAACTGCGAGTCGCGTTTCATTTCGCTTGCGATGATGCCGTTCGGCTCATCGTCGTACGCCCAGACGCCGAAGTAGAGCGTGCGATCGTCGTAGAGGATCCGGAACTCGGTGCGTTCGGTCGCCGCCCAGCCGAATTGCGGCTCACGCTGGATGAACCGGCCTTGCGCGGGCGCCAGCTGCCATTCCTCGTCATCGAGCCGGCCGTCGATCTTCGGCGCGCGGCCCGCGGGCAACCGTCCGGCGATGGCGACGAATGTCTCGTGATCGATCTTGGTGATGTCGGTGATGATGGGGCCGGGCGCCACTGTCGCGCCACTGACCGTTGGCGGCGGAGCTACTTGTGAAAAAGCTGGCGACGCACTCAAGACCGTAACGAAACCCACTGCGACCGCGATTTGTCGAAACACGCCGAACGAGGGTATCAAATAGTCGGCCGCGAGCGTTTGGCGACGGATGGCGGAGAGAGAGGGATTCGAACCCTCGGTAGAGTTTCCCCTACACACGCTTTCCAAGCGTGCTCCTTCAACCACTCGGACATCTCTCCGCGCTTGAGACTCAATAGTTTAGCGGATTAGAGATTTGCGGTGCAGGGCGATTGTGCAGAAATTGTGAAACAACTGCCAGATGAGCAAATACCTGGAGTTCCCAGGGTGTTGTGGAGACGCAGTCCGCCGGTGGTTCGGTTTCTAAAGAAGCTTTGTATGGTCGATTCATTTGACCTGGACCCCCAATTGTTGGGGCGCATCGTCGCCGAGTACCGCGAGATGCCTGGTCTTCGGCTGACCGTCGCCCATGCGGCACGGCTCTGGGCTCTTGACGTGGAGCGCTGCCGAGGGACGCTCGACGCCTTAGGGACGACACGACTCCGGGAATCCCGCCGCGTCACCATTGAAGTGTAGCCATGCGCATCACGGTTCGCGCTACGAGTGGCTGGCTCACGAGGCTCACCTCGGTGCGGATCATCACACGGGGCGTTGCCTCCGTTGCGCGCGGCGCACATCTGATGAGCTTTGCGAGAGGTGCGTCCATCCGGCTCGCACGCGCTCTGCCAGTTCAGTTTCCTCGGTGAGCGTGAGGCACTGGGCCAGACATTCGCGGAATGCCGTGTCCTCGCAATTGACGCAGAGCAGGGTCAGATGACCGATCTTGCGGCCCGGTCGCTCGGCCTTGCCATAAGCATGCAGCGCGCCGCATGCCGGAATGGCTTGCTCCAGTCCAGGCGGCAAGGTGCCGACAATATTGACCATGGCCGATGGGCGCGTGATGGCGGTATCACCGAGCGGGTATCCCAGAATCGCCCGCAGGTGGTTTTCAAACTGCGAGGTGTGTGCGCCCTCGATAGTCCAGTGTCCACTGTTGTGAACCCGCGGCGCGATTTCGTTGGCCAGGAGCGCGTCACCACACTGGAACAGTTCCAGGGTCAAAACGCCCACATAGTCGAGATCATCCAGTAAGCGGCCAATCAGCGCTTCGGCTCGGGCCTGCGCCCCCATCTCCACGCAGCTCAGCGAGAGGCGCAGAATCCCGTCGCGATGGTGGTTTTCGCTCAGCGGATAAAATACCTTTTCTCCGCAGGCGCTGCGGGCCGCGATGATGGAGACTTCGCGGTCAAAGGGGACCAGGGCCTCGACGGTGCACGGCACGCCACCCAGCGCGGTCCAGGTCGCTGCCAGATCCGGCCGTGAGCGCAGCACGCCTTGGCCTTTGCCGTCATAACCTTGCGTGCGGGTCTTGAGAATGGCGGGCAGGCCGATCGCGTCTACGGCCGCCTCAAGATCGTGCAGGCTGTTCGCCGCTGCGAATTCGGGGGTGGGGATATCCAGCGTGCGAAAACGACGCTTTTCGATCAGCCGGTCCCGGGCCACCGCCAGCGCGGTCGACGAGGGGTGGACCCTGACCTGCCGCTCCAGGAACTCGACGCTTTGCACCGGCACGTTCTCGAATTCATAGGTGACCACGTCGGCCCATTGCGCCAGCTGAGTCAACGACGCCTCATCGTCGAACTCGGCGCACAGGTGCTCACCGAAAGTGGTGGCGCAGACCTGCGGGTCCGGGCAGAGAAACATGAACTTCAGCCCGAGCGGCCGTCCCGCCTGGGCCAGCATGCGCGCCAACTGGCCGCCGCCCAGCACACCAACGTTCATTGGTCCGCCCCGCGCGGATCGGGCTGCGCCAGCACCGCGTCGGTTTGTCTCTTGCGAAACGCCTTGAGCGCGGTGGCGACCCATGGATGTTTGTTGCCCAGAATGGCCGCCGCCAGCAGCGCGGCGTTAATCGCGCCGGCACGGCCGATCGCGAGCGTGCCCACCGGAATGCCGGCGGGCATCTGGGCAATGGAGAGGAGCGAATCAATGCCATTGAGCGTCTTGGACTGCACCGGTACGCCTAGGACCGGCAGAGCGGTTTTGGCGGCGGTCATGCCGGGCAGATGGGCCGCGCCACCCGCGCCGGCGATAATCACCTCAAGGCCCCGTTCCTCGGCGGTCTCCGCATAGTCGAACAACCTGTCCGGCGTGCGATGGGCCGAGACGACCTCCACTTCGTGCGGAACCCCGAGCTGCTCAAGGACTTGCGCGGTGTGTTGCATGGTCTCCCAGTCCGACTTCGAACCCATGATGATTCCCACCAGCGGCATTTCTGCTTCCTTCGTCACGGTCGTGATTCCCTGGTCAGTCGGCATTTTCTCCGTGCTGTTCAGAACTTCTTTGGCCGCAGCACTGCGACGTCGGACACAAACAGAATCATGGCGTAGTTCTCGTAGTAGCGGACCTGCAGGTGTGAGGCGATGGCCTCAGCGGTCGCGGCGTCGCATACGACCTCGACGCGGATGTTGCTGTTTTCGCCCCAGGCGGCGTTGCGTGTCCCCCGGCTGCCCTTGCCGCGGGCGTCGGTAACGGTGTAACCCTGAACCCCCAGGCGGTCGAGGTCTTTGGCCACGACGCTCTCCAGGGCAGCCTCGGTGATGATGGTGAGCAGTTTGCGCATCGAGCTGTTCATGAGCCTAGCCTCCGGTCAGGGCGAATACTTTCGTCGCCATCGCGTGATAGAGCGGAATGCCGACCAGGACGTTGAACGGGAAGGTGACGCCCAGGGATGCGGCCAGCGACAGCGTCGGGTTGGCCTCCGGCACCGAAATGCGCATGGCGGCGGGCACGGCGATGTAGGACGCACTCGCTGCCAGTGTGGCTAACATGGCCGTGCCTCCCAGCGACAGTCCGAGTCCGTAACCCAGCGCGATCCCGACGACTGAGGAGAACAGCGGCATGCCGATGCCGAACAGCACGAGGAACAGACCGTGCCGCTGCAGGCCGCCGAATTGGGTGGCCGTGATCAGCCCCATCTCCAACAGGAACAGCGCGAGGATTCCCTTGAACAGGTCGAAGAACAGGGGCTTCATCGGAGCCAAACCTTCCGCGCCGGCGGCCCAGCCGATCACCAGCCCTCCCGCGAGCAGGACGATGCCCTTGCCTAGGAACGCCTCGCGCGCGATCTCGCCGATTCGCATGTCGCGGGAGAATCCGCGGGCCAGCACGATCCCCACCAGGATGGCCGGGATCTCCAGCACAGCGAGCAGGAACGGCATGTGCGCCTCGAACTGGATCTGCCGGGTCGCAAAATAGGCGGCGGCGACGGCATACGTGGCGACGCTGACCGAGCCATAGTGGGCAGCAATGGATGCGGCGTCCGCGCGCGGCAAATGCCCCATGAACCGCAGTACCGGAAAGGCAATCAGCGGCAACAGCGTGCCCATCGCCATGACCGCGAGGGCCTGCAGCGCCAAGTCGCCGAAGGGCTGCTTGGCGAGTTCGATGCCGCCCTTGAGGCCGATGGACAGCAGCAGGAGCATGCTCACCAGCTCATAGACGGCCGCGGGCAGGCGCAACTCCGAGCGCAGCAGGCCGGCCCCCAGCCCGAGCAGGAAGAACAGCAGGACGGGATCGAAGGTGCTCAAGATGCCGAACCTTGATTGTGTGGCGGTGCCGATGGCAGGACCAGGCTGCCGCTGGCGTCCTGGTGGACCGGCGGCCGCACGAGTCCGGGGTAGCGTGCTTCGAGCATCTGCAACTCGCCGCTCACGCTGGAATCCGGCGCACCGTCCGCGAAGACCGGGATGAAGCGTGCGGCGAACGTGGTCGCGTCTTTAGAACCGAAGCACGCCAGCAGCGCTGCCACCAGATCGACGCGGGAGACGGTGCCTGCCGCCGCTTCAAGCCAGCACAGCATCCAGAGGCCGTTGATTCCGCTTGCCTCCAGGATACGGACAGGTCGCCGAGCGCCGGCCGCATCCTGCAGGACCAGCGCACAGGGGAGGTTCGCGACGTCTTCTTCGTCGATCCAGATGCCCTGCAAGGTTTCAATGCCGCTGGCAGGCGACCGGCGGCGAAGGAACGACTGGTAAACCCTCAGGTCTTCGTTGGCGCGTATCAGACACACATCGTTGCGCACCAGCAAGAAGGCGCTTCTGGATTCGGTCAGCATCTCTTCATTCACTTCCGTAGTGCAGCAACCTCCAGATCCTATCGGTCTGAATTAGTCAGATAAAGTCGAATATTATTTATTGATAGTTCGTATAAAATTGCGAAACAAGGATGAACCATAAACATCTGCGCTACTTTTGGGCGACGGCCCACGCCGGGAGCGTGGCGGGGGCGGCCAGTCAGCTTCATCTGACGCCGCAAACCGTCAGCGCCCAGATCAAGCTGCTCGAGGACGACCTCGAAACGGCCTTGTTCAAGCCCGCCGGCCGCGGTCTCGAACTTACCGAGGCGGGACGCGTTGCACTGTCCTACGCCGACGAGATTTTTGCGCTTGGCCATGAGATGGTCTCCTCGCTGCGGACGAACGCAATCCCGGCGCAGGCGATGGCTGCGTGGCGCGTCGGCGTTTCCGACGCGGTCCCCAAGTCGCTGACGCACCGTTTGCTCGCGTCGCTGAAGGGGGTGGAGAAGCCGCTCCGCTTGGTTTGCCGCGTGGGCACCATCGACTGGTTGCTCGGGGAACTGGCGCTGCACCGGCTGGAGATGGTGCTGGCGGACCGTCCCATGCCGGCCGGCCTGGCGGTACGCGGCCACAGCCGCAAGTTGGGCGAAAGCGCCGTCGCCTTTTTTGCCGCGCCCGAGCTGGCGCGACGGGAGGCGGCCTTTCCAACCTGTCTGAACGGGGCGCCATTACTCTTGCCAGGGCCGAACGCGGCGGTACGCGGAGAGATCGACCGCTGGCTGGGAGAGGCGCGCCTGTTTCCACGGGTTGTCGGGGAGTTCGATGACAGTGCCCTGATGAAGGTCTTCGCCCAGGACGGTGAAGGCTACTTCCCCGCACCCGCGATCATCTCAGACGAGATCTGCGCACGCTATGGTGTCAGCGAGGTGGGGCGGGTGGATGCGGTGCGCGAGGCATTCTGGTTGATCAGCACGGAACGGCGCATCCAGCACCCGGAGGTTCGCGCCGTGCTGGAGGAGGCCCGTCGAGCGGTCTTCGTTCCGCATGGCGGCGAGCGACACGGCGCGTGAAAGGTTGGTGTCCTGATCCGTGTTCATGGGGACGTACCCCTTTTCCACAGGCATTAACACGAAAGGGACAGGTCTCTGATGCGAGACCTGTCCCTCTTTGTTGAAAACCTGTGGAAAAGGGGTACGTCCCCCTCTTCCTCTTACCTTCCGCGGAACGACGACACGAGGATCTGCTTGCCGCGCATGTCGCACGAGTAGTGGAAGTTCGCGCCATTCGAGCCCGACGCCGATTTCTCGAAGCCGAGGCCGCGCACCCACTGCAGGTCGCCGGCATACATCAGGCCAGCCGATTCGAACTCGACGTTCGCCGCGCCGCTGCGCTGCACCTTCGTGCGGATTTCACCATGGCACGAACGCACGATCTCGTTCGCGAAGTCGCCCGACGCCGGCGCCGACCGCGCCCGACGGCCATCGTCATACGTGTAGCTCGCGCCGCCTTCACAGCGGTAGGTGAGGCGGCGTCCGCCGTCGCTCACGTCCGTCGCTCCGCCGCTGATCGTGGAGCCATTGACCGTCGCGTTATCGAACTGGATGAACACGAAGCCCGTGAGGTCGTTGCGGATCGCTTCGACAATGCTTTCCTGGCAGCTCGCCGCCGCCGACGGCTCAGCCGTCGTGGCCGACGCGCCCGTGGCGACCGCCGAACCGAGCTTGTTCTGGAATTCCGGCGCCGCCATGATGCCCATGATGACGTCCGTGAAGCGGCGCTGCTGCAGCATCGCTTCCCAGTTGCCCGCGCCCGCATCCGGATCGCGGAGGAGCAGGCCCTGGTAGATCTGGTTCAGCAGCTGCGTGGTAGACCAGCCCTGGATCTTGCCGCGGAATTCCTGGCTCGCGACGATCACATCGACGCGCTGGCGCGTGCGGCCGCGGTTGATTTCCGGGACCGAGGCATCGATGCCGGCCGGGTCGGCGTCGCGCCCGAGCAGCGCGCGATAAATCCGGTTTGTAATGACGTGGGAGTTTGATTGCACCGCAGCGTCGGCGTTACGGGCGGCCGTCAGCGTGGCCGTCGCCGCGAACGGGAGCGCCGTCGCCGCCGCGAGGGTGAGTGCGAGAGAGATTTTTCGAAGAGTCATAGGCCCATCCTACCGGCCCGCGCCCTGGGCCCGGTGTTCCGGAAAGCACTACGGTTTCCGCCGTCTGTTACACTCGATTCTGGTGTACTGGACCGCGGTCCGGACCCTGTGCAAGTTCAGACGACGAACCGCGTCAGGGCCGGAAGGCAGCAGCGCTCAGTCGATCCTGCACTGTGCCGCAGGTCATCCGGGTCGCGGTCGAGTACACCGGGTGAACGTGAATCTGGTTATTTGTTATCTGGTTAGCTGACAATCCGAAGAACCCATACATGTCCTACGTAGCCCTCGCCCGGAAGTGGCGTCCGCAGAAATTTGAAGACGTCATCGGCCAGAAAGGCGCCGTCGACACGCTGAAAAACGCGATCGATGCCGGCCGCCTGGCCCAGTCATTCATTTTTGCGGGCCCGCGAGGCGTCGGCAAGACGACCACGGCCCGCATTCTCGCGCGCGCGCTGAACTGCGTGAATGGCCCGACCTCGGAACCGTGCGGCGAGTGCGATGCGTGCCGTGAGATCGCCGAGGGCCGCGACGTCGACGTGCTCGAGATTGACGGCGCCACCTACACCGGCGTCGACGCCGTTCGCGAGGTCATCGTCGAGCCGCTCGGCATTGCGCCGATGCGCGACCGTTTCAAGATTTTCATTATCGACGAAGTGCACCGGCTGTCGAAGAACGCGTTCGACGCGCTGCTGAAGTCGATCGAAGAACCGCCGCCGCACGCAAAGTTCATGATGGCGACGACGGCGCTTGACCAGGTGCCGGTCACCATTCAGTCGCGCTCGCAGGTGTTCGAGCTGAAGGCGCTGCCGTTTGCGCAGATCAAGCAGCAGCTCAAGGACATCACGGGGAAAGAACAGGTCGTGATTGAAGACGGCGCGCTCGCGCTCGTCGCGCGCGCGGCCGAAGGCTCGATGCGCGACGCGCTCAGCGCGCTCGACCAGGTGCTCGCGTTTACGGCCGACAAAGTCACGGCGAAGGACGTGAGCACGGTGCTTGGCCTGATCGGCCGCGATCTGCAGTTCGAAATCGCCGACACCGTCGCACGCGAAGACGCCGGCGCCGTGTTCGGTCTCGGCCAGCGGGTCCTGGACGATGGGTTCGATCTCAGGATCGTCTGCCGCGAGCTTGCGCGGTTGATGCGGGATCTGATGGTGCTCAAGATCGACCCGACACGCGTGGACGACCCGGAAATCGCGGCGGAGAACGAGCGGGAGCCGCTCGTGGCGCTCGCGAAACATTTCTCGCGCGAAGATCTCATGCGCGCGTTCGATTTACTTTCTCGCACTGAGTTCGATATCAGGAACTCTTCACACCCTCGCCACCACTTCGAGATGGCGCTCATGAAGTGGATTCACTTGCGGCAATTGAAGCCGCTCTCCGAGTTGCTCGCAGGGGGTTCCGGCGCGCCGCAGAACGTTCGGACGCCTTCGGAGAGTGTTCGTACTCCTCCGCAGGGGGTTCGTACGTCTTCGCAGAGTGTGCGTACGCCATCCAGAGCGTTCGAACCCCCTGCGAAAGCGCCCGAACGCCCAGCGCCAGCGTACGAACGCCCAGCGCCAGCGTACGAACGCCCTGCGGCGACGCCCGAACGCCCTGCGAAGGGTACGAACGATTTGAAAGCGGCGCTTCTCGCGAACGTCAGGGAGTCGAACAAAGTTTTCTTCTCGATGGTCATTGCGCAAGCACAGTCCGTCGAGGTCGTCGGCGACTCCGTGGCGTTCGCTTTTGCGCCGGTACATAGAAGCTTGCGAACGCAGTTCGAAGGCAAGCGCGGGTGGCTCGAGCAGATTGCCGCGCAGATTGCCGGCCGGCCCATCAAAGTCATCGCGAAGGACGGCGATCCGGCGATAGCCGCGGCGAAGTCGGCGGAAACGGTTCAGGCCGCCGCAAAACAAGCGGACCTGAAAGCCAAGGCGAAGACCGAGCCTGGCGTCCAAAACATTCTGGACGTCTTCGGCGGCGACATCGAATCAGTTGAAGAACTTTGAAACTCTGAAACTCTGAAACACCGGAGCGCAAATGGATATCAAAAACATGATGAAGCAAGCCCAGCAGATGCAGGATCGCCTGCAGAAGCAGATGGGCGAGATGATCGTCGACGGCGCGGCCGGCGGCGGCATGGTGACTGTGAAGATCAACGGGCACAAACAGATGCAGTCGATCACGATCGATCCGGAAGCGGTCTCGAAGGAAGACGTCGAGATGCTGCAGGACCTCGTGCTCGCGGCCATCAACGACGCGCACCGCAAGATCGATGAAGCGCTGTCACAGCAGATGTCCGGCCTCATGGGCGGCATGAAGATTCCAGGGATGGGATAACAAATAACCAATAACCAGATTCCAATAGCCAGATAACCAGCGACTCAGATAACCAGATGTCTCGTCCCGACCCTCTCGCAGATCTACAAGCCGCGCTGCAGCGGCTGCCGGGCATCGGCGCAAGAAGCGCGCAGCGCCTCGCGTATCACATCCTCAAGACGCCGCGCGCCGATGTGGATGCGATGTGCGACGCGATGCGCTCGGTGAAAGACAACATCACGTACTGCTCGATCTGCAGCAACCTCACCGCGTTCGACCCGTGCATCTACTGCATCTCGCCCGAGCGCGACGCCCGCACCATCTGCGTCGTCGAACAGCCGGAAAACGTCGCCGCGATCGAAAAGACGCGCGGCTTCAAAGGCCACTACCACGTGCTGATGGGCGCGATCTCGCCGCTCCAGGGCATCGGGCCCGATGATCTGCGCATCAAACCGCTGCTCCAGCGCGTGGGCCGCACCGACATCGCAGACCACGAGCGCGTCAGCGAAGTGATTCTTGCAACGAACCCGACGGTCGAAGGCGAAGCGACGGCGCTCTACCTCGCGCGCCTGCTCAAACCGCTCGGCACGCGCGTCACGCGCATCTCCATGGGCATGCCCGTCGGCGGCGACCTCGACTACACCGATGAATTTACGGTCTCGAAGGCCATGGAAGGGCGGCGGGAAATATAGCGATTGTGAATCTGGATAGCTGAATAGCTGGTTACCTGGTTATTGGAATTTCGCTATCTCTTAGTGGTTATTTTCCCTGGCTGCTTTCTGTAGTGGGCTAAATAGCAAATAACCAGTACCCAGATTCCAACCTCCAGATAACCAGCTATCCGGCTATTCAGATTCACCGCAACAACACGAGTCCGACCAATGACCAGAAGAGGACTCGTATCTTCCTGATCACACCCATCGTCACGCCGAGCGCCGACCCGAATCCGAGCGCGTTGCTCATGAGTCCGCTGAACGTCTCGTCAACGCCGACTTTGAGCGGGACGACGCGGAAGATGACGTTGATCATGCGCTGCACGGTGTCGAGCACGATCGCGAGCGGGAGCGAGTTGTAGCCGAGCAGAGAGAGCGTGACCCACGTCTCCGCGACGCTGAGCACGTGAAACATCGACTCGCACAGCACGACGCCGAAGAGCCGCCCGGGTCTTGCGCGCACGAAGCTGTAGCTCGACGTCTCGAGCGTCCGAATCTTCTCAACGAAACGCTCGTAGGCCCGAACTTTAGGTCCGGCAAGCCTCGTGAACCGCGCGAGCGTTGAGCTCACGATAGCCGGCTTTTTCCAGATCAGCCACAATCCGCCGATCAGCACCGCCGCCATCGCGGCGATCAGAATCAGGCTGGCATTGCGCAGCGTGTCGGGGACCGTGAATTGAAGAAAAAGCACCGCGATCCCCGCGAGCACCGCGAGAGCGACCGAAAGACTGTAGAAGAAGTTTTCAGCCGCGAGCGCCGCGAGCGCGCGTTGCGGCGGCACGTGCGCGCGCACGAATAGCGCCTTCGCCGGTTCGCTGACAACAAGGCTGAGCGGCGTGAGATTGCCCATCGCGTCGCCCGCGACGACAGCGGCGAACGCGCGGCCGATCGGCACCGCAGTGCCGTCCGCGTCGCCCGTCATTTTGCCCGTCGTGCCGCCTTTCATTAGGATGACCCACGA
>JBKJHW010000074.1:0-24267 GCA_046598935.1 Vicinamibacterales bacterium | reverse complement strand
CCACTGCCGAAGACTTCCAGAAAACTTTCAACAACGCCGAGCAGACGTATTCCGGGTATTTGAAGTTGCTGATCGCCCGGTTGAAGGGCTAAACTATTTCTCAGTGGGCGCTTAGCTCAGCTGGTAGAGCATCGCCTTCACACGGCGGTGGTCGCAGGTTCGAGTCCTGCAGCGCCCACCAATCTTTCGCCCGACGTAGCGCTTCGCGTTTCGTTGCAATTTCAAATACTGATCGCAGCTACCTGGCGCCGCGCTTCGGCGCAAGCCCCCGGCGCGTCTGCATGCGCTCCGCCGCCAGTCCGTCCGGATACACGCTGACGAGGTTGTAGCGCTCGACGGATTGGTTGTACGCCTCGATGCGCTCGTTGAAGACCGCGACGCGCGCGTTGTGCTCCTCTGATCGGGTATTGATCACCGCAAGGCGATCCTGCACCGACTTCTGATCTTCATCGCTCGGCCAGCCGGATTGCGCGGAGTTCGCCTGCGTGATGCGCGCGTTCAGGTCGTCAACGAGTAGATCGACGGCTTGCCGGTCGGTATCGAGCGAAGCGGCCGCGTCGCGAATCGCGGCGCTCTCGCGATCGAGCCGCGCGACTGCGAACGCGAGCGCGGATTTCATCGCGGCTTTCTCCTCGCTGCTGGCGAACGCGCCTTCGAACGCGCCCTGGTCGAACAGCCGGCGCAGATGACGCTGGAATTCCGGGCCGTGCTCTTCGCCGACCGGGGCGCCGGCCGCGGTGAGGCGCACGTGAACCATCTCGTGGCACAGCGTGGCGATGAGCAGACGCCGATCCGAGCGCAAGCTGGGATTGAGCACAATGGCCTTGCCGTCGGTGAGTCCTTCGAGAATCAGCCCGTCGCCGCGGGTCGCGGCAATGTCGTTCAGCCGCGGTTCCCAGGACACCGGCACAATGGGGAGTCCGCCGCCGAAGTAATCGTTGTTGATCGCGCGATAGCGCTCGTTGAGTGTGACGTCGCCCGCCGACGCTCGCGCGTCATCGAGCACCTGCATCTCGAGCTGGCTCCGGACGCTCACCGCCGGCGCCACGCTGGCCGTCAGCCCGCCGTAGTTGCGAACAGCGCTCACGCCGGCCCAGGCGATGGCGCCGATCAGCAACGCTCCAAGAAGGCTTCGCATACTACTTTCTTCGGTCCGGCAGCCGCCGTTCCTTAGGGCCGTCATACGAATGATGCGACGGATCGATCGCGCGCATCGGGGCTTCCCGCTTCTGTTCTTCGAGAGAATGCGCGGCGAGCCCCGGCACGCGTGAGATGACGAGGAGCGCGTCCGCGGTTTCCGGCGGCAGGCCGATGTCCCCGCAGATCGCGGCGATCGCCCCATCGACGTTGACCGGCAATGACCGTCCCGCCAGCCCCGGATGCTTCCGGAGTGAACGCTCGATGGCGCGGATCATCTGCGAATAGTCGCCGTCCATCTCGAGTTCGTGCGCCATCTGCAAGAGGCGCGTTGCGCGCGGATCGGTGGTGTGGTACCGATGGCCAAAGCCGGGGACCGACGGCTCATGTTCGCCGACGAGCCGGTCGACGACCTTATCCGAGGCTGCCTGTTGCGATTGGCCTTCGCGCTTGAGCGCCAGCGCATCGTCGAGCAGCCCGCGACAGGCGAGGCTATCGCCGCCGTGGTGACGCCCGAATCCGAGCACGCCGGCCGCGACCGAGCTTCGAAGCGACGATCCTGTCGTCGCCGCATTGCGCGCGGCGAGCGTGGACGGCGGCGTGGCGCCGTGATCGATGAACGAGACGAGCATCGCTTCGATCAGCCGCCCGATGGACGGTGTCGGCAACTCGCCGGTGAGCAGCAGGTATGTCGCTTCGCCGAAGCTGAGCCGGCCCATCATTTCGTCGAGCGCATAGCCGCGCACGAGGATGCGGTTCGGGGAGATCTCGGTGAGCGCGGTTCGCCAGTCCGTCATAACGATGGCCTACATCGTGCCGTACAGACGATCCCCGAAGTCGCCCAGTCCCGGCATGATGAATTTGTGCTCGTTGAGGCCGCGGTCGATCGCCGGCGTGAAGATGTGGACACCCGGATGGGCCCGCTCCACTTCCGCGATGCCTTCCGGCGCGGCGACGATGCAGATGAGGCGGACGTCGATGGCGCCGGCGCGCTGCAGCATCGTGATGGCGGCGACGGCGCTGCCGCCGGTCGCGAGCATCGGATCGACGATCAACGCGGTTGACTTCGACAGGTCGCGCGGCAGTTTCTTGTAGTACTGCGAGGCGACCGCCGTGGCCTCGTCGCGCTGCAGGCCGATGTGGCCCACGCGCGCGTGCGGCAATACCTCGAGCACGGCCTCCATCATTCCGAGCCCCGCGCGGAGCACCGGAACCACGACGACGTCGGCTTCGAGGCGGCGGCCGGTGGTGGTCTCGAGCGGCGTCTCGATGGACACATCGGCTGCGGGAAGTTCGCGCGCGGCTTCCATCGCAAGGATCAGGCTCACCCGATGGGCCAGCCGCCGGAAGTGACTGGGCGGCGTCGTGCGATCGCGCAGCAGCGCCAGCGCGTCCTGCGCGACGGGATGGTCAACAAGATGGACGGGCACGTCGTGAATATACACCCTGGCCGCCGGAGTCTCAGCGAAGGCTGGCGCGGCGCGATAGAATCGGGGCTCGCATGCGGGCCATCCGACTCCTGCTGTCTCTCGTCGTCATCATCACCGCCACCGGCCAGGTTCTGGCAACCCACGCCCCGGCCAGAGCGCGCACGCCGGCGTCGCTGATCATTTCGGGCGGCACAGTGATCACGCAGGATGGGAGCCGGCGCGTCATCGAGAACGGCGCCGTAGCCGTGTCGAAAGACAAGATCGTCGCCGTGG
Source organism: Vicinamibacterales bacterium (assembly GCA_046598935.1). GTDB lineage: Bacteria > Acidobacteriota > Vicinamibacteria > Vicinamibacterales > SCN-69-37 > SCUN01. The sequence goes on along the minus strand of JBKJHW010000074.1, from coordinate 21,427 downwards.
ATACAGCCGCTGCGATCGCGTCGCGCTACAGCTCAACCAACGTCATCAACGCCCGCGGCCAGCTGATCATGCCCGGCCTCGTCAACACGCATGGCCACGCTGCGATGGTGTTGTTTCGCGGGCTCGGCAGCGACCTTGCGCTGAACGACTGGCTGACCAAGTACATCTTTCCGGCCGAGGGCAAGCTCGTCAGCCCCGAGTTCGTGCGCGTCGGTACGCGCCTCGCCGCGCTCGAGATGATTGCGTCGGGCACGACGACGTTCACCGACATGTATTACTTCGAAGACGACGTCGCGCGAGCTGTGCGCGAGTCGGGCATGCGCGCCGTCCTCGGACAGAGCCTGATCGACTTTCCGGTCGCCGACGCCAAGACGAACCAAGAGTCGATGGCCCGCATCGAGAAATTCCTCCAGGCGTGGGCCGGCGATCCGCTCATCACGCCGGCGGCCGCGCCGCACGCGCCGTACACGGTCTCCGACGACCATCTGAAAGCCGTCCGCGCGTTGGCCAATAAATACAACGCGCCAATGTTGATCCACCTGGCGGAGACCGAGCAGGAAGTCATCGACTCGCACAAAACCTTCGGGATGTCGCCGACCAAGCGCCTCGAAGGGCTGGGCGTCTGGACAGGCAAGTCGATCGCTGCCCATGCCGTGTGGCTGAACGACGAGGACATGACCATCCTCGGCCGACGCGGCGTCGGGCTTGCTCACAATCCCGAGAGCAACATGAAGCTCGCGAGCGGCGTGGCGCCCGTGCAGAAGTGGCTCGAGCACGGCATTCGCGCCGGCCTCGGCACAGACGGCGCGGCGAGCAACAACGACCTGGACATGTTCGAAGCGATCCGCCAGGCGTCGTTTCTCCACAAGCTCATGTCGAAGGACCCGCGGGCGATGCCGGCGTCCATGGCGCTCGATCTGGCCACGCGATTCGGCGCCGAAGCGCTCGGCATGGGCGATAAGATCGGCAGCCTCGAGGTCGGCAAACAGGCGGACATCATCACGGTGTCGCTTGCCAGCGCGCGCCAGACGCCCATGTTCGAGCCGCTCGGCCAGATCGCGTTTGTGACGCGCGGCGACGACGTGCGGAACACGATCGTGGCGGGCAGGATTCTGATGCGCGATCGCGTGGTGTTGACGTTACGAAGCGCCGACGTCATCCGGGACGCGCGCGCCATGGCCGAAAAGGTGAAGGGCGCGATCAAATGAGCAAGAGCCTGTGGGTGTTTCTCGATGAGGCGCAGATCGGCGCGCGCGTGGCGGAGTTGGGCGCCCAGATCCGCAAGGATTACGGCGACGAGACGCCGATCCACCTGGTCGCCGTGCTCAAGGGCGCGTTCATTTTTCTCGCCGACCTCGTCCGCGCGATTCCCGGCGAAGTCTCGCTCGACTTCATCGCGGTGTCGAGCTACGCAGGCACGACGACCACCGGCGCGGTCAAACTCAACAAAGACCTGGATCGCTCCATCGAAGGCCGGCACGTCATCATCGTCGAGGACATCGTCGACACGGGCTTGACGCTGTCGTATCTCCACGAGACGTTCCATGCGCGCGCGCCGAAGAGCCTCAAGACGGCGTGTTTGCTCAGTAAGCCGTCACGGCGCCAGAAGGAAGTGGCCGTCGAGTACATCGGCTTCACGATCGAGGACCGGTTCGTGGTGGGCTACGGCCTGGACTACGACGAGCGCTATCGCCATTTGCCGTATATCGGCGTGCTGGATGGGAAGTAGCTGATGGCCGTCCGGAAGTTCTCGATCATCACGGAGACCGACGCGCTCAGCATCGACCATGGATCGACCGTCGAGCTCGAGAAGGGCGGCCACGTCACGCCGCTGGCGCAGGACACGCTCAAGGAACGCCGCGTCACCGTCGTCAGGGCCGGCGCGGTCGATCCGGCGATTCCCGCGGACCTTGCGCCCGTCTCGCCGGCGAGGCGCGTGGCAATCGGCTCGGACCACACCGGCGTGACGCTCAAGGCCGAGTTGCTCGTCCATCTCCGCAAACAGGGCATTGACGTCAACGACCTGGGCACGAACGGCACAGACGCTGTTGACTACCCGGATATCGCGGCTGCGGTCGCGAAGTCTGTCGTCCGCAGGGAATCGGACGCCGGGATCGTGATCGACGGGGCCGGCCTCGGCTCGGCGATCGCCGCTAACAAAATCCGCGGGGCCCGCGCCACGATGTGCACGAACGTCACGCTGGCGCGGTACTCGCGCGAGCACAACGGCGCGAATGTCGTCTGCCTGGGATCGACTCTCGTCGAAGTGGCCGACGCCAAAGCCATCGTTGATATGTTCCTCACGACGCCGACGAGCGAGGCGCGCTACCTGCGCCGGCTGCTCAAAGTGCGCGGACTGGAAGACGCGTTTTGACGTCGCGTAAAGAGAAAGACGACTTGTGATGCGCCTCGAATCGATCGATCTCGCGCAGCTCATTACGATCATCGCGGAGGAAGTGCGCGCGGCCTCGCAGCGCCCCGTCATCCGGTGTTCGTGCCACTCCGTTGTGGAGGACTGCTGCCCGGCGCGCTTCCAGGGCGTGATCGACGCCGGCGCCGCGCGACTCGGCGTGCATGCGACCGGCGGCGCGCCTGTGGGTGTGTCGGGCTACATCGATCACACCCTGCTCAAGCCGGACGCGACGCGCCAGGAGATCGAGAAGCTCTGCAAGGAAGCCGCTGAGTTCAAGTTCGCGACCGTGTGCGTCAATCCGGCCTGGGTCGCGGCCTGCTCAGCGCTGCTCAGGGAAACGCCCGTCGGCGTTTGCACGGTCGTCGGTTTCCCGCTTGGCGCGACGACGCCCGATGTGAAGAACTACGAGACGCGACGGGTGATCTTCGACGGCGCGCGCGAAGTGGACATGGTGATCAACATCGGTGCGCTGAAGTCGAACGACTTGCGCCTGGTCGAGCGCGACATCGAAGCCGTAACCTCGGTGTGCCGCGAAGCCGGCGTCACGAGTAAAGTCATCATCGAAGCTGCGTATCTGACCGACGAAGAGAAGATCGCGGCGTGCACGCTGTCGAAGGCGGCCGCGGCGGACTTCGTGAAGACCTCGACGGGCTTCGGCCCCGGCGGCGCGACGGTCGCAGATGTCGCGCTGATGCGCCGCGTTGTGGGCGACGACATGGGCGTCAAAGCCGCCGGCGGTGTGCGCGATCTCGAGGGCCTCAAAGCGATGGTCGCCGCGGGAGCCAGCCGAGTCGGCGCGAGCGCCGGCGTGAAGATCGTCCAGCAGTCGCAAGGCAATGCGCCGTCGGCGGCGGTCGATCTCCCGAAGCCCGCAGTGAAGTCAGCGTACTAGCGGCGTCTATTCGCCAGGCTACGGCTGGTTGTCAGCGAGGAGGTCGGCGAGCGCCGCGAGCATGGCGTCGGCCGTATACGGCTTGCGCAGGAAGTGCTGCAACTGACGCTCCTGGGCTGGTACCGGAGTGCGCACCGGCCGGAAGGGGGGACGCGGCCGGGAAGAGGGACGTACCCCTTTTCCACAGGAGTCAACCGGTGGGGGACAGGTCTCAGGGAACTAAATCCGCGTGCTTGATGACGCCGGTGTGTTCAGGTCGATGCCGGCGTTGTCGAACGCCGCCTTGAGACGAAACCGCAGCTCGCGCGCGACCTCCCACTGGCGATGCGGGATGGTCCGTATTCTCATCCGCAACTTGAAACCCGCTTCGTCGAGCGATTCGATACCCAGCACCTCGATCTGACCGACAACGGCGTCGCGCCAGTCGGCGTCTTTCGCGATCGCGGCGCCGGCGGCGTGCGCGGCCCTCAGCACGGCGTCCGGGTTGTTCCGGTGGCTCACGACGGCATCCACGACGGCGTAGGAAAAGTCCTTGGTGAGATTCGCGAGCTTCGTGATCGAGCCGCAGGGGATGACGTGGACGGCGCCCTGTAGATCGCGGACGACAACCGTTCGCAGATGAATACTCTCGACGATGCCGTGGACGTTCTCGATCTCGGCGGCGTCGCCGACGCGGATCTGGTTCTCGAAGATCAGAAAGAAGCCGGCGATGACGTCCTTGACGAGCGTCTGCGCGCCGAAGCCAAGCGCGATGCCCACGATGCCGGCGCCCGTCAGGATAGGCACAATGTTGATGTTGACCTGATCGAGGATCATCAGGACCGCAGCAGCAATCACAAAAATTCGCGACGCGTTGGCGATCAGGGCCGACAGCGTGCGGGAGCGTTTGGCGTGCTCGAAGGCGTCAGGCGAGGGGGATTTGCCGAGATGCCGCTCGAACCGCGCGACGGCCCGCGAGATCAGCCGCAGCGCGATGTATGCCAGCGCGATGATCAGCAGGATCTCGAAACCGGTCCGTGCCGCCGAGACGCCCGGTCGAACCGCGCGGGTGGCGAGCCACCTTAGGGTGTCCACGGACGCCAGAGTATCAAACGGAACTGCCTCGGTGAGCGCCGGATGGCAGGATTGACCCATGCGTCGGCCTGCCGATGTCGTCTGCCTTCTGCTCGCCCTGATTCCGCTGGTGCATTACGGACAGGTTGAGCTCGAGACGCGCCGGGCTGGCCAGGGGGATACGTCCGAGGAGTGGACGCTGCGCAGCGACCTCCTGGAACGATCGAAGATCTTCGTCACCGACGGCACGGGAATCGGCAGTCTTGACCTGTCAAAGACGCCGCGCGATCCGATGCCGATTGACCCGGCGACGCCCCTGGCGTGCAAGCACGAGCCCGATGACATCACCGGCACGACCACGAAGTTCGATTGCGAGTTCGCCGACGGGAGCGTCTTGAAAGTGAAGTACGGCTCGCTGCCTGAGCCGAAGGCCGAAGTCGCGGCGACTCGGTTGCTGGCGGCGTTGGGATTCGCGGCCGACCACGTGTCATTCGTGCAAAAGCTCACGTGCAAAGGATGCAACTATTCGCCGTATCGCGCCGGCCGGCTCGCGGAGTACTACTACGCAAAGCCGCTCGTCGACTGGCTCTCGAAACCGATGACCACGGACTTCGAATGGGTTTCGGTTGAGCGCAAGTTCGCCGCGCGCCCCATCAATCTCGTGTCCATGAACGGATGGAGCTTCGCCGAGCTCGATAAAGTCAACGCCGCCAGGGGTGGGGCCACGCCGGCCGAAGTCGATGCGCTTCGCCTGATGGCCGTGTTCCTCGCGCATTGGGACAACAAACCGCCGAACCAGCGGCTGATCTGCATGGATTCTGCAAACGGGGAGAGCGACGACCCGAAGTGCGAGCGTCCCATGTTGATGCTGCAGGACGTCGGTGCGACGTTCGGGCCGACGAAAATGCGGCTCGAGAAATGGAAAGCCGCGCCGATCTGGCGCGACGCGGCCTCGTGCCGCGTCGATTTCACGACGATGCCGTATAAGGGCGACGGATTTCCGGCCCGGACGATCTCCGAAGCGGGCCGCGCACTGCTCGCATCGCGGATGACGCAGCTGACGGAAAAACAGGTGAGCGACCTGTTCGTTGGCGCGCGATTCCCGGAGCCCGAGCAGTGGGTGCCGGTATTCCTGAGTCGAGTCGCCCAGATCGTCAACCGCAGTTGCGCGAAATAGCGAAATAGGGGTCAGCGAAATAGGGGTCGGGTGTTATTTCGAAATAACACCCGACCCCTATTTCCGAGGGCTCGCCGGCGCCGGTTTGTGCTCGACGCGCTCGAACTGTCCCGAGTCGACCGTGTCGCCGATGCGGCTGATCGCCTGGAAGTAGAGCGTGTCGCCGCTGATTTCCATCAGCAGAAAATGTGTGTCCTGGTCGAAGCCGGCGGCCGTCGTTGCCGTCGCGGTCAAGTCGCCCTTGCGCAGCGCGCCGCCCGCTCCCGACGTGAAGTACACGACGCCATTCTGCGGGTGGCTCCGCTCGTAGAGGTGCTCGTGCCCGCTCAGTGCGACATCGAGCCCGCCCTGCACGAAGAGCGGCTCGAGCGTGCGCCGAAGCCGCGAGGCCTGGAACGCGTATCGCCCCGAGGAATAGATCGGATGATGGTAGAAGGCGATCTTCCAATCGGCCTTTGACGCGGCCAGCCGGTCGGGAATCCACCTGAGCTGCGCGGCGTCGAGCCGGTTCGTGTCGATCACGAAGAATTCCGCTTTCTCTTCGCCGATCGGCACCGCGCCGTCTTTCTTGAACGAGTAGTAGCGATTGCCGTCCATGTTGAACGGCTTGTAGTCGTAGATATTCGCGGGGTCGTGATTGCCTGCCGCCGCGTAAAATGTGATGCCTTTGTCGAGCAGCGCTTTGTACGGTTGTTCGAAGCGGTTGTAGTACTCCTCGGGCGCGCCGGAGCCGTTCGAATACAGATTGTCGCCGAGCATCAGCACGAAGCTGTAGTCGAACTTGCCGAGCCAGCGCGCCATCTGATTCGCTGTGTCGATCTGATTCTGATCACCCCGGCCCATGTCGCCGATGACGGCGAAGCGCACCGATCCACGCTTCTTCGGGAGTCGCAGGCCGTCGGTCGACGGCGTCGGCGCCGCGACCACGGCAGGATTGGAGCCGGGAGGTCCGAGATCGGGATCGCGGATCCAGATCCACCAGGCGCCAATGGTAAGCGAGGTAAGAAGGAGGGCACTGACGACAACGACAATGGGGGCGGTGAGTTTCCTCACAGCCCCCATCATTGCGTAGGTGTTTTCGAACGCCGTGTGCGCTTTGCTACACGCCGTGACGCTGCAGCCGGCGATAAAGCGCCGACCGGCTGAGGCCCAATGCCTTGGCCGCGCGGCTGACGTTGCCCTTGAAGCGGAGCATCGCCTTCTTCACGAGCGCGCCTTCGACTTCGATGAGCCGCATCTGCTCGTACGAGCCTGCGTCGGCAGGCATCGCGGTCGCGCGGAGGCGGTGCACTTCGGTCTCGAGCGAGTTCAGCTTGCGCAGCGCCTGGCCCAGCTCGCAGTGCGAGCGGAGCGTGGCGACCAGCCGCGTTTCTTCCCACGGCTTCTCGACGAGATCGCGAGCGCCTCGCTTCATGGCTTCGCGGGTCAGCTCCGGCGTCGCCCAGGCGGTCATCGCGATGATCGGCAGATTCGCGTGCATCTCGCGCAGCCGCGAAATCAGGTCGAAGCCCTGATCCCCGCTCGTCCGTCCCGCATCGTAGTTAAGGTCTACGAGCGCGGCGTCGATCGGGTGCGCCTCGGCCGCGCGGAGCGCCTCGATCGGCGACACCGCGGGGACGACGTTGAAGCCGTTGCTGTCGAGCAGCAGGCGCAGCGCCTGAAGCGTGTCGCGCCGGTCGTCGGCGATGAGCACACGCCATCCCGCCATCGGGAGTGGTCGCGGAGCCGGCCGTGCGGCCGGAGCGGGTGTAGCAACGGACGATGTCGCAGCCATAGGACCCTGTCTTTTCTGGCCGAAGGACCACCTCCGGGCCGGAGGTGCGTACTAGTTGTCGAGAGTGAAACCGCTTGCTTCGAGGTCCTTCTGTCCCACGCGCGCGGCGTCTTCTTCCACGACGCGACCGTCGAACAGATGGATGGATCGTTCAGCGCTCTTCGCGTAACGCGGATCGTGCGTGACCATGCAGATGGTCGCGCCTTCGCGGTGAAGTTCGCGGAGCAGCTCCATGACGGCTTCGCCGTTCTTGGAGTCGAGGTTGCCGGTCGGTTCGTCGGCGAGCAGGATCGCCGGCGCCCCCCCGACGGCGCGGGCCACGGCGACGCGCTGCTGCTGACCGCCGGAGAGCTGGCTCGGCAGGTGCTTCGCGCGATGCGACATGCCGACTTTTTCGAGCGCCGCCATCACGCGTTCTTTGCGCTCGGTTGACTTCATGCCGCGGTAGGTGAGCGGCAGTTCGACGTTCTCATACACGGTGAGATCGCCGATGAGGTTGAACGACTGGAAGATGAAGCCGATCTCGCGATTGCGCACGCGGGCGCGCTCGGAGAGCGGGAGGTCGGCGACAGAGCGGCCGTTGAGCACATAGCTGCCTTCCGTCGGCGTGTCGAGCAGGCCGAGAATCGAGAGCAACGTCGACTTACCGCAGCCGGAGGGGCCCGCGATCGAGATGTACTCGCCGCGCTGAATATCGAGGTGGATACCCGCGAGCGCGTGGGTTTCGACTTCGTCGGTGTAGAACACCTTGGTAACGCCTTCGAGCTGGATGAGTGACTGGCCGGTGTTGCTCATGTCGTCTCGTCTCCTTAGTAGACGGGGTTGACTACTTGATTCTCACGCGATCGAAGGTGTCGTACTGACTCATGTCCGAGAGGATGACTTTGTCGCCTGGCTTCAATCCCTCGATGACTTCCACTTGATTCACTGATGTGCGGCCGAGCCTGACCGTGACCTTGGTCGCTTCGCGGCCGTCGGCCGTGAGCTTGAACATGCGAACGGTGCCGTTCTCCTGGCCGAACGACGGGCGGCCGACCTGGACGATATTCGACAGGCGCTCGATCGTAATGGTGCCGTCGACGCTGAGATCCGCGCGCGCGCCCGGGGGGAGGGGACCGTCGAGCGTGACGTCCACGCCGACCGTGCCGCCGACGGCCGCCGGATCGATGCGCACGACATGGCCCTTGACCTTGCCGTTGCGGGTGTCGATCTCCGCCTGTTGCCCGAATGCGAGGTCCTTCGTCTGCGTTTCCGAAATGCGCAGCGTGGCTTTGAGCGACGTCGGGTTCGCGACGCGCGCGAGCTGTGTGCCGGGGCCGACCTGCTGGCCTTCTTCAACCGGCACCACCTGCAGCGTGCCGGACATGCCGGCACGGACATTCAATTCGTCCAGCTGCTGCATGAAGTTCTCGTAATTGCCGCGCTGCTGCGCGACGGTGGCTTCCTGCGGCGCGATCTGCGATGCCAGCGTGGCCTTGGTGTTCTCGAGCTGGCTCTTCGCGGTTTCGTAACGCACGCGCGTCTGCTCGAGCTGCGAACGGATCTGCTTGAGCACGATCTGGCTGATGAGATTCTGCTTCGCGAGCTCTTCGTTGGCGTCGAGGTTGGCCTGCGCGAGCTTGAAATCCTGCTCGCTTGTGGAGACGTTGGCTTCCTGCGTCAGCTGTGTCTGCTTCAGCGTCGTCTTGGCGTTTTCGAGCGTGGCCTGACCCGAGCGCCACGTGAGCTCGGCCGCGCGCACCTGCTGCTGCAGGTCAGGGTTGCTGAGCTTGAGGATGATCGAGCTGGCTGTCACCTGAGCGCCCGGGCGCAAGACGATCTTGTCGACTCGGCCCGCCGTGCGGGCCGGAATCCACCGGATGTCTTCGGGCACCAGCGTGCCCGCCCCTCGAACGTCTCTCACGAAGTCTCCCACCGTCACCGTGCCCGTCCACGGCTCGCTGTCGACCAGCGGTGCCGCCGGACGCAGTTGCATGACGTAGTACGTCACGCCCATCAGCACCACTGCGCCCACGCTACCGAAGGCGATTTGCCGGATTTTCTTCCGGCGGAGAATTGCGGGATCACGCTTCACGTCCATGGCCATACGATGATGCCTATAAGGAAACTTCGTGCCAGAACGCCAGAATCACCGTAACCCGTTGCAAACACTTACGTTGACTAACACGCGAGGTGAACAGAAGTTTCGACCCCCGGTGCGCTTTCGGGAATGGTCAGTCCCGATTACGAGCAATTGGACGGTCGAACAGCGCCAGCGGTTTATCACTTTCGGAGACAATTCGGACGACGATGGCAGGGCTTAGAGATCTCGGCTGGGACGACTCGTGGGCCGCAGCGTTCCAGGCGCTCGCCCGAGAGGGCGAAATGCCCGGCCGCGTGGTTCTGGAGCATAACCACGTGTACCGTGTCCTTGCGCCCGCACCGGCAGCACCTGCCGCACGCCTCGAAAAAACGACATCGGGTGTCGTTTTCTCGGAAACGACACCCGATGTCGTTTCCGTCGTTTCCGAAGTGCTGGCCGAACTGGCCGGCAAGGTGAAGTTCGAGGCCGCCAGCCGGAGCGAGATGCCGGCCGTCGGCGACTGGGTCGCGCTCCGGCCAGTGACCGCCGAAGGCGCGCGGCCGCAGATCCGGGCCGTGCTGCCGCGGCGCAGCACATTCTCACGCCGCGCGCCGGGCCGCGAAACCGAAGAACAAATCGTGGCGGCCAACATCGACACGATTTTTCTTGTGTCAGGGCTCGACCAGGATTTCAACCTGCGCCGCATCGAGCGCTACCTCGTCATGGCCCGCGCCAGCGGCGCGCGTCCCGTGATCGTGCTGAACAAAGCCGATCTGTCAGAAACGCTCGACGCCGATCTCGCGCTGGTCGCCGAACTCGCGCCCGATGTGCCGATCCACTCAGTCACGGCGATTGGCGACAAGACGGATGTCAGCGCGCTGCGCGCGTACCTGGGCACGGGGCAAACCGTGGCGTTGCTCGGGTCATCCGGGGTTGGGAAATCGACCATCATCAACGCGCTGGTCGGCCGCGCCTCGCTCAAAACAGGCGAAGTCCGCGAGATAGACGGCCGCGGCCGCCACACCACCGTCCACCGCCAGCTCATTGTTCTGCCAACACGCGGACTTTCTTCGGGCGCGCTGCTGATCGACACGCCGGGCATGCGCGAGCTTCAGCTGTGGGACGGCGAAGGCAGCCGCGCCGATCTTGTGTTCAAGGAGATTGACGCGCTCGACGACGCCTGTAAGTTTCGCGATTGTCAGCACGACCAGGAGCCCGGTTGCGCGGTGAAGGCGGCGGTCGCCGAAGGCACGATCGATCCCACGCGGTACGAGAGCTATTTGAAGCTGGCGTCGGAGCGCAAGGAACTGATCAAGGGCCAGGAAGTGCGTTCGCAGATCGAACAAAAGCGGCAGGCACGGATCGGCAGCAAGGCGCTCAAAGCACTGAAAAAAGAACGCGGGCGCTAGTCGCCGGGAGGCGCTGCGGCGTTCAACTGTTCACGGGTTCACAGGTTCAGGAGTTCAATGACGCAGGCATTGGAAGTGACCGGAGCCGTCAAAGCATTCGGTCAGACAAAGGCACTTGCCGGCGCGTCTTTCGCGGTCGGACATGGCGAGCTTGTCGGCCTTCTCGGTCCGAACGGCGCCGGCAAGACCACGATGATCAAGGCGATCGCCGGCCGCGTGGAACTCGACGCCGGCACGATCGCGATGTTCGGCCGCGAGCTGAGGCGCGCCGATCCGCGGCCCGATCTGGGCGTCGTCCCGCAGGAACTCGCGATTTACAAGCTCCTCACGGCGCGCGAGAACCTCGAAGCCTTCGGCGAGCTCTCCGGCGTGAGCGGCGCGGCCCTCACGGAGCGTGTCGAATGGGCGCTCGCATGGTCAGGCCTCGACGATCGCGCCAAGGAGCCGGCCAGGAAGTTCTCCGGCGGCATGCAGCGGCGTCTCAACATCGCGTGCAGCTTGTTGCACAAACCCAAACTGCTGCTGCTCGACGAGCCCACGGTCGGTGTCGATCCGCAGAGCCGCGAGCGCATCTATGAGATGTTGGCGGCGCTGAAGAACGACGGCGTCTCGGTGGTGCTGACGACGCATCACCTCGAGGAAGCGGAGCGGCGGTGCGAGCGCGTCGTGATCATCGACAACGGCGCGATCGTCGCATCAGGCACGGTGCCGGATTTGATCAGCCGCGTCCATGCGACGAACGGCACGGCGAGCAATCTTCAGGACGTTTTTATTGCCCTCACGGGCAGGGACTTACGCGAATGATCCGCACAATACTCAGAATCCACTTCCTCGGCATGCGGCGCGATCGAGTCGTCCTGGCGATGACCTTCTTGTTGCCGGTGTTGTTCTTCTCGATCTTCGCGCTCGTGTTCGGGCAGCAGCGCGATCCTACGAGCAGGATCAATGTGGCGCTGGTTGACGAAGATCAGTCGGCGTATTCGCGCGCGCTCGCGAAAGTGTTTATGGCCGAAGGCGCGCTCGCCATCAGAACGACGCCGGACCGCGCGGGCAAAGAGCCCACACTCGACCGCGCCGCGGCGGAGAAGCTCGTGAAAGACGGCACACTGCCCGTCGCGGTAATCCTGACCCGGGGCATTGGCGATGCGCAGGTGTTCGGCGGTTCTGCGGATCCGAATCAGGCTCAGGCCAAAGTGCTGATCCTGGCCGATGTCTCGGACCCGATCGCGCCGCAGGTTGTGTCGGGCCTGTTGCAGAAGGTCAGCTTTACCGCGGCGGCGGAACGCATGGCCGATCAGGGCAGGGCGATGTTCTCGAAGTACGGCGGCGCGTTGACGCCGCAGCAGGACGAAGCCCTCAAGGCCTCGAAGCAGGAACGGCAATCGCCGAGTGGCGGAACATCGGCCGCCGCGTCGATGGGTCTCCCTCTTGAAACCGTCAACGTGATGCAGGAGGACGACGGCAACAATTCGCTCGTTTCGTTCTACGCGGCCGGCGTCGGCGTGATGTTCCTCTTGTTCTCGTGCGCCGGCGCGGCCGGCACGCTCCTCGAGGAAGAGGAGTCCGGCACGCTCGGCCGACTGATCGGATCGAAGCTCGGCATGCAGGGCGTGCTCGCCGGGAAATGGATGTTCATCTGGATCATGGGGATGTTGCAGTTGACGGTGATGTTCATCTGGGGGCAAGCCGTCTTCGGGCTGCCGCTCTTCAGTCATGTTCCCGGATTTGCCGTGATGACGTTCTTCACGGCAGCCGCCGCGGCGGGGTTCGGGATGCTGCTCGCGACGATTGCGCGCAGCCGCCAGCAACTGAGCGGCATCTCAACGATCGTGATCCTCACGATGTCGGCGCTCGGCGGCAGCATGTTCCCGCGCTTTCTCATGAGTGAAGCCATGCAGAAGATGGGGCTCGTGACGTTCAACGCGTGGGCGCTCGACGGCTATATCAAGGTGTTCTGGCGAAACGCGCCGGTGGCCGATTTGTGGCCGCAGGTGCTCGTGCTGGGCGGCCTGACCGTGGTGTTCATGGCCCTGGCGCGGGTGTTCGCGCGGCGGTGGGAAACGCTGTAATACTGCACACCATGAAACGAGCCCGTCCGGCGCTGCTGTTCGTCATCGCATTCGCGGTGCTTGCGGCCGGCGCCACAGTGCTCATTGCCGCGCCGCAGGGCGACCGGCCGAATATCTGGTCGCCGAAGTACGACGTCCGGTTGGAAGTGCTGCCGGACGGTTCGCTCGACGTCACCGAGACAGTGACGTTGAATGTGGGCGCCAAACCCATGACGTGGTTCGATCGGCAGGTTCCGCGTCGTCGCACGGACGGGCTGACGGATGTCATCGCGCGCATGGACGGGCAGGACGTGCCCGTGTCGATCGATTACGACCGCGACGATGATCTCAAGGTCCGCTGGGATTTCAGCCCGACGGCAAACGCAACGCACACCTTCTTGATCAAATACCGCGCGGTGCACGTCCTTGCGCGGGAGATCGATGGTCCACGACTGGTGTGGACGGCGCTCCCGCAGCGCCACACCTATCCGATCGACGCGGCTGAGATCAGCGTGTTCGCTCCGGCCGGCAGCGTCGCCACCGCTGTTGGCGCGACCGGCGGCGAGGTCCAGCCTGTCACGACGGAACGGCCCGGCGTCGTGATTGCCGCAAAATCCCTGCGCCGCGACCGCACGGTCTCGGTCGATATTACGTTTGCGCCGAATTCGATCGCGCCGGTTGAACCGGCGTGGTTCGTGGACGCGCGGCGGCAGAAAGAAATGCTTCCGGCGTGGCTGGTCGCGGCCCTGTGCCTTGTGGCGATCGGGGCCGGCATTCTCATCATGATGTTCGTGCGGTTGCAGCGCGCAGCCGCTCCCGGCGCTGACGGCGGCTTTATTTCGCCGGCGCCCGACGGCTCGGTGCCACCGGCGCTCGTGACGTTGCTGTTGAGCCGCGGTCAACAGAACACCGGGCTCTCGATGCAGTCAGCGTTCTTCCGGCTCGTACGTGACGGACATTTGGTCGTTGCGAAGCGCGGCGAGCGCAGCCGCTGGCGAGGCGCGGCGTTCGATGTGTCGATTGCAGCGGGCGCGCCGGACGCCGGCCATCTCGCGCCGCACGAGGCGTGGGTGGTCGACGCCATTCGCAACGAAGGCGCGACGAGGGACATGCGCCGCCTGATGCTGCGCCTGTCGCGCCGCCAGCGCGCGTTCCGGACGTCGCTCATGACCGAAGCGGTGGCGCGGGGCTGGATCGACGCGGAACGGCAGTGCGCGAGAAGCGGGTTGCTGGTCGCCGGATTAGTGCTGATGCTCTCGGGGCTGGTTGGGGCGCTGTCGCTCCTTCTCTTCGCCGGGCGGCTAGGTGCTGCGCCGATTGCGATTCCGGGCGCGATTCTGATCGTGGGCATAGTCTTCCTTATCGTCTCGAGCGCGATGTCCGTGTTATCGGAGGCCGGCTTGCGTGAAGCGGCGCGATGGCAGGCGCGGCTGGCCGAGTTGAAGGAGATCATCAAGGGCGGCGTGAGCGGCCGGTCGACCCAGGACTTTGAGCGGTGGTTTCCGCTGGCGATCGGCGCGGGCCTCGGGTCGCGCTGGCTCAAAGCGTTTGAAGCGCAGTTGACCGCCGCCGGCGCAAGTATCGGCTGGCTGAAGGCGCTGGGATCGCCGGCGGATGCCGCGGCGTCGCTCGCCATGATGGTCGCGGTGACCGGCTCGTCGCATTCGGGCGGCGGTGGCGCGGGCGGAGGCTCAAGCGGCGCGGGTTAAAAAACGACGTCGGGTGTCGTTTCCCAGAAAACGACACCCGACGTCGTTATTCGGTATACTCCGTTCGTTTTCGTCTCGCTGGAGCATCTTTATTGACTGGTTATCTGCCCGTCGCAGTTTTTCTGGTCCTGATCCTCGGCTTTGCCGGCGTTTCGTTACTTGGCGCGTGGGCGATCCGCCCGACGCGCCGCGTCAAATCCAAGCGCGATAACTACGAATGCGGCGCAGAGCCGGTCGGCACGGCGTGGGTGCAGTTTCCCGTGGCGTTCTATCTCGTGGCGCTGCTGTTCCTGGTCTTCGACACGCTGGCGGTCTTCCTCTTTCCGTGGGCACTCACGATCCGCACGCTCGGCGTCAACGGCCTCATCGCGATGTTCGGCTTCGTCGGTATCCTCGGGCTGGCCTGGCTGTACGCATATCGCGAGGGTTTGCTCGAATGGAAGTAACCGCGTGGACGTAAAAGTCTGGAAGGGCATCAAGGATCTTCAGGACTACGAGGAGTTCCGCCAGCGCCGGCCCGAAACCGGTGACAAGTACTCGAAGGGATTCGAGGCGATGACGGAAGGCATACACGCGTTTCCCGGCGGTTTTGTCGTGACGTCGGTGGCCGATAATTTTCTGAACTGGGCGCGCAAGTCGTCGGTCTGGCCGGTCACGTTCGGCCTGGCCTGCTGCGCAATCGAGATGATGGCGACGTTTGCGTCGCGCTTCGACGTTGAGCGGCTCGGCATGGTGCCGTGGGCCTCGCCGCGACACTCGGACCTGATGATCGTGTCGGGCACCGTGACGATCAAGATGGCGCCGATGCTCGAGCGCATCTACAACCAGATGCCGGATCCGAAGTGGGCCGTGTCGATGGGCTCGTGCGCGAATTCGGGCGGCCCGTTCCGTCACGGCTATCACGTCGTGAAGGGCGTCGACCGCATCATCCCGGTCGATGTGTATGTGCCCGGCTGCCCGCCGCCGCCGGAATCGCTGCTGAACGGCCTGCTGCTGCTGCAGGAGCAGATTTCGCATTTTCGCGAAACCGGCAAACGCCGCGAGCCGAACCCGAAGGAAGACTGACCGTGACGTACGAGCGCGCGCGGCAGCTGCTTTCGGCGATCAACGGCGTGACAGTGGTCGACGGCGGTCCGCCGCTGACCGTCAATATCGAGACCGCGCAGTACGCGGCCGTGGCGGCGTTCGTCAAGGAAACCGTCGGCTGCGAGTACTTTTCGTTTCTCTCGGCGGTCGACTGGAAGACCGACGGCCTCGAAGTCGTGACCTGGGTCGACAATCTGGGCGACAACGTGTCCCTGGTTCTGCGTTCCAGGCTCGGGGCAGAAGGGCTCTCGTGCCCGTCGCTTGTGCCCGTGTATCGCGGCGCCAACTGGATGGAGCGCGAGTGCTTCGACATGTTCGGCATTCGCTTCGACGGCCACCCGGATCTTCGCCGCATTCTGCTGCCCGATGACTGGCAAGGTCATCCGCTCCTCAAGTCGTACGCGGTGGATACGCCGTATCCGCCGTACCGGTAGAGGCCCCAACGACTGATGACTGAGTTTCGCGAACTCGACTACGCCGGCAGTGAGCGGCTGACCATGAACATGGGGCCGCAACATCCATCGGCCCATGGGGTGTTCCGGGCGATTCTCACGCTGGAAGGCGAGCAGGTAATCGCGGTTGACGCGGTCATTGGTTATCTCCACAGGTGCCACGAAAAACTGGCCGAGACCCTCGCGTACGTGCAGTACCCGTCGATCGCGTCGAAGACCGACTACGTGGCCGCGATGACCAGCGAGCTGGCGTACGTGATGGCCGCCGAAGAGATCGGCAAGTTCGACGTCCCGAAGCGCGCGCAGTATCTGCGCGTGCTGATGGGGGAACTCCAGCGCATCGCGTCGCACCTGCTGTGGCTCGGCACGTGGTGCATGGACATGGGCGGCGCGCTCGGCGGCGGTGCCACGATCTTTCTCTATTGCATCCGCGAGCGCGAGCTGGTGCTCGACCTCTTTGAGTCGCTGGTCGGCGCCCGATTGCTCTACGGTTTTCATCAAGTGGGCGGGGTTCGGTACGACGTCCCGATCGGGTACGAGAAAAATGTGCGCGAGACGATCGATCTCATTGAAGCGCGTTTACTCGAGTATGAACAGATGCTCGATGACAACGCGTTCTTCAACATGCGCACGAAGGGCGTCGGAATCATCTCGGCGGAACTGGCGCAGGACGTCGGCGTGGCGGGGCCGCTTCTGCGCGGGTCCGGCGTGAACTTCGATCTCCGCAAGAACGCGCCGTATTCGTCGTACGAGGATTTTGATTTCCTCGTCCCGACCGATCCGGTCGGTGACTGCCAGGCGCGATATCGCGTGCGCATGGTCGAGTTCCGGCAGTCGATCAAGATCGTGCGCCAGGTTCTCGATGGACTCCCCGCAGGCCCGATCTCATCGCGGCCCGGAGTGAAGAGTCTTGCGCAGGTCAAGGTCCCGAAAGGCGAGGCCTATTCACGGGTCGAAGGGCCGCGTGGGGAAGTCGGCTGCTATTTGATCGCCGACGGCTCGAACAAGCCCTACCGGATGAAGTGGCGCGGCGCGTCGTTCTCGAATCTTGCGGTGCTGCCGCACATTCTTCCCGGCGTCAGCGTCGCCGACGTCGTGGCGATCATGGGCTCGGTCGATCCGGTGTTCGGGGAAGTCGATCGATAATGCCAAACCTCTCGCCGCTCACACAGACCATCGTCATGAGCCTGTCGATTTTCGGCGTGCTCATCGGGCTGCTTGCCTACGTGACGCTGCTCGAGCGCAAGTTTGCCGCGCGGATGCAGTCGCGTATCGGGCCGCATCGCGTCGGTTATCGCGGCATCCTTCAGCCGATCGCCGACGGCATCAAGCTGATGCTGAAAGAAGACATTGTTCCGGACAACGCGGATCGTCCGGTGTTCAACCTGGCGCCGGTTGTGTTCATGGTGCCCTGTCTGCTGATTTTCGCGGCGATTCCGTTCGCGCCGGGGCTGGGTGTCGCCGACCTCAACATCGGCGTGCTCTTCTTTCTCGCGGTCTCGTCGATGGAGATCGTCGGCCTGTTCATGGCCGGGTGGGGATCGAACAACAAATACGCGCTGCTGTCGGCCATGCGCGCGGTCAACCAGATCATTTCGTATGACCTGCCGTTCGTCTTTGCGGCACTCGTGCCGGTGATGCTCGCCGGCTCGCTTCGGCTGATTGACATCGCCGAAGCGCAGAGCGGCCTGTGGTTCGTCTTTTATCCGGTGATCGGCCAGCTCGCGTTTCTCGCGTTCATCGTCTCGGGTGTCGCCGCGGAGAACCGGGTGCCGTTTGACATTCTCGAGGCGGAGTCGGAGCTCGTCGCGGGCTTTCGCGTCGAGTATTCCGGGATGAAGTTCGCGATTATTCAGCTCTCGGAATACGCGCACGTGATGGCGACGTCATTTCTTGGCGCGTTACTCTTCATGGGCGCGTGGTCCGGACCCGGCCCGATGTGGCTGGGGCCGGTCTGGTTCCTGCTGAAGGCGCTGTTTATTTTCCTGATCTTCACGTGGGTGCGGTGGAGCTTCATCCGTATTCGCGCGGATCAGATTCTCGCTATTTCCTGGAAGCTCCTGCTTCCCCTGACGCTGCTTCTGCTCCTTGCCACCGCAGCCGTGATCGTCCTGAGGTTGCCCGCCAGTGTCTGATCCCCGTCAAGCCAGGCCCCGTGGGTTTCTCGGCGACACGTTCGCACTGGCGTCGGCCGTGGTGCGCGCGATGGGCATCACGGCGCGCAATCTCTTCCGCAAGCCGGTCACCGTGCACTATCCGACCGTCGAGCGCAAGTACCCGGACCGATTTCGCGGTCTGCTCGCCCTCGTGTACGACCCGGAGACCGGCGAGGAAGCCTGCATCGGCTGCCGGTTGTGCGAATTCATCTGCCCGCCGGCCGTCATCAAAGTCGAGATGGACAAGCAGGAGAAACGCAATTACGCGAAGACGTTTACATTGGAGTTGTACGCCTGCGAGTTTTGTGAACTGTGTGTGCAGGTGTGCCCTACCGACGCGATCATCATGATGAAGTCGTTCGACCTGGCCACGTCGGACCGGCGCGACCTTCTGCTCGATAAGGACCGCCTCCACGCGCTCGGCAAGAAGCACGAGCATTCATGGGCGACGGGCAACCGGCTCCGCGAGATGCAGGCTCCCCCGAAGAAGGTTGTGACCGAGTGACCCCCGATATTCTCGGCTTCTGGGTGCTCGCCGTGACGCTTGTGGGCTCGGCCTTGATGGTCGTGTTGACGAAGAACCTCTTCCATTCCGTGTTGTGGCTGGCGCTCGGTCTTGTCAGCACGGCCGGCGTCTTCTTGCTGCTCGACGCTGAGTTTCTCGCGGCCGTTCAGGTCTTGCTCTACGCCGGCGGCGTCATCACCGTCGTCGTCTTTGCGATCGTCGTCACGGAGAAGCTGGTGGGCGAGCGGCTGTCATCGGTCAGCCGGCGAATGGCCATCGGATCCGTGCTGTCGGCGGGATTGCTTGCAGTGCTGCTGAAGGTGATCGGTAAAGGCAATGTCGAGGGCATGATGCCCGACACGACAGCCGACTTCACGCGCTGGATGGGCATCTCGCTGCTGACGCAGCATGTGGTCGCGTTCGAGCTGCTCGCCGTCCTGCTCGTGGCCGGCATGCTGGCCGCCACGTATTTCGCGAGGCCGGAGGAGTAGCTGATGCCGCTTTCCGCCTACCTCGCGCTCTCGGCCGTTGTGTTCTGCACGGGTCTGTTCGGCGTCATCACCCGGCGCAACACTGTGGCGATTCTCCTCGGTGTCGAGTTGATGCTCAACGCCGTCAACATCAACTTCGTCGCGTTCAGCCGGTTCCACGACTCGGCGCTCGGCATGATGTTCACGCTGTTCGCGATCTGCATCACCGTCGCGGAAGTCGCGATTGGCCTGTCGCTCGTCATCCTGCTGTTCCGCTCGCGAAAGACCTCGACGGCCGACCACGTCGATTGGATGAAGGGATGAGCCCGGTCACCCTCGCCCTCATCGCGCTGCTGTCGCCCGTCGCGGCGTTTCTGCTCATCGGCGTGATCGCGCCGCTGCGTAGATCAGGAAAGCCGGCGGCGTATCTATCGATTCTCGCGGTCGCCACATCGTTTATCTCGGCCGTCTTGCTGTGGCGCGGCACCAGCGCACCCGTGCACGCCCTGTGGAACTGGCTACCCGCTCACGATAGAGCGTTCGCGACCGTAGGTGTCCTTGTCGACGGTCAATCGACGCTTATGCTTGCGCTCGTCACGCTGGTGGCGACGCTCGTCCAGGTCTACTCGCTGGAATACCTGCACGACGAGCCGCCGGCGGCGTTCGGGCGCTACTACGCGTACCACTCCCTGTTCGTGTTCTCGATGATGGGCGTGGTGCTCGCGCCGAATCTCCTCCAGCTCTTCATCTGCTGGGAGCTGGTCGGCGTGTGTTCCTACTTGCTGATTGGCTTCTGGTATCGGAAGCCGGAAGCCGCGCGCGCCGCGCTCAAAGCATTCTGGACCACGAAGGCCGGCGACGTCGGTCTCCTCATCGGCATCATCCTTCTGCATCGCCTGACCGGCACGTGGGATCTGACTGAACTCAAGGCAATGGCGGAAGGCGGGATGATCGCGACCGCCGGCTTCGGTGTCATTACGTTCTGCCTGTACCTTGGCGCGATGGGCAAGTCCGCGCAGTTCCCGCTGCATGTGTGGCTGCCGGACGCGATGGAAGGCCCGACTCCGGTGTCCGCGCTCATCCACGCCGCGACGATGGTGACGGCGGGCGTGTATTTGCTGGTGCGGACAGAGTTCCTGTTTGCGCTCACGCCGAATGTGCTGCTGATCGTCGGGTGGATCGGGGCCGTCACGGCGCTCATGGCGGCGATCCTCGCGTGCGTGCAGACGGACATCAAGAAGGTCCTCGCGTATTCGACGGTGTCGCAGCTCGGCTACATGATGACGGCCGTCGGCGCCGGGTTTGCGGCCGCGGGATTTCTGCATCTTCTGACGCACGGCATCTTCAAGGCGTTGCTGTTTCTCGGCGCCGGCGCGATCATCCACGCCGTCCACACGAACGACATCACGGCGATGGGCGGCCTGCGTCAAAAGATGCCGCAGACATTCTGGGTCTTCCTCATTGGCACGTTGTCATTGGCCGGCGTGCCGTTGTTTGCCGGCTTCGCGTCGAAGGAAGAGATCCTCGGCGCGACACTGGCCGGCGGGCTGACGATTCCATTTGCGATGCTCCTGATCGCCGCATTTCTGACCGCTTTCTACATGTTCAGAGTGGTGTTTCAGGTCTTCTTCGGTGCGTCTCACGCGCGCGCTCCGCGCGAGATGTCTCTTTTGATGTCTTTACCGCTCTGGATCCTGGCGATTGGCTCGGTGGCGATCGGCATTCTGCTTTTCGTCAAGCACCCCGCCGTGGAATTCACTTCGCCGGGATGGCTGATGCCCGTGGCAATTCTCGTGGCGGCATCCGGTATCGGCCTCGCGTGGCTGACGTATGGCAGCGGGGCAGTCAGCGCCGACGCGCTGGCATCGGTCTTCGCGCCAATTCGCTACGCCGCGATCAAGAAATTCTGGCTGGATGATCTTTATCTTCTGATCTATCGCTACGTGTTGCTGGCGTTCGCGAGAGTCATCGGGTGGATTGATCGGTACCTCGTCGACGGCGTGCTTAACGTGATCAGCGCATGGACCGTGGATGGCGGTGATGCGCTTCGTCGCATCCAGACCGGCCGCGTACAGGATTACATCGTCGCGGTCGGCGTGGGGCTGTTGGTGCTCGTGGTTTGGCTGCGAGGGACCCTCTGATGCGGTTCCCAGTGCTGTCGATCATCACCTGGTCGCCGTTTATCAGCGCGCTGATCATCATGGCGTTCGCGCGCCACCGC
>JBKJHW010000010.1:0-41331 GCA_046598935.1 Vicinamibacterales bacterium | reverse complement strand
CGGTACAGCGTTGGCGGGCGTAAAACGCGCGATGACGCGTTCGACCTGAGTTGGGGCCAGCTCGACCGGAACCAGCAGCGAACGTTTCCGAACGGCGTCACGGCGCGCTGGAAAGCCGGCACGAAACCATCGTGGGGGCACTATGTGTTTTCGGGCGAGGCGATCGTGGGCGGAAGGATCCTGAGCGTCTCAATTCTCGACACCATCCGTCCCAAGTTCGACCTGAATATTGTCGAGGCGAGCTTCATCCGGATCGCCGAAACCCTGCGCGATGTATCCGAGTCGGCGATGATCTACCACCCGAGCTTCGATATGGCGGCCGAACGCCTCCCGCAGAAGGGTTGGTACAACCAGCTCGACGGCCGGCACATCGCGTTTCGATGCTGGTCGAACGGGAGGTCCGGCAACACGCAGATCTACGCCTATCCCTCGTCGGTCGCGTTCGCTGACACGCCTGCGGCGTTGGCCGACATCACCGGCTATTTCGCGAAATCCGGATTGAAAATCGGTGCCGTGCAACGCGCGGCTGTGCCAGGAGGCGAAGCGCTGTGGACCGAACAACCCGGAACCGGCTCGCCGTTTCTCGGCGCGGTGCAGCGCGACGGCCGCTACTTCTTCGTGTCAGCGTCCGTCACGAAGTCGGATGCGAACAGCTGTGCGCGCAACGAGCTGCGCGACGATTTCATCGCGGTGGCGAAGACCCTGCACACGTGGGACGGGCGCTAGGAGGCTCCGCTATTTTGCGCGCGGCGCGACGTATGTCTGGCGAGCACGAACAACAGCGCCAGGTGTGCGAACGCGAACTGCTCCTTGCCATCCGATTTCGGGGGAGCGAATCCCAGCAGGTAGAGGTCGTGCATCTCGGCGACAAGCTCTGCCAGAACGTCGCCGATAGCTGCGCCTTTGTGAGCCGTGACAGCCCTGCCGCCGGATGACCAGGCCAACCGAGTCAGACGCCGATCCGCGCTGGTTCCGGCGACGCTGACGCTGTAGACAACGACGCCTTCACGTTCAACTTGTCGCGCAACATCGTCGGGGCTCAACTTAGATCGAGGCGGGCGGCTCCGGGGAAGAGGCCCAACGTCATCGTTTACAGAAAATAGAGGCTCGCGCGCGCTTGCTGGCTCGCCGCTCACGACGAGAACGACGCGGCGCTCGGTCGCACACCCCAGCGAGGCGATGGCTCCATCGAGGCCATCCCACAGCGACAGCCGATCCTCCGGTCTAAAGGACGGCACCAAGCCAAGGATCAAGTCGGGACGATTGCGGCCCACCGCCTGGCGCCCCTTCTGCGTCAAGTTGCTGAGACTCGCGAGATCGTCAGGTCGAAGGCTGGCCATAAACGCCTTGGTTGCCTGATAGATGGCGCCACCCTCGGCGAACAGTGTGTCCGCCTCAATCAAAACCGCTATGGCGGCCGGACCGGCATCGTCTGCAAAGGACGAGATCGCGAGACGGTTGCCGTTCTCGAAGAGTTCGAAGTCTTCGGTCTTGAGATTTTTTAGGCCCCGCCCATCAGCGCTTCTGACCGAGGCGTAGCCGACGACGAGATCTGTCTTCGCGGAGAACGCGGTCTGGCCATGTAACGCGCCCGCTTCGTGTAGAACCGTCAGACCGAGCGCGGTCACTACTGCGAGCCGAAGCGCCGATGGCATTCGGGAAAGCCTACCAGCACGCGCTCGACTAAGCAGAATCCGTTCAGTGTGGCAGGAGCGTCGAAGGCGGCGTAGGCGGGAGCTCCCGCTGGCTGTGTTCACCGTCCTTCTTGCCCCCCTGGTTGGCGTCCCCCTTGTCGTCGCTCTGATCGACGCCTTCGCCGCCGCCGGTCTTGTTTCCCGGATCGCCGCCGCGGTTGCCGTCGACGTCATCGGCGGTGCGATTGTCGCCGCCCTTGGCGCCGCTGTTCTTTTTCGTGTCGTTCGCCATTGTTCGGTCTCCTTGATCAGGCCACGCGCCCTGCCAGCACAGCCCTGAAATTGCAAGGCGCGTGCCGCGGGCGCATCGGCGCGCCGCCGTATCGTCGACCAAGGCTCTACCCAAAGAGGTGAGCGTCGCGCGTCCACAGGATTCGGTCAACGACCGAGCCAATGGCCCCGCAGCGGGGAAGAGGGCCGCACGGATGAACAAAACTGCTCATCCGTGCGGTCCCGACAACTAACGAATCCCTAGAGCGCGTCGGGCTGCCCCTTGCACTTGCTTAGCACTTGCGTCGTCGCTCACTGACATGCCGCGGAGTTCATCGCGGGAGTCAGCAAGGCGCTGCACCCGAGCTCTTAGCGACGCGTCACCGGTTGCCACGGCAAGACCGAAAGCCGCTGTAATGACGGCCGGGTGCTGTTTGCCTGTTAGTCGCTCCCTCACGATATCCACGATGGAAGCCAAGGCGCTCGGTGGCAAGGCCATGCCTCTTTCTTCCTTCATTAGTTGAAGCGCTCGGATCGCCCCGGCCGTCTTGAACGGATCGGGTTCCTGGCGTTCTCGCGCGATCCGGAAGATCTCCGGAAGCGCGCGGTCTCCAAACCGAATCACGGCTTGGATCGCCATATTTCCACTGGCGATCGCTCCGGCGAGGGGAGCGATCATGGCGTCCCGGTTTGAACTCTTCGCCACTTGGATCAACGACGCGTGGTACTCGCTCAGGGCTTCTCCTGCCGCTGTGACGTTGACGCGGTAGCGAGCCGCCCGGGCTTCCGAGTTCTCGAGATTGGTCCTTGTGAGTTCTTTCGCGATCGCGACATCGAGAGCGGAGGACCGCGGCTCTTTTTCGGTTTTGATCAGCCAAGTGACCACGGCCTGCTTGGCGGCGAGGTCGTCACCGCTCAACCATTGAATCATCCGAGCTTCCGGGATTGGCGTCTGAGCGCTCAGCGGCGCAAGTGACAGCGTCCCGAGTGCGACGACGTACGAGAACTGTTTGAGCGTCATCATCTATCTCCAGTCCATATGCAAATGCTGGTCCGGGTAGGTCCCCCAGGACGTCGTATATGACGCACCGGCGGTAATTGCCGCACTTCGCATGTTGTCGTGCACTGTTTGGGACCACCCGCCGTTTTTTGAGTCCCCTGCGTCGCCAAACATATGACGACTCTGCTGGGCGGTGGATCCGACGAGAATGTTCCCGACAGGGCATCGGTAGCCACTCGTCATCGTCATAGCGCTTCCGAAGTTCACCCGGGTGGCATCCAAGCCAGACCACAGGTACGTTCGAGTGATCGCCCACGGCGCGTGCTGAGACTCGTTACCGGGGACGTGATTTAGCTCTCCCCAGTTGAAGTAAGTCGAGCTCATGGGGGTGTTGAAGTCGTGGCACCCAGGGAACCAGCCGATTGCCGGGGCATTGGCGTACTCCTCAAGTAGCGTGTCTCTCGTGTCGTTGCACCAGCTCGGCGGACCGCCTTCATCCACAGGCTCTGGCGCTGGTGCTGCGTACTGAGGCCATTCGTATTCGCAACCCTCGCAGCCTTCCCTGGCGCCCCAGCCGCCCCCTGCCGCCACATCGAGTCGCCCAGTGGCGAAGACATTTTCGACCTCTTGGTAGTAAAACCCGGCGATAAAACACACGCCTGCATATGGGCAATAGAGGAGATACACAATGTCATGCGGCTTGGGCGTCTCTGAGCTTGCCCCGGTTTCGTGGACACCTTTCGAAAGGTGGATACGATGGGCAAGATGGCAGATCGACGGGCACGACGGCAGTTCACGGATGAGTACAAAGCGGGCGTGGTGCGGCTGGTGCTCGACGAGCAGCGCACGATTGGGAGTGTGGCCCGCGAGCTCGATCTGACGGCGACGGCGGTCGCCGAGTGGGTCAAACGCGCGCGCGCCAATCGGACCAGCGGCCGCACCGGACTCACGACGCTGGAGCGCGAGGAGTTGCAGCGGTTGCGCAAAGAGAATCGCCAGTTGCGGATGGACCGCGACATCTTAAAAAAAGCCGCGGCCTTCTTCGTGAAAGACCAGGACTGAAATTCGCCTGGATCGCGACGGAGAAGGCCCACTATCCAGTGGTGACGTTGTGTCGGAATCTCAATGTGACGCCGACGGGTTTCTACGCGTGGCAAGCGCGCCCAGAATCGCAGCACGCACGCGATGATCGTCGCTTGAAAGTGCTGGTCCGCACGTCGTTCGTCGAGAGCCGGCACAATTACGGCAGCCCGCGCGTGCACGACGATCTGATCGAGCAAGACGAGCGCGTGAGTCGCAAGCGCGTTGCACGGCTCATGCAGGAGGAGCGCCTGAAAGCCCGCGTGCGCCGACGATACAAGCACACGACAATGAGCGAGCACGATCAGCCGGTGGCCGCCAATCTGCTCGATCGTCGCTTCACGGCGACCGCGCCGAATCAGCGGTGGGTCGGTGACACCACGGAGTTCGTCATCGGGACCAGCAGCAAGCTGTACCTCGCGGTGATTCTGGATCTGTTCTCACGATTCGTCGTCGGCTGGGCAGTCAGCGCGGTGAATGATCGTCACTTGACCATCAAAGCGCTTGAGATGGCGCTGAAACGACGGTGTCCGCGCAGCGGTCTGTTGCATCACTCTGACCAAGGCTGCACGCTTGGGTTCAAGGGATCGTCGCAACACGTTCGCGTGTCGAGGAGTTTAGATGATTTCGAAGTACCTCCGCCGGCGTTTTCCAACCGAGTGTTTTTCTCGGCCGACTGTTGAGTACGGTCGCGACCGCCTCAAGCTCTTCACCGGAGTATCGAGACAGGTCGGTGCCCCTGGGGAAGTACTGACGCAAGAGACCGTTGGTGTTCTCGTTGGTGCCCCGCTGCCACGGGCTGTGCGGATCGCAAAAGTAAATCGGTAGGCCGGTCTTTATTCGCAGCTGGACGTGTTGCGCCATCTCGGCACCCTGGTCCCACGTCAGGGATCGACGTAGTTGCTTCGGCAGTGTGACAATCGAGGACGCGATCGCGTCGCGCACGGCCTCCGCGCCATGACCGGCGAGCGCCGGGCCGTTCTTGACCCGAGGCTGACCAAAGTCCGCCATGCGTGGCAGGTGCAATAGCAATGTGAAACGGGTACTGCGTTCAACGAGGGTACCAATCGCGGAGCTGTCGAGCCCGAGAATCAGATCGCCTTCCCAGTGACCTGGCACCGCACGATCGGTCGCATCCGCAGGTCGCTCCGTGAGCATGACTCCGGAGCTGATGAATGACTTGCCTCGATGTGTGCGCGCTCTCGGCACGCGCAGAGACCGCCCGGTTCGCAAGCACGTCACTAACTCACGACGGAGCGCGCCACGGGTCTGCACGTAGAGCGCCTGGTAAATGGCTTCGTGTGAAACCCGCATCGATGCATCATCCGGGAAGTCGAGCTTCAGTCTGGCGGAAATCTGCTCGGGACTCCACGATGTGGCCCAGCGCCGATCCTGGCGTCGACCGTGACGACGCTGGTTCCACTTCACCTCAGGTCCAATCGGTTCACCGGTCCCACTTGCGATCCTGCCACCAAGCCGTTCTTGAACGTACTGCCGCAATTTCTGGTTGGCGGCCAGTTTCGCCACCTTCGGGCGCTTAGACTTTCGCTCAGCGTGCCATTGGGCTGTCGAGGCGCGATATTCGAATCCGCCACTGCGAGTCGCCGCATTCCGTCGGAGTTCCCGCGAAACCGTCGATGGCGCACGTTTGACGCGACGAGCGATCTGGCAGATACCGAGCTTCTGAGCGCGCAGGAGCGCGATCTCTTCGCGTTCCCTAAACGACAGGTATCGTCCCGAAAGCGATGTCAGGTTGGGCGGTGGCATGCCGCCATTCTCGCGGAACCACCTCGTTCCCACCGGTTGCGAGACGCCCACCTCCAGCGCGGCATCCTCGCTCGAGACGCCGCGTGCGATGGCCTTCCAGAACCGTTGTCGATGTTCACGATGTCCCGCCGTCGGACGGCCTGGCGAACGGATGGGATCGCGCCCCGCGCGATCAGATCGACGTCGTTTCGCATTACCCATTGCAACTTCTCCCTGTGGAGTTGTTGCAACGACCAATTGAATTCACCACGTACGCGAGCGAGGACTACCAGGACGTGCTCGACGCGCATGGCATCGTCTGCAGCATGAGCCGCCGCGGCAATTGCTACGACAACGCGGTGATGGAGAGTTTTTTCTCGACCGTCAAGAACGAGCTCGCCGATCAGTTCGCCAGCAACAGTGACGCGAAGATGGAGTTGTTCGATTACATCGAAGTGTTCTATAACCAACGACGTCGCCACTCGACCGTCGGACGCATCAGTCCGGCGGCCTTTGAACGGCAAGCACTGATGACTCAAGTAGCGTAGTTAAACTGTCCACGAAATCGGGGGAAGCTCAGCAAGTTCTTCGATTGTGTCGAAGGGCAGGGTGATGAGTGCACCCAACGCGTCTTGAACGCTGACGACGCGATTCCGCTCGTTCAGTTTCTTCTTTACATAGTTAGCGATCCGTTAGCTTCGCAATCTCTGAAATGCGAAAAGGCCAGGAAATCCGGGCCTTTGGTGAATTTGGTGCGGAAAAGAGGACTCGAACCTCCACTGGATTGCTCCAACCAGCTCCTGAGGCTGGCGCGTCTGCCAATTCCGCCATTTCCGCACGAAAGGGGAACCACGATTATATGATTCCTCCGCAGTAATTCCTAGGAGGACTCCTCAAATGAAACGCATCGCCCTTATTTCCGCATTTGGTGTCATCGCGCTCGTCGCCGGCACGCCGGCCCAGGAGCGTGAAGACCGCACCCTGCTGCCACAGGACCAGATGACGGCCATCATCAACGAAGTCTCGGGCGAGCGCGCGATGCACAACCTGCTCGAGCTCGTCCCCTACCAGCGAGTCCGGAAGCCGGCCGAGTACAACGGCCACTTCAAGGAAAGCGACGTCATGGCCCAACTCGCGAAGGACTACGGCTTCGAAAACGTCACCATCGAGAGTTTCGCCGCCGGCCAGGCGTGGCAGCCGACGCAGGGCGAGCTGTGGATGACGACGCCGAAGCCGGTGAAGTTGTACGACGTCCACGACGTCGCGCTTTCGCTCGCGTCGCTCAATTCGAACGGCGATGTCAGCGGCGAACTCGTGGACATCGGCGACGGCTCGGACGCGACGCTCGCGACCAAAGACCTGACCGGCAAGTTCGCGCTCTCAGCGGAGAGCGTCGCGGGGCTCGGCGCCGTCTACACCCGCGTGCTCGCAAAGGGCGCGATCGGTCTCATCGGTCTCAACCAGATCGGCATTCAGCGCGCGCTTGACTATCCGGACCAGATCGTCTCGACGACGGCCAATGCACCGGCCGACAAATTGCAGACGGCGGCGTGGAACGTGTCACCGCGAACGGCGCGCGAACTAAAAGGGCTTCTTGCGCGCGGCGACAAGATCACGATCCGCTCGATCACCAGGAGCACGCAGGTGCCGACGCGCAGCGAAATCGTGCACGCCGAGATTCTCGGCGATGGATCGACGACGCAGGAAGTGGCGATCGGCGGGCATCTGTACGAAGGCGTGATCAAGCAGGGCGCCAACGACGACAACTCCGGCTGTGCGCTCACGCTCGAAATCGGCCGCGCGTACATCAAACTCATCAAGGAAGGGAAGCTGCCGCGCCCGAAGCGCACGATCAACTTCCAGTGGCTTGCGGAGATCAGCGGCACCCGGGCGTGGCTCGAGATGCACCCGGACAAGGCGACACGAATCATCGGCGACCTGAACTTCGACATGGAAGGCATCCGTGTGTCGCAAAGCCGCAGCTACTGGGTGCTGCAGCGGACGCCGGATTCATTCCCGTCCTACCTCAACGACATCGCGCAGAGCGCGATGGAATACATCGCCGACATTTCGCGCGAGCGGGTCCGTTTTCGCGCGAACGGGTACCTCCCGTCGCAGGCGGTCGAGTCGATCAGGGGCAGCAAAGACGCGTTCTACATCAAAATCGACAAGCACTACGGCTCGAGCGATCACGTGACCTACATGCAAGCCGGAATTCCCGCCGTGATGTTCATCACGTGGCCCGACATGTGGTACCACTCGTCGGAAGACACGCCCGACAAGCAGGACACCACGCAGTACAAGCGCGCCGCGGCCGTCGGCCTGGGTTCGCTGGCGGCGCTTGCGAGCGGCACCGACGAAATGGCCGCGCGAATTCTGCAGGAGAACATCGGCCGGGGTCTCTCGCGCATGGGCGAGAACCTGACGAAGGGCCTTGGCTACATGGCCGACGTGAAGAGCGGCGCCGACCTGAACGGCGCATGGCGCGAAGCGGAAGTTGCCGTGCGTCACCAGGCGGCGATCGAGAAGAAGGTCGTCGAGTCGGCGAGCATCCTCTACACGAACGTCGAACAGGGCAAGCAGCGCACGGCGACGTTCCTGCCGCTCATCGATCAACGCATGAACGCGCTGCTCGACGAAATCCGCGCGGCCTATCAACTGAATGCGATGCAGCGCGGCGTTGTCGCCGCGCCGCCGGCTCCGGTTACGTTTAATCAGCGCACTCGTCCGTCGACCTTGCCCGCCGCGAAGGCGTCGCCGGTGCTCACTGCGGAAGAGCAGGCGGCCGCGAATCTCATCGTCGAGGTGGTGGCCGCGGCTGCGCCAGCCGCAGGTCGCGGCGGAGGCGCCGCGGGCGGCCGTCAGGGTGGTGGACGCGGCGGTCCGTCGCTGCCGACCGAGTACAACGCTGAGTTCAGCGCGATCCTCGGCCGCAAAATGTCAGTGCTCGAGATTCGCGACTTCCTGAGCGGTCAGTTCTCGCCGCTTGCGTTGTCTGAGGTGATGGCAGTACTCAAGGCGCGTGAGGCGGCGGGTTCCATCAGGCTGGTGCCGAAGGCGGCGCCTGTCGTCGTAAGGAAATAGAGTTCCAGGGTTCCAGCGTTCCAAAGCAAAAGTGCCGGAGGGTCAAAGGGCCAGAATGCGCATCACCGCACTTTGGCACTCTGGCACCCCGGCACTCTTACTTTGGGACTCTATGCCCTTGGAACTTTGAAACTACCCGCCGATCAATGACTTGATCGTGGCGTCATTGGTCACGATCTTCATCTTCGCTTTGGCCTTGCTCATGTAGGCGGCGAAAAATTCCTGCCGCGTCTGCTGCAGCAATTCGCTCTTGATCTGCTCGCGCTCGGTCTTGAGTCCATCCGCCGTGCCCGCCTGCTTCTCGACAACGTGCGCGACGACGACGGCGGTGTCGGTGGAGATGGGCTGGCTGACGGCGCCCTGCGCCAGCGCGAAGACGGCGTCATCAACCACGCCGCTGATGCCGACTTCCGGCAGGGCGGTGCCGCGGCCGATCAGTTCCGTCTTCTTTACTTCGACGCCGGCTGATTTTGCCGCGCCGGCGAAGTTCGCCTTCGACCGCGACACTGCCGCCGCTTTGGCTTTCGCGAGCTCGACGGACTTCTTGCGGACCACGTCCTCGCGCACCTTGGCCTGGACTTCTTCGAGCTTCGGCGCATGCGGCGCCTGCGTCTCCGCGAGCGTGATGAACGCGAAGCCGCGCTGCGTGCGGAGCGAGCCGCTGACGGCGTTCGGCTTCATCGCGAACGCTTCGGCCGCGACCGTCGGCTCGAAGCCAATGCCGGCCATCGGCTCATCGCGAGCGAAAAGGCCCGAGTCGCCGACGATCAGGCCGCGCGACTGGGCGATCCGGTCGAGGTCCGCTGCCTGTTTGATCGTGGGCGCCACTTCGTCGTTGATCTTCTGCGCCTCGGCCTGCGCCTTCTCCCAGCGCAGCTGGTCGTCAAGCTGCGCCTTCACCTGCGCGAGCGGCTTGCTGTTGGGCGCGTTGTGCGTTTCGAGCTTGAGGATGTGGTAACCGAACTCGGTCTTCACGAGGTCGCTGACCTGGCCGGGCTTGAGCGCCCACGCCGTCTCATCGAACTGCGTCACCATCTGGCCGCGCGTGACGTTCTCGTAGAGGCCGGCCGTCGCCTTGCTGCCTTCGTCTTCCGTGTACTGCGTCGCGAGCTTCGCGAAATCGGCGCCCGGCGCCTTGGCCTTCGCGAGGATGCCCTCGGCCGCTTTCTTCACGGTCGCATCGTCTTTGCCCTCAGTCTTGAGAAGGATGTGACGCGCGTTGTACGTTTCCGGCGTCGAGAACGTCGCGATCATCTCGTTGTACTTCGTCGAGATCTCCGCGTCGGTCACCGTCATCTTCGGGCGCAGCGCCTGCGCGTCGATCGAAAGGAATCGCACGCGGCGCCGTTCGCCGATCTTGTAGGCATCGGCGTTCGCGGCAAACTCGGCCTGCATTTCCGGCTGCGTCGGTTCAATCCCCGCGCGGAAATTGTTGGCGGAAAACACGGCCAGCTCGAGCTTGACCTTTTCGTTGCGGTCGCGATACGACTTCGCGACAGCCGCCTCGTCAACCGACACCCAGCCGGTCACTGCCGCCTGAACCTTCTCGGAGAGCAGGTTCTTGCGCAGCTCTTCTTCGAACTGCGATGTCGTCATCGGCGGGCGGTTCATTGTGAGCATCTGCTTGTAGCGGTCGTAGCCGACGAAGACGCCGTTTTCCTGGAGGGCCGGCAGCCGGAGGAGGCGCGCCTTCACTTCGCTGTCGGTCACCGTGAGCTTGAGACGGGCGGCCTCGGCGAGCACGGCCTCCTGGTCGATCATCTGCTGGATCAGGCGCTGTTCGATGCCGAGTTGCTTGAGCAGCTGGTCGTTGAGGCTGGCGCCGTAGGCCTGCCGGTACGCATCGACCTGCTGGGAATACAGAATTCGGAAATTGCCTGCCTTGATTTCGCGGCCGTCGACCGTTGCGATCGTGTCCGTGGCGGCGGCGCCGCCGGTATCCATGAAGCTGGGGACGTAAAGAAGGACAAACGCCAGTACCACCAGGCCAAGGCTCCACTTGAGCCACGCCTTGTGTCGGCGCATGTTGTCGAGCATCGTCATCGAGTGTTTCTCCGCGGGGTCCGCCAGTCGGGCAGACGAAACGAGGATTATGCCACGGATCGCGGTAAGTCCCTGCAAGTGCTAGCAAAAACAGGGTTTGGGCGTGATATAGTTCATCGGTTTAACCGATGTCAGGAGCGCTCACGCTCGCCGTTTTCCATCGCAGCCGGGATATGGTCCGGCTGCTGGCGCCGTTGCGCCGGACAGGACATCTCCGCGTTAAATGTGTCCAGCAAGGCGCGGTCCCGCGCGTGCCGGCGAACGCGACGGGCGTGTTGTGGGAACTCGGCGCTGACGACGATGTCGATCGCAGCCATGTCACACGCGTGCTGTCGGGTGTCCCATCGGCATCGTTCGGCGCCGGCGCGCGCACCGTCGCCGACTTGTCGCGCGCTCTCGGCTTTCGCCACCACCTGCGGGTGCCGTTGCGCCTCTCTGAAGTCGAGCGCGCGCTCGGATTACCCGGCGAGCACGATTTGTCAGAGCGTCTCGTTGCGGGCGGCGAGCGCCTTGCCGGCCTCGCGGCTCGCGCCAATGTCATTGTTGACACGATGCGCATGCTCAATCTCTCCACCGATCCCGCGATGGTCGCATCCACGCTATCGGCGCTCGTGTCCGAGTGGCTGCCGATGGCATCCTGGTCGGTGGTCGCGGTCGAAGCGGACGGCAGCGTCCAGTTTCTCGCGAGCCGCCCGCAGGATCCCGCGCTCCGTACCCCCGCCGAAGCCATCGCCGACGTCGTCGCGCAGCGCGAGCAGGCCTATGTCTCGGCGCGTCTTGCCGGCGATCCGCGGGTCGGCGAGCACATCGAAGCCGCCGGCCTCGGCTGGCCGATTGTCGCGCACGGCGTGATCGTGGGCGTGCTCGTGGGTATCGACCACGGCAGGGCACGGACGGCCCCGCGGTTCTCGCCGGCCTTCCGCCGTTCGATCACCCGGCTGCTCGAACCGGCCGGTTACGCGCTGGCGCACGCGCTTCGCGTGGCCCGCGCCGAAGCACTTTCTGTGACTGACGACCTCACGCAGTTGTTCAATTCGCGATACCTCCACGAGGTCCTGCGGAAGGAAACTAAGCGTGCGCTTCGCAGCCATGCGCCCCTTTCACTTTTGTTCGTGGATCTTGACGGGTTCAAGCGCATCAACGACGCGCATGGGCACTTGCTCGGCAGTCGCGCGCTCGTCGAGGCGGCGGCCTTGATCCGCGGCAGCGCCCGCGAAACCGATATCGTCGCGCGCTACGGCGGGGACGAGTTCTCCCTTGTTCTCCCCGACACGACGTCCGAGGGCGCCATGGCCGTCGCCAACCGTCTGCGGGACCGTATTGCGCGACATCTGTTTCTGGCAGATCGCGGTGAAGGTATCCGGCTCACGGCCTCGATCGGCGTCTCGACGATGCCGGAAGCGGCCGACACGGCTGAAGGACTCCTCGAAGCGGCCGACGCGGCGATGTATCGTGTGAAGGAAGACGGCAAGGACGGCATTCATGTGGCGGTGCGCGGCGGCGCGGCGTCTCGATGGTTACGAACGGTGCAAGAGCGAGATCTACGAACCGGGTCAGAGAAAGTAGAGGGCGTGCGTTGAGTTTTCGGTCGCTGTTTTCCTTGTTTTCGAGCGATCTTGCGATCGACTTGGGTACGGCCAATACGTGTGTGTACGCGCGCGGCAAGGGCATCGTCGTCAACGAGCCGTCGATTGTCGCGATCAATAAAGTGACCGGCCGGATCGAGGCCGTCGGACGTGAAGCGAAAGAAATGCTCGGACGGACGCCCGGCAACATCGTGGCGATCAAGCCGATGAAGGACGGCGTCATCGCCGACTTCGAAGTCACGGAAAAAATGCTCGCGCACTTCATCAAGAAGGCGCACAACGGCAAGATGTGGGTGCGGCCGCGCATCGTCATCGGCGTGCCGTCGGAAATTACGCAGGTCGAAAAACGCGCCGTCAAAGACAGCGCGTATCGCGCTAAAGCAAGTGAGGTTTATCTAGTAGAAGAAGCGATGGCCGCCGCAATCGGCGCAGGCATGCCGATTGAAGAGGCGGCCGGCAACATGGTCGTCGACATTGGCGGCGGCACCACTGACATCGCCGTCATCTCTCTCGCAGGCATCGTCTACAGCAAGGCGATTCGCGTGGCGGGCAACGAGATGGACGAAGCGATCATCCAGTACATCAAGAAGACGTACAACCTCCTCATCGGCGAGCGCACGTCCGAGCAGATCAAGATGGAGCTTGGCTCGGCCTTCCCGCTCGACGAACGGTTGACGATGGAGATCAAGGGGCGCCATTTGATCGAGGGCGTGCCGAAGACGATCACCATTACCGACGAGGAGATTCGCGAGTCGCTCGCCGAAACGGTCAACGTGATCGTTGACGCCGTTCGCGTGGCGCTCGAACGCACGCCTCCGGAGCTGTCGGCCGACATCGTCGACCGCGGCATCGTGCTCACCGGCGGCGGGTCCCTCTTGAAGAACCTGGATAAGCGTCTCCGCGAGGAGACCGGCCTGCCGGTGGCGATGGCGGAAGATCCGCTCTCGACCGTCGTGCTGGGCGCCGGCAAGATGCTGGCGAACTTCGAGCTGCTGAGAAAGATCTCGTTGGATTGATCGACATCCGCCGCCGGACCGCCGTTCTATTCCTGGCCGTCAGTCTCGGACACGTGTTGCTGATTTCCGCGCAGGTGCAGGCCAAGTCCGGCATGCCGCTGATCGAAGATCTGGCGTTCGGCGGATTTGCCCGCGTGCAGGGGGGCATGGCGTCGATCGGCGACGGCGCGACGTCGATCTGGCGCAACTACTTCGCGCTTCGCGGGGTTGTCGCGGAGAACGCCGCGCTCAAAGCCGAAGTCGCCTCGCTCCAAGGGCAGCTTCAGGCGCAAACCGCAATCAGCAGTCAGACGCATGGGCTCGAGCAGACGCTGCAGCTCCAGATGAGCGTGACGCAGCGCACGCTCGCGGCGCGCGTCATCGCCGGAGATCCATCGCCCGGCGCGCTGACCATCACGATCGATCGAGGCACCGCCGACGGCGTGCGCAGCAACCTCGCGGTCATTGCGGGCGGCGGCGTCGTGGGGCGCGTATTCGGCACCCCGCGGGCCCACGCGTCGAAGGTGCAGCTGCTCATCGGGCGCGCGGCGGCTGCGGGCGCCGTGATCGATCGAATCTCGGCGGGCGGCGTCGTCGTCGGCCTCGGCAACGACGAAGATCCGCCGCTCAACATGAACTACATCAACAAGAGCTACGAGATCAAGGCCGGCGACACGGTGTTTACGTCCGGGCAGGACGGCATTTTTCCCGCCGGATTTCTGATCGGCAAGGTCGAGCGCGCGGACCGCGGCGCGGGCACCACCTACAAGACAATTGCGATCCGGCCCGCCGTTAATTTCTCGCATCTCAGACTCGTGCTCGTCGTCCTCGATCCGCCGCCGGTGGTGGCGGAAGCCGAGAAGGCGCCGGGCGGCGTCATCAAATGAAGGCCTTCGGCGTCGTCGGCGTGATCGCGGCCTCGGTCGCCTTGCAGATGGCGTTTGCGCGGTTTACCGTGGGCGGCAGCTGGTCGCTCGATCTGGTGCTCGTCGCGGTCTGTTTCGTCGCGCTCAAATGGGGGCCAGGCGCCGGGGTCATCGGCGGCACGCTCGGCGGGCTCACGCAGGACGCGTTGGCCGGCGGCATCATCGGCGTGGGTGGGCTTGCCAAGACCGTGATCGGCTTCGTCGTCGGCGCAGTCGGCTCACAGTTTATCGTCGCGCGCGCGGCGCCGCGGATGCTGATCGTGGCGGCCGCCACGATCGCGCACCGGCTGGTGGTGCAGGGCATCCTGAGCGCGATCAATCTGGGCTGGGCGGGGCTGTCGGGGCCCGCTATGCTGACTGAAACGGGATTGAACGCCTTGATCGCGCTCGTGCTCTTCCAGGCTATTGAGACGGTGCCGGCGCTGATGCGCCGCGGGCCGTCCCGGCGTTCGAGTTTCGGCAAGAGGAAGTGGTAGCGATGCTGACCTCCGCCAACTTCGAGGATCGTCAAAGTTTCACTACGCGGCTCGGCGTGCTTCGCGCCCTCGCGATCGTGGTGTTCTCGGTGGTTGCCGGCGGGTTCTGGGTGATTCAGGTTGTGCAGCACACCCGCTATGAAGAGCTCGCCGCGCGCCAGCACTTGAAGACATTTCCCCTTCGCGCGCCGCGCGGCGTGCTGTACGACCGCAACGGCGAAGTGCTGGTCCGGAATATCTATTCCTACACGATTGCGATCGTGCGCGAGCAAAGCAAGGACCTGCCGGAAGCCATTCGCCGTCTCGCCGAAGCGACGCGCATGCCGGAAGGTGACATCGCCGAGATTGTCGCCGCCGCGAAGCGCCGGCGCGATCCGCTGTACCTGCCGGTGCCGATCATCGACAACGCGACGATGTCGCAGGTGGCGGCGGTCACGGCGCGCCAGGTCGATCTGCCGGAGGTCGTCGTCCAGATTCTGCCGACGCGCGAGTACCCGGGCGGCGGCATGGCGGCGCATCTTTTCGGCTACGTGGGCGAAATCCAGCAAAACCAGCTGCAGCGTGCCGAGTTCAACGGGCTCGAGATCGGCACGATGGTCGGGCAGGCGGGTCTCGAGCGCACGTACAACTCATTGCTCCAGGGCAAAGACGGCAAACGCAGCGTCGCCGTCAACAGCCGCGGCCGCGAGATCGAAAAGATGGGCGAAGAAGAGGCGGTTGACGGCGATCGGCTGCAACTGACGATCGACATCGACCTGCAAAAGGCCGCGGACGCCGCATTCGCGGCGTCCGGCTACGCGGGCGCCGCCGTATTTCTGGACCCGCGGACCGGCGAAGTGTTGTCCCTGACGAGCGTGCCCAGTTACGACCCGAACGCATTCGCCACAGGCATCGGCCGCGCGGCCTTCACGAAGCTGATGACCGATCCGCAGAAGCCGTTTCAGAATCGGCTGATTCAAGGCACCTATTCGCCGGGCTCGACGTTCAAGATCGCGATGGCGGTCGCAGGGCTTGAAACCGGCGTCATCACGCCGCAGACGAGGGTGAACTGCCCCGGTTATTTTGATTATGGCGGCCGGCGATTCAGCTGCAGCAGAGCCGACTACGGCGCGCACGGGGTGATGGACGTTCGTCACGCGATGGAGAAGTCCTGCAACGTCTTCTTCTACACCGTCGGTTCGAAATTGAAGATCGACACCATCCACGAGTACGCCGAGAAGCTCGGCATCGTCGGAAAGACCGGGATCGATCTGCCGAGCGAGAGCACGAGTTTTGTCGCCTCGACCGAATGGTCGCTCCGCGAGCGGAAGCAGCCCTGGTATCCCGGCGAAACAATCTCGGTGTCGATCGGCCAGGGCGCGGTGAACGTCACGCCGATCGGTCTGGCGACGATGGTCGCGACGATGGCGAACGGCGGCACGCTGATCACGCCGCATGTGCTCCGCGCCATCGACACGGGCAAGGGTAAGGGCTGGGAGGCGACGCCGATACCGCCGCCGAAGTCGAGCCTGTTCATCAAACCCGATAATCTCCAGGCGATCCGTGACGGGTTGTGGATGGTCGTGAACGCTGCCGGCACGGGACGCGGCGCGCGCATCGAAGGCCGCGATGTCTCGGGTAAGACCGGCACCGCGCAGGTGATCTCGAACGAAGGCCGGGCGGCAGCGAAGGGGCGCACCCTCAAGAATCTCGAAGATAACGCGTGGTTCGTGTTCTTCGCCCCGCGCGACAATCCGCAGATCGCCGGCGTCGTCTTCGTCGAGCACGGCGGCCACGGGGGCACGACCGCCAGCCCGATCGCCAAGCATGTACTCGAGACATTCTTCGCGAAGCAGGACGGCAAACCGCTGCCAGTGCTGCCGTTGAAAGAGCCGGCCGTCGTGAAGATCGGCACCAATGATCGTTGACCGCAGGCTGTTGCCGCACGTCGACTGGGCGACGATCGCCGCGCTGATTGCCCTGATGACGATCGGCCTCGCCGCGATCTACAGCGCCAAGTGGGACTTTGTCCACCAGCGCCCGGGTCGCGAGTTCTGGACGCAGTTGTACGCGGTCGGCATCAGCCTTGTTGCGTTCACGATCTGTCTGATGATCGACTACCGAACGCTGGCGCAGCGTTCGCTGTTTTTGTACGCCGGCCTGATCGCGCTGCTGCTGTACGTCATGTTGTTCGGGTCGATCAAGAACGGCTCGCGACGGTGGATCGACTTCGGCCCCGTCAACCTGCAGCCGAGTGAATTCGCGCGCATCGTGATGTCGCTGGTGCTCGCGGCGTATTTCGCCGGTGTTCAGCGGCTCGGCAAGTCCGTGAAGGACATCGCCATCGGCGCCGCGTTCCTGGCTGTGCCGCTCCTCGTGATCCTCAGACAGCCCGACCTCGGCACGGCGGCGACGTTGTTGCCGGTGTTTGCCGGGATGTTGTTTGTCGGCGGCTTGCGCGCGAAATGGATCGTGATCGCGGCGACCACGGCGGTCCTGCTTTCACCGGTGGTGTGGACGACGGTCATGACGGAGTATCAGAAAAGCCGCGTCATGACGTTCTTGAATCCGGAGCTCGATCCGCGGGGCGCGGGGTATCAGCAGCTCCAGGCCAAAATCACGGTCGGGTCCGGTGGCCTGTTCGGGAAGGGATTCGGCAATGCGACGCAGTCGGGAGGCTACGGATTTCTGCCTGAAGCCCACAACGACTTCGTGTTTTCGACCTGGGCGGAGGAGCACGGGTTCCTGGGCGTGCTCCTCGCGATCGGGCTCTATCTCTTTGTCATCATGCGCTCGCTCGACGCGGCCAAGCTGGCGAAAGACCGCCTGGGAGCGATGCTCGTGATCGGGATCCTGTCCGGTTTTGCCTTTCAAGTGGTGTACAACATAACGATGTCAGCGGGGCTGGCCCCGGTGAAGGGCCTCACGCTGCCTCTTATGAGTTATGGCGGGTCGTCGCTGATGGCGACACTCGCCGGTTTTGGCCTCATCCTCAATGTG
The DNA here is from genome assembly GCA_046598935.1 of Vicinamibacterales bacterium. Lineage (GTDB taxonomy): Bacteria > Acidobacteriota > Vicinamibacteria > Vicinamibacterales > SCN-69-37 > SCUN01. The sequence goes on along the minus strand of JBKJHW010000010.1, from coordinate 23,512 downwards.
CGGATGCGGCGGTTCACAAATTAGGGAGGAGCCGCCGCCAGTCAGGTGGCTCCGGGGAAAAAATGACCAAGGAAATGATCATTTCGTCCGCGCCGCACGAGACGCGCGTGGCGATTCTCGAGGACGACCAGGTCGTCGAAGTCTTCATCGAACGTGAGCACTCCCGCGGCGTCGTCGGCAACATCTACAAAGGCCGCGTCTCCAAAGTGCTTCCCGGCATGCAGTCGGCATTCGTCAACCTCGGCCTCGAGCGCGACGCGTTTCTCTACGTGACCGACGTCATCGATCCCACCGAAGCGGAGCTCGAAGACGAAGATGACGAGCCTTCGATTCCTCCATCCCCGCTCATCGACAGCGCCGAGGAGATGCCCTCCGAAGCGTCCGACGACGCGCCAGTCAGGCCAGTCGGGCCAGGCGGCGATGACGCGAAGGAGGGCGGAGCCGCTCCGTCGAATCACACACAGACATCGGCACAAACGAAGGACGCGCATCACGGCTCACGACGAGGCGGCCGCGATGAGCGCCGACGCGAACAGGCTGCGCCGACAACCAAGATCGAAGACCTGCTGAAAGAAGGCCAGGAAGTTGTCGTTCAGGTCGTAAAGGAGCCGCTCGGCACGAAGGGCGCGCGCATCACGTCGCATATCAGCCTGCCCGGCCGCTTTCTCGTCTACATGCCGACCGTCGAGCACATCGGCGTGTCGCGCAAGATCGACTCGCGCGACGAGCGCAAGCGCCTGCGCGGCATCGTTCAGAAGTTCAAAGAAGAGCATGGTCTCGTCGGCGGCGTCATCATCCGCACGGCGGCGTCGCACCGGTCCGACGAAGACGTGATGGCTGACCTCACGTATTTCCATCAGATCTGGACCGACATTCAGAAGAAACGCGAAGCCAACCGGCCGCCCGCCGTGCTGTTCCGGGAAGAGAGCCTCGTCGGCAAGCTGCTTCGTGACCTGATCAACGAGCAGTACAGCGCGATCCGGATCGACGATGAGGTGGAGTTCCGCCGAGTGCAGACGCTGATCGGCCGGATCATGCCGAATCTGCTCGCGCGGGTGAAGCTCTATACCAAGGATTTTCCGATCTTCGACGAGTACGGCGTGCAGACCGAGATCGACAAGGCGCTGCGCAGTAAAGTCTGGCTCAAATCCGGCGGCTATATCGTCATCAACCAGACTGAAGCGCTCGTGGCGATCGACGTCAACACCGGCCGATACGTCGGCAAGAAAACATCCGGCCGTCTCGAAGACACCATCGCGAAGACGAACCTCGAGGCCGCGAAGGAAATCATCCGGCAGATCCGCCTGCGCGATCTTGGCGGCATCATCGTGCTCGACTTCATCGACATGGAGGACAAGAAGAACCGCCAGAAGGTCTTCCAGGCGGTGGAGCAGGAGCTGCGGCGCGACCGCGCGCCCTCGAAGGCCGTGCAGGTGTCGGACTTCGGCCTGATCATCATCACGCGCAAGCGCGTGAAGAGCAGCCTCGAGCGGCAGTTGACCGAGCCGTGCCCGTACTGCTCGGGCTCGGGCATGATCAAGGCGAGCGCGACGATCTGCTACGACATCCTCACCGAAGTCCGGAAGGTGAGCCCGGATCTCGACGGCTACAGCCTTGTGCTCCGTGTGAACCCGGAAATTGCGCGCGCGTTCAAAGACGAAGAGCGCGAGCTCTTCCGCGAGCTCGAGGGCGCCGTCGGCCGGCCCATCACGGTGCGATCGGATGAACAGCTGCACCACGAACAGTTTGATTTGATGGCGATCTAACGCCGTGGCAAGCTTGTGCCGATAAGGCTCGGGATCGTTACTGGAGGTTATTGATGACCGTAAACATGACGACCGGAAGAATTCTTGGTGCAGTGATGGTGGCCGTTGTGGCCGTGTCGGGCGCCGTGAGCGCCCAGGCCAAAAAAGCGGTCCTGGGCTCGGTGAGGATCGGCAGCGTCGTCGCCGACGGCAAGGCGCTGTCGGCCGGCACCTACTCGCTGCGCGTCTCTGACGAGATGCCGGCGAAAGTGATCGGCCAGACGCTCGATGAGTCCCGCTGGGTCGAGTTCGTGCAGGGCGGCCAGGTGAAAGGCCGCGAGCTGGCGACCGTGCTGTCGAAGGACGCGTTGAAGGATCTCACCCGCAAGTCGGCCGCGCCTCGAGCCGGCACCGCGAAAGTACAGCTGCTCAAGGGCGGCGACTACGTCCGCGTCTGGGTCAATTCGGGTGGGACGCATTACCTGATACATCTGAATAATTCGAAATAGTTCAGCGTTTCCTCGCCACCGGGTTCTTGCCGATCGTAATGTCGCCGCTGAACGTCTGCAGCGTCACCGTGGCGCTGCCGTCGCCGACCTTGGCCGTCGCCGCGCGGCGGCGCGGTCCGCGATCGTTGGTCAGCGAACGGCCGGTCTGCTGACCGGCCAGCGAAATCGTGGACGAGATGTCCCCCGTAAATGACGTCGCCTGCAGCGCGTAGCCGGTCGAACCCGACGGCGAGAAGCGCACATCCCCCGAATTGGTCGTGAACTCGTACCGCCCGCCCTTGGCGAGCGAGCCCGTGAAAATCACGTCGCCTGAGATCGTGCTGAGCGATGCCGACGCGCACACGACGTCGCGCGCATCGACGCTGCCGTTGACGGTGTTGGCCGTGATGCGGCGCGCCTTGATGTCGGTGAGCGTGATGTCGCCGTTGAGCGTGCCCGCGCCGACCTCGCCGTCGGTCGACGCGCCGTTGATCGTGACGTCGCCGTTGCCGGTCTTGGCCTCCTGGATCCCGCCGACGTCCGTAAGAATGACGTCGCCGCTTGCCGTCGTGACCTTGAGCTCGCCCTTGATGCCCGTGATGCGAACATCGGCGCGCAGGCTGTTGACGACGACCCGCGTGCCGGCCGGCGCTTTCACGATGAAGTCGGTGGACACGCTGTATGTAGTCGGCCGGTCCATGTAGGTGGCTCGCACGGTGGCTCTCGTGCCGACCACGTCAATTTCCGGCCGCACCCGCTCGAGGCCCGCGCGCGCCTCGGCCTCTGTCCTGGCATGCGCCGACCGGACGAACTCGATCGAGACGTCGCGGCCGCTCGAAGCGACGACGGTGATGTCGCCGGAGAAGTTCTCCAACTCCAGGGTGCCGGTCGCGCCGATCGATACGGTCTTCGTCTGTCTGTCGTCGACCGACGCGCGCCAGTTGCGATCCTGATAGTCGTCGTAGTCGGAATATTTCAGGTGGCGCAGCTCCCGTCCGATGTCGCGGACCACATCGCGGGTGACGTCGCCGATCAGCTCGCCGAGGCCTGCGGAGACATGGCGCAAGGCCTCGTGGATTTCCCGCGAGACGTGCGGCGCGATGTGCACCTGCACTTTCGCATCGACCTTGATGGCCTGTTTGACTTCATCGCGCTGTTCGCTCGGGCCTGCCGCGGCGGCAACCGGCATCAGCAGCAGCGCGGCGGCAAAGATCGTGAGTAGGCAAGTGCGTTTCATGTTGGTCATCATTTCCGGGTCCTTATCAGCTCTTCTTCCCGTCCAAAACTTTTGCGGTCGTTTCCCGATCCCCGCGTTGCATGGCGCCGACGAGCGCCACGGTCTGCTGCAGAATCTCGACCTTCTTCCGAAGCGCGGCAAACAAACTCTCGCGTGCCGGGCCGCTCTGCGGTTCGACGTCGAGCGCCGCGCGGCTCGCGGCAATTCCCATGTCCACCTGCGACAGCGAGACTTGCAGTTTCGCGGCCGTGTCGGCCGGTAGCGCGTTGTCCTGCGTGGCCACCGCTTCGAGCTGCGCGATCGCCTTTTCGTAATGCCCGGCGGCCTTGGCCAGTTCCTGTTCAATTGTTTCGACGGTGGCGGTCGCGTTCGCGTTGCTATTGCCTGCGTGCGCCGCGTCGTTCGTGGCGACCGGCGGCGTGTCGGGCGAGGTGAGCCGCGCGAAGAAGTACGCGCCCGTCGTGACGAGCACGAGCGCGGCCGCGAGTCCCAGCCACTGCGTGCGCGCCTGCCGCCGGGCCGACGGCCCCGACAGTAATGACGCCTGAATGTTTTCCCAGATGTGCGCGGGCGGCACGATCGGACCGAGCGCGCGCGCGGCATCCTTGAGGCGCGTCAAGTCGTCGACGAGTCCGCGGCAGGATTCGCACGCGCCGAGGTGCTCGGCAAGCGCTGCGCGCTCGGCCGGATCGAGCAGCCCGTCGACGAAGTCGTTCAGTGATTCCGACGATTGCTGACAGTCAGTCATGTGCGTACCTTCCCGAGCGCCCGAACGCGCCCGTCGTGACATTGCCCGTGCTCGAAAGCGACCGGCGCAGGCGCATCCGCGCCTTGTGAAGTTGCGACTTCGACGTGCCCTCGGCGACGCCGAGCATTCTGGCGATCTCGCCGTGTTCGAACCCCTCGACGTCGTGGAGCACGAACACTTCGCGGCATCCCGGCGGGAGGTCCGCGAGCGCGCGCTCGAGATCGATGCGGTCGACGACGCCGAGCACGCGGCCGGTGCGGCCGGCGGTGATTTCTTCAGGCGCGAACGTCTCGTCGAACTCGCCGGTGACTTGCGCGTTCCGGTTGCTGCGGCTGCGCAGGAAATCGAGGCAGACGTTGGTCGCCAGCCTGAAGAGCCAGGTGCCGAGCGACGACTCGCCGCGATACTTGTCGAGTTTGCGATGCGCCGTCAGAAAGACCTCCTGCAGGAGATCCTCCGCATGGCCTCGCCCCACCATCCGGCACGTGAGGCCGAACAGGCGCGGAGAGTGAGCCCGATAGAGCTCCTCGAAGGCGGTGGATTCGCCCATCTGGCAGCGTGCGGCCAGCTGGACGTCAGGATGTCCTTGCACGTCGTTGGTCATGTGCTTGGACGGCAAGGGGCACGGCGGGGTTGCCGCAACGGTGCGTCGGCTACGGCGTCTTGCACGGGAGCAGGCCGCGGTTGAGGAGGTCGGTTACCTCGCCCATCACCATGGCCGTGTCGCGCCCGAAGCTGTTCGAGACGCCGAACAGTACTTCGGTAATGAAGTAGTTATAAAGGATGCGCGTGCCGACCTGGAGCGCGCTGAGCGGCGTGACCCCGTTTCGCAGCTGGCTCGCCATGGCCTGGCCGGCCGGTGTGTTCAGATACGCCTCAAACCGGGCGGTCGAGTCGTCGTAAAACCGGCGCAGATGCTTGCCGTCAAATTCGAGGACGTCGACATAGGTCAGAAGCACGTGCGAGCGCGTCGCCGTGAGCGACTCCCGGATGGCCTCGCCCAGCTTGAATAGATCGTTCGGGAAAAGCCCGTCGGCGATCGCCTTGTTGAACGGGTAGGACGGGCTCGCGATGATCGCCGCGTACTCGTCGAGAAGCGTCTGGAAGATCGCCTGCTTGTCTTCGAACTGGTGGTACACGTTGCCGGTCGAGACGCCGGCTGCCTCGGCGATCTCGCGCATATTGGTGCCGCGATACCCCTGACTGGAGAACAGACGTAGAGCGGCGGCCAGGATTTGCGTACGGCTTTTTTCGGAGCGTGCGGCTTGTTTCATCGGAGTCGATTACGTCATCGCCGGAAGTGTGAAAGCGGAGAGCGGACAGACAACAGGCTCGACGAACGGCTAAGAGTGCCCAAAGAGGGACCCTAATGCAAGCGCCGCCTGGTGAATTCGCGGAGCCGCTTCCCCCGAAAGGTGTGCCCCTCGGCTGCCAGAAGGGATCGCTTCAACTGCGGCGACCGGCCGAAACCGCCGATCGCGCCGGCGGCGCCGATCACGCGGTGGTACGGCAGGCCGGGGTCCGGCGCTTCACGAAGGATGTTGCCGACGGCGCGCGCTGCGCCGGGCCGGCCCGCCATGCGCGCGACATCGCCGTAGGTCAGAACGCGACCCGTCGGGATGCGCGCAACGACACGGAGAACGCGGCTCGTGAATGGCGTGCGCGACTTCATTGCGAGCGTGCGGCTAGCGGATCGCTTCAGCCAGCACGCGCCCCTCAGCGCGCGGCAAGGTGATCCCGGTGAGCAGCGCGAAGGTGGGCGCGATGTCTGCTGGTGTTGCCGTGGTCAGGTACCGGCCGGGCTTGATGCCCCAGCCCATGAGAATGATGGGCACGCGCTGGTCGTACAGATTCGGCGTGCCGTGCGTCGAACCAGTGGCGGCCGACATCCAGTTGGCTTTTGGAATCAGATGCAGGTCCGGGCTTCGATCAGCTTTGAAATTGAGGATGACGGCGCGCCTCAGGGGGTCGTCCCCGGAAATTCCCGTCGCGATGTCGTCCGCCCAATACGCGGCCGCGATGCCGGGCTGCGCCAGCGCCGCTGTGGTCATCGCGTCGCGCACGGTCCGAGTCGACCGGATTGTCGCGAGCGCCGACGGCGTGAAGTACATGTTCACGCCGCCCGACGCGATCGGATTGGAATCGTCGGACGTGGCCGCCTTCCACGCTTCAGTGACTCGCAGATTGAGCTGGCTCGAAACGAACCGGCCGGCGTCGAGGCCCTTCGCGGCCATCTGCTCCGGAATCAGCGGCACCCCGTGGTCTGCTGAAAATCCGACAACGTAGTTGTTCGCGCCGACGCGCGCGTCGAGCGTGTCGAGGAGCCTGCCAATCTGGATGTCGAGCCGGAGCAGCGTGTCCTGTACTTCATGGCTGTGCGGCCCCCACCGGTGGCCGATAAGATCAAGCGCGGAAAAGCCGACGGCGAGCATGTCCGTGCCGGCGGACTTGCCGAGTTGGCCCGACGCCGCGATCGCGAGATCGGCCAGCATCTCGTCGGAGAACGGCGTGCGTTCCCACGTGTCGTAAAACACCTGATCCGGTTTGCCGCCGGGTCGCGTCTGCCGATGAGGAAACACGTTCGGATACTCGGCCGTCGCGGGTTCGCCGAGCCCGTCGTCGGTGAAGAAGTATCTGGACGCCGGCAGCAGCCGGTCCCAGACGCGCCCGTACTGCGCGTCGATCGGATGGGTTTTCGCCCACGCGTCGAGCGCGGGATCCGGCGCGGCGGCAAACGCCGTCGAGGTTGCCCACGTGGCCGCGTCCTCTTCCCAGATCACGAGGTCGCCGCCGTGACCGGCCATGCCGATCGCCGAGCGCGCCTTGAGGGACATGCTGACGACTCGCGCCGGCGTCGTCGACTGCGCGCGCAATTCGTCGGCGAAAGTATTCGTCGTGAACCATCTCGGGCTGTGACGCTCGACGCCGGGGCGCCCGCCGTACGGCACGGAGGTGACGCCCGGATCGTTCGTGCACGTGGTCGAGCGGCGCGTGGCGCGGTCGAACCATTCGTTGCCGATCATGCCGTGCGTGCGCGGAAACGCGCCCGTCGCGATCGTCGAGTGGCCCGGGCAGGTCACTGTGTTCGCGTACGGATACGCCGCGAGCGGAAAGTAGGCGCCCGTGTCGACCAGGCGGCGGAGGCCCTTCGTCCACATACGGCCGTACCTTTGAATGTAGTCGCCACGGAACTGGTCAGCGACGATGAGCACGACGAGCGGAGGTGTTGTTCGTCTGGCGGTCGCGGCGCGCTCGGTCGCGGGCCGGGCTTGTGCTGAGGGATGAGAGAAGGAAGCGGCGGAAGCCGCCACCGCAAATAACCAGATCGCAAATAACCTGATAACCAGTTTCATGATCGCCTCACCGCCGTCGCGCGAGGAAGCATATCGCGGCGATGTAGCCGTCGTATGTCGCGCAGCCGATCGAGTACCAACGGGGAAAGAGCTCGGTCGAGAGCCCGCCCGGGCGGTGGGCGAGGTCGAGCGCCGCGTGGGCGAGGAGCGCAACGGCTGCGATGAGCAGCGCTTCGCGCGGCTCGCGGAAGAACATCCACCCGGCGGTGCCGACGAAGAGGAACGCCAGCGCCATTTCGAGCGCTGCCGTGGCCGCGGCGGCATTCGCGACGCTGAAGCCGATCGTCGCGGCGCCCGTGGCCGCGAGGACGAGCGTCGCGGCGTTTGACGCGCGCAGCTCGCCGATGCGGCGTTCGGGCGAATCCGGGTCCATGCGCCGGAGCCGCAGGACGAACATCGTGGCGGCGGCGGCCGACAGGGCGCAGGCTACGAGCAGGGTGCGGGCGGCGTCGGTCACGGATTCCAATATACTTGGCCCCGCATGAGCGCGGTGGACATCATTCGGCGCAAACGCGACGGCGGCACGCTCGCGCCCGACGAGATTCGCAGTTTTGTGGCCGGGGCGACCGACGGGAGCTGGGCGGATTACCAGGTCTCGGCCCTCCTGATGGCCATCGTCCTCAAGGGCATGACCCTGGACGAGGCCGCTGCGCTGACCGACGCGATGGTGAAGTCCGGCCAGCGTGTCGAGCTTGAAAAAGCGCCGAACGGCACGGTGCCGGTCGATAAACATTCCACGGGGGGCGTCGGCGACAAGACGTCGCTGATTCTGGCGCCGCTCGCGGCCGCCTGCGGCGTGATCGTGCCGATGATGTCCGGCCGCGGGCTCGGCCACACTGGCGGCACGCTCGACAAGCTCGAAGCCATTCCTGGATTTCGCACAGGTCTTTCGCTGCCGGAAATGCGGCGCGCGCTCGACCGGCGCGGTTGCGCGATGATCGGCCAGACGAGCGAGATCGCGCCGGCCGACAAGAAGCTGTACGCGTTGCGCGACGTGACGGGCACGGTCGAGAGCCGGCCGCTCATCTGTGCGTCGATTCTCAGCAAAAAGATCGCCGAAGGCATCGGCGCGCTTGTGATGGACGTGAAAGTCGGCAAGGGCGCGTTCATGAAAACCGACGAAGACGCGCGCGAGCTTGCGACGTGGCTTGTCGGGATTGCGGAGAAGAACGGCGTTCGCACCGAAGCGCTCCTGACGTCGATGGACACGCCGCTCGGCCGCGAGATCGGCAACGCCAACGAAGTCATCGAGTCGATCGAGACGTTGAAGGGGAATGGCCCAGCTGATCTCGAAGGATTGTCCGTGCGGCTTGCGGCGCGAATGCTCGTCCTTGCCGGGCTGACAACAGACGATGCCGACGCGGAGGCGCGTGTGCGGAAGGCGCTATCCTCGGGCGCCGGTGTTGAAGCGTTCCGCGGCATCATCGAAGAGCAGGGCGGCGATCCGCGCGTGATCGACGATTACGCGCGTTTGCCAAGGGCGAAGACGCGCGCGGTCATCGCCGCGCCGTCCGACGGGTTCATCACCGGTCTCGACGCCGAGTCGATCGGCCGCGCAGGCGTATCGCTCGGCGCCGGGCGCGAGCGCGTTGACAGCGCGATCGATCACGGCGTCAGCATCCAGGTCAACGCGGCTATGGGCGACGGAGTGAAACACGGCGATCCGGTCCTGACAGTGATGTATAACGATGCGGCGCGCTGGGATGGCGCGCGGCGTTTACTCGAGAGCGCGATTCGCGTCGCGGATGCCCCGCTCGCGCCCCAACCGCTCATTCGCGAAGTGATAGGAGGCCGTCGTTGATTCTGCTCGCCAGATTGCAACCGCTTGTTGGGCTCGTGCTGATCCTCGGCGTGGCCTATGCGCTGTCCACCAACCGCAAGGCCATCCGGCTGAAGACGATCGCGTGGGGGCTCGGCCTTCAGTTCCTGTTCGCGCTCATCGTGCTGAAAACCGGCGCGGGGCAAGACGCGTTCGCCTGGATGGGCGCCAAGATTCAACGACTGCTCAGCTTCTCGACTGTCGGGTCGTCGTTTGTGTTCGGTCCGCTCGGCGACCGGACAGTGTGGGGCGACGCGATGACGCGCGTCTTCGGACCGGAGGGCGCGCAGTACGCGGTGCTCTTCGCGTTCCAGATTCTGCCGACGATCATCTTTATTGCGGCGCTCTTTGCCGTCCTCTACTACTTCGGCATCATGCAGCTCATCGTGCGCCTGTTCGCCGTCGTCATGAACCGCGTGATGGGCGCGAGCGGCGCCGAGTCGCTGAACGTCGCCGCCAGCATCTTCATGGGGCAGACCGAGGCGCCGCTCACGATCAGGCCGTACCTGGCGAAGATGACGCAGTCCGAGTTGATGACCGTCATGACCGCCGGCATGGCGCACATTTCCGGCGGCATCATGGCGGCGTACATCGCGTTCGGCATTCAGGCCGAGCATCTGCTGACGGCGGTGATCATGACCGCGCCCGGCACGCTGATGATGGCGAAGATGTTCGTGCCGGAAACGGCGGTTCCAGAGACACAGGGATCCGTTGTGCTCAAGAACGAAAAGATCGACGTCAATGTCTTCGATGCGGCCGGGCGGGGTACCGCCGAAGGCCTGCACCTGGCGATCAACGTGCTGGCCATGCTGATCTCGTTCGTGTCGCTCGTGGCGTTGCTCAACGCGCTTCTTGGCCTCGTCGGCCTCAGCATGCAGCAGATCCTCGGCTGGGTGTTTTCGCCTGTGGCGTGGAGCCTCGGCGTGCCGTGGCGCGACGCGGCAGCGGTCGGCAACCTGCTCGGCACGCGTATGGTGCTGAACGAGTTCATCGCGTTCGCCAGCCTCGGCGGGATGCAGGGCACGCTCGACCCGCGGTCGTTCACGATCGCGACCTTCGCGTTGTGCGGGTTTGCGAACTTCGCGTCGATCGGCATCCAGATCGGCGGCATCGGTGCGCTCGTGCCGGAACGCCGCCACGACCTGGCGAAGCTCGGTTTTCGCGCGATGCTGGCCGGCACCATGGCCAACTTCGTCACCGCGATCATCGTCGCGCTCTTGATGTGATTCGCGGGTTCACGGGTTCACGGGGTCACAGGAAATGATGCGATGACGAACTATTTTGACAAGGTGACGCAGGCTGCCGAATTTCTGCGCGCGCGGATTGGCGAGGTGCCGGAGACAGCGATCGTGCTGGGCTCCGGCCTCGGTGACTTCGCGAGCAGCCTCGCGGATTCGACGGCCTTCCGTTACGAAGACATCCCGCATTGGCCCGCCTCGAACGTCATGGGGCACGCCGGCCAGCTTGTCGTCGGCGCATCGCGAAGGAAGCGCATTCTGGTGCTGGCGGGCCGCGTGCATTTTTACGAGGGCCACGACCTGCTGACCGTGACGTTCGCAACCCGCGTGCTGTGGAAGCTCGGCGTGAAAGTGCTCATCCTCACCAACGCCGCCGGCGGGATCAATACAAAGTTCGGGCAGGGCGCGTTGATGGTGATCGACGATCACATCAACTTCCTCGGGTCCAACCCGCTGGTCGGCCCGAACGACGATCGCTTTGGTTTCCGGTTCCCCGACATGACCGAGATCTACTCGAAACGGCTGCGCGCGATCGCCGAAGAAAGCGCGAAGGCGATTCCGCTGCCGATCGAGCACGGCGTTTATGTTGCCGTCCACGGCCCGAGCTACGAGACGCCCGCGGAGATCCGCGCATTCCGCGCATGGGGCGCCGACGCCGTCGGCATGTCGACGGCGCCCGAGGCCATCGTCGCGCGTCACATGAAGATGGAAGTGCTCGGCGTCTCCTGCATCACGAACATGGCCGCCGGCGTGCTGCCGCAGCCGCTCCATCACGACGAAGTCATGGAAACGGCGCAGCGCGTGAAAGGGCAGTTCATCGCGTTGCTTCAGGGCATCGTGGAGCGGCTGTGACCGCGAAACAGAAAATCGTGGAGCGGCTGTGACCGAAGTCAGTCCGGAGGCCGTCGCAGAGCTGGTTGACGCCGCCCGCAAGGCGCGCAACCACGCGCGCGCGGGTCAGTCGAACTTCAAAGTCGGCGCGGCGCTTCTCACCAGGGACGGAAAGATTTACACCGGCTGCAACGTCGAGAACGCGACGTATGGGCTGACCGTGTGCGCCGAGCGTACGGCGCTCCTCAAGGCGCTGTCCGAAGGCGAGCCCGAGGACCACTTCGCGATGATTGCCGTCGTGGCATCGCCCGACGACCCGACGCCGCCGTGCGGACCGTGCCGTCAGTTGCTCTGGGAGTATTGTCACGACATTCCCGTCGTGATGGCGAACATGAGCCGGACAACCAAGACGCTCGGCCTTGCCGAACTCCTGCCGCTCCCGTTCGACGGCCGCTTGCTGAAATAATTACGAATGCTCCCGACTATCGAGCGCCAGCAGGACCTGGTGATCATGATCGACCAGCGCAAGTTGCCGGCGCAGGAAATCTACGTGCAGTGCAAGACCGCGAACGACGTGGCAAAGGCGATCAAAACGATGGTGATTCGCGGCGCGCCGGCGATCGGCGTGGCCGCCGCATACGGCATCGCGCTCGGCATGGAGACGTCCAAGGCGGACGGCACGCGCCAGTTTGCCGTTGAGTTCACGAAACTCTGCGACCTGATGGCCGCAACGCGGCCCACAGCGGTCAATCTGTTCTGGGCGATCGACAAGATGAAGCGGGCCTTTTCGACGGGCATCCAGGCCGGCGAATCGGTGAGCGAGTTGAAGACGCGGCTCAACGGCGTCGCGCAGCAGATTCACGACGATGACGTCGCAAGCTGTCAGGCGATGGGCCGGTTCGGTGCGGAAGTTGTCCCGGATAACGCGCGCATCCTCACGCACTGCAACGCCGGCGCGCTTGCGACCGCAGGCTACGGCACGGCGCTCGGCGTGATACGCGCCGCCGCAGAGCGCGGTAAGGTACAGATGGTGTTCGCCGACGAGACGCGCCCGTTTCTGCAGGGCGCCCGACTCACGGCATGGGAGCTCGTGCGCGACAACATTCCGACCACCGTGATCACGGAAAGCATGGCGGGCCCGCTGATGCGCGACGGCAAGATCGATTTCGTCGTTGTCGGCGCGGATCGCATCGCCGCTAACGGAGACTTCGCCAACAAGATCGGCACCTACACCGTGGCGATGATGGCCAGGGCCCACGGCGTGCCGTTCTACGTCGCGGCGCCGCTCTCGACGATCGATATGAATACCGCCGATGGCGCGGGCATCCCGATCGAGGAACGCAACCGGCGCGAAGTGACGCATGTCGGTTCGACGCAGGTCGCGCCCGACGCGGCGTTCGTCTGGAACCCGGCGTTCGACGTGACGCCGCACGCGCTGCTCACCGGCATCATCACCGAACGCGGCATCTGCCGCGCGCCGTTCGACGAGTCGCTCCGCGCCCTGTTCGCGTGATCGGCCGAGGAGATCAGTCAGAAGCTATGCGCGTCCTCGGCATCGAAACGTCCTGTGACGAAACCGCCGCAGCGGTGGTGACCACGACCGGCGATCCCGCGCGGCCGTGGGCCGTGCTGTCGAATGTGGTGTCGTCGCAAACGGAGATCCACCGCGAGTGGGGCGGCATCGTGCCGGAGATCGCGTCGCGCCAGCACGTCGCTGACATTTGTGGCGTCGTCGAGGCCGCGTTGGGCCAGGCCGGTTCAGGTTTGCACAATATTGACGCGATTGCCGTGACTGAAGGCCCCGGCCTCGTCGGCTCGCTCCTCGTGGGCGTGTGCTTCGGAAAATCGCTCGCATCCGCTCGCGGTATTCCGATCGTCGGCGTGCATCATCTCGCCGGCCACATCGAGTCGTTGACTCTCGAGCACGGCGAGCTGCCGTTACCCGCGGTAATTCTCGTCGTCTCTGGCGGCCACACGAGCCTGTACTTCGTCCCCGAACGCGGGAGCTATCAGCTTGTCGGCCAGACGCGCGATGACGCGGCCGGCGAGGCGTACGACAAAGTCGCGCGGCTGCTGGGCCTCGGGTATCCGGGCGGCCCGGTCATTGACCGGCTCGCCGCCGAGGGCCGCGACGACGCGGTGGCCGATGTGCGCGACGGGCGTTTCCCGGACGACGTGAAGCGCATGGCGGAATTCAGTTTTTCCGGATTGAAGACTGCGTCCATTCGCCATATCGAGCAGCACGGCCCAGGCAACCTGGCCGACTTCTGCGCCAGCTTCCAGCGCGTCGTCGTGACGATGCTCGTCGACCGGCTGTTCGACGTCGCGTCGCGGCTCGGCGCCAGGAGCGTGGGCATCGCTGGGGGCGTGTCTGCGAACCGCCGGCTGCGCGCCGACGCGGCCGCGCGCGGTCGGCGCGAGGGCCTGCCGGTCTTTGCGCCGGCGGTGTCGTTGTCGACCGACAATGCCGCGATGATCGCGGCGGCGGGCCTGAGGAGGCTCGAGTTGCGAGGCGCCTCCGGGCTCGAGTTCAACGCGTCGGCAAATCTTTCGATCTTGCGCTGACGTCATCGGGTTAACGGGCTATTGATCATTGAAGGATCTCCTAGTGGCTATCGCGCATGGCGATATCGCGATGGCCGATAGCCGATCCTTCAATGACCAATAGCGAGATAACCCGATGGAGTTATGATCTGCCCATGACGAAGAAGCTGGTCCTCGCGCTGGTCGCCGTGATTGCGTTGGTCGCCCCGCTGAGTGCCGCCGAACTGAAGTACACGATGCACATGGAAGCCAAGGCCGTCGCCAACGCCTCAGGCGATCCCATGTCGGCGATGGTCGGCGGCATGCTCTCGCAGATGTTCCCGCCTGGCGGCGTGGATCAGATCGTCATCGCCGGTGAAAAGGGCATGCGATCCGAGCAGAAACAGGAATTCGGCGGCATGAAGGCCGGCACGGTGATGCTCGTCAAGCCCGACGGCACCCAGTACGTGCTCGACGCCGCCGCGAAGACGTATTACAAGATGCCGCAGATGCCGGCCGAAATGGCCGGCATGCTGGCGCAAATGAGCCCGAAGGTCACGCTCGGCAAGGCCGGCGTGTTCGAGACGATTGACGGGATGAAGTGCGAGCGGATCACGCTGAGCATGGCGATGGCGATTCCCGGCATTGACCCGAGCCGGCTGCCGCCCGGAATGCCGACGGAACTCACCATGGCCGTCGATATGTGGCTTTCGGATTCGGTCAAGTTGCCGTCGGCTGCGGGCTCCGCCTCGACGAGCCTGATGAAGCAGTTCGGCTTCGATCAGCTGCCGGAATTGAAAAAGCTGGCCGGTGACGGGCGGCTGCCGGTGAAAACCGTGCTGTCGATGTTCGGCATCGAGATGACCATGCAGGCCAAGGACATCAAGACCGAAGCCGCCGCTGCGGACCTTTTCGAGATTCCGAAAGACTACAAAGAGATTCCGCCCCCTGGTGGCGGCGATCAGGTGCCGGCGATCCGCTGAGCGCCGGCTGACGATGGTTGATTCGTTACTGTCCCGCGAGCGCGCGTGGGCGCTCGTCACCGAGCATGTGCAGAGCGAGAGCCTGCGCAAGCATCTGCTTGGCGTCGAAGCCGCGGTGCGCGGCTACGCGCGGCGCGCGGGCGCCACCAGGGACATGGAAGACGAGTGGGGCTTCGTCGCGCTGGTCCATGATTTCGATTACGAGAAGTACCCGGATCGTGAAAACCATCCGTACCGCGGCGTTGAGATCCTGCAGGGCCTCGGATACCCGGAATGGGTGACCCGCGCCATCCTCTCGCACGCTGATTACTCCGGGGTGCCACGCGAGTCGGCGCTCGAACGCACGCTCTTCGCGTGCGATGAGATGGCCGGCTTTGTCACGGCCGCGGCACTCGTCCGGCCGTCGAGGAGCATTCTCGACCTCGAGGCGCCGTCGGTGAAGAAGCGGATGAAAGACAAGGCCTTTGCCCGGGCCGTGCCGCGCGAGGACCTGACGAAGGGCGCCGAGGAAATCGGCCTGCCGCTCGACGAACACATCGCCAACGTCATCGAATTCCTGCGGCCGCAGGCGGACGCGTTGGGACTCCGGGGAACGCTATGAAAGCTCAGCCCGTATAGGCTGCTGTCAGCGCATGAGTGAAACTGTCGTCAGTCTCGATAAAGTGACCGTGACCTTCGGGAAGCAGCAGGCGCTGCGGAACGTCTCCGTCGCGTTTCCCAAAGGCGCCGTCGGCCTTCTCGGCCCGAACGGGGCGGGGAAGAGCACGATGCTCAAATCGCTCCTGGGTTTCGTCGTACCCGATAGCGGCACGCTCGACGTGCTCGGCATTAATGTCGCCGCCAGGCCCCTCGAAGTTCGCGCCAGGCTCGGCTACATGCCGGAAAGCGAAGCCCACATTCCCGGCATGAACGCCGTGAGTTTCGTCGCGTATTGCGGCCAGCTCTCCGGCTTGCCGCGAGCCGACGCGATGCAGCGCGCGCATGAGGTGCTGTATTACGTCGGCCTTGGCGAGGCGCGCTACCGCAATGTCGAGACGTATTCGACCGGCATGAAGCAGCGCATCAAACTGGCGCAGGCGCTCGTGCACGACCCGGATCTTCTGTTTCTCGACGAGCCGACAAACGGCATGGACCCGAAGGGCCGCGAGGAAATGCTCGAGCTCATTCGCGACCTCGCCCAGAACAAGGGCGTCAGTTTGATTCTCTCGTCGCATCTGCTCCCGGATGTCGAGTACACCTGCGACTACGTCGTCGTGATGGACAAAGGCGCGGTCGCGACATCAGGCACGGTCGACGCGCTCAAGGGCCCGTCCGGCCGCGTGTTCGAAGTGCGCGTGAAGGGCGACCTGCCGGTGTTCATCGCCGCGATGAGAGCCGCCGGGCTCGACGTGGCGGATACCGACGAAGACGTGATGCGCGTCTTCGTGCCCGCCTTCGCCAAGGCTTCGGCGGGGGAGCCGGGCGCCGCCGGCAACGATCAGCGAATGATCTGCGACATCGCCCGCGGCGCGGGCGCGCAGATCCGCCACCTCAAACCCAGCCTGCCGACACTCGAAGACGTGTTCGCGCGCGCGATTGGTGAAGCATGAGCCCAATCCACGATCAGAGTTACCGTCGTTATCAGGGCACGCGAAAGCCGGTCGGCCAGGCGTGGAGCGTGATCGCGTCGGCAGGCATTCGCGCCATGCTGTCGAAGAAGGCCTACATCTTCCTGATGATCGTGAGCTTCGTACCGTTCGTCGTGAACGCCGTGCGGATCTACGTCACGACGAACTACCCGCAGGTCGGCAGCTTCTTCCAGGTCACGCCGGCGACGTACCGTAACTTCCTCGACTCGCAGGGCGTCTTCGTGTTCTTCATGACGATCTGGGCCGGCGCCGGCCTCATCGCCAACGACCGCCGATCGAATGCGCTGCAGATTTACCTGTCCAAACCGCTGCTTCGCACCGAATACATCGTCGGCAAGTGGACGGTCCTCCTGGCGTTTCTGCTGTCGGTGACGATGTTGCCGGGGCTGTTGCTGGTGCTGCTGCACGTGATGTTTGCCGGCAGCTTTGATTTCATCAGCCAGAACAAGCACATTATTCCGTCGGTCATTCTCGGATCGATGCTGACGGTGGTGGTCTCGTCGATCACGATGCTGGCGCTGTCGTCTTTGTCGAAGTCGAGCCGCTATGCGGCGCTGCTCTACACGGGCGCGGTGTTTTTCACGGATGCGCTGTTCGGCGCGCTGCGACTTCTCACGGGGAACACACGCGCGTCGTGGGTGTCGATCGGCGCGAACATGACGCAGGTGTCCGACGTGATCTTCCGCCAGACGCCCCGCTACGACACGCCGTGGGTCGTCTCGTTCATGGTGCTCCTCGGTCTGGTGGTGTTGTCGATCTCGGTGCTCGAACGCCGCGTTCGCGGAGTCGAGGTGGTCTCCTGATGTCGATCCCATCCTCCGCACCCGCGCACCCGAGCACCGGCGCACCTGCGCACCCGCTCACCAGCGCACCCGTGGTTTCAGCCGACCATCTGTCCAAGTGGTACGGGCAGGTGAGCGGCCTCAACGACATTAGCGTCGACGTGCCGACCGGCGTAACGGGCCTGCTCGGCCCGAACGGCGCAGGCAAGAGCACGTTCATGAAGCTCATTACCGGGCAGCTCAAGCCGAGTAAGGGATCCATCAAGGTGCTCGGCGAGCCGATCTGGGGCAATCCCGAGCTGTACCGCCGCATCGGTTTCTGCCCGGAACAGGATTCGTTCTACGAAAGCATGACCGGCATTCAGTGGGTGACGGCGCTCGTGCGCCTCAACGGCTACGATGACAAAGAAGCGGGCCGGCTGGCCGAGCAGGCCATGACGGAAGTCGATCTCATGGACGCCGCCACGAAGAAGATCGGCGCCTACTCCAAAGGCATGCGCCAGCGCGTGAAGCTCGCGCAGGCGATCGTCCACAATCCAGAACTTCTCATATTGGATGAACCGCTCTCGGGCATGGACCCGATCGGCCGGCGGCGCACGATGAAGCTCATCCGCGACTGGGCGAAGGCGGGGAAGAGCGTGCTCGTCTCGAGCCACATCCTGCACGAAGTCGAGTCGATGACGTCCGATATCCTGCTCATCAACAACGGCCGGATTCTCGCCGAGGGCAACGTTCACCAGATCCGCGCGCTGATCGATACCCACCCGCACTCGGTGCACATCCGCGCCGATGATCCGCGCGGGCTCGCGCGCGAATTCCTGACGGCCGACGATGTGATCAGCATGAGGTTCGAGCCGGGCGCCGTTGTCGTCGAAACAGGCAAGCCCGATTTGTTCTACACGCGCCTGACGGACCTGGTGGCTGAAGGCCGCCTGGGCGCCGTCGAGGAGATGACGTCGCCCGACGACAATCTCCAGGCCGTGTTCGAGTATCTGGTGAAGCAGTGACGACAAAAAAAGGCTTCTTCTACGCGTCAATGCGCGTGTTCGAGCTGTCTCTCTCCGAGATGCTCTGGTCGCGGCGCACGGTCTTCATGGTGCTGGTCACCGGGCTTCCCGTCATCCTGGCGCTGATCGTGCGCGCGGCGGACTTTCTCGGCGCATCGACCTGGCGCGTGAACAACACCGCGATGGACGGCTCCGCGATCTTCGCGCTGATGATCTGGGCGTTCTACCTCCGCTTCAGCGTGCCGGTGCTCGGCGCTTTCTACGGCACGGCGCTCATCGCCGACGAGGTCGAAGACAAGACCATCACGTTTCTGTTCACCCGGCCGATCAGCCGGAGCGCGGTCCTCTTCGGCAAGTGGCTGGCCTACATGGTCTGCACCATGCTGGTCGTGCTGCCTTCGGTCGTCATCGTGTGGCTGCTCGTTGCGCCTCTCGGCGGCGGGACGATGGCCTCGACCTTCCTGGATCTGGCCAAGGACCTGCCGATCCTGGCGGCCGGGCTGGCCGTCTACGGCGCGCTGTTCGCCTTGGTTGGGGCGACCTTCAAGCGGCCCCTCCTGACAGGCCTGATCTTCGTATTCGGATTTGAACCGGCGGTCCTGGTCTTCCCCGGCTACCTGAAGCAGCTGACGGTCGCCTATTACCTTCAGGGCCTCGTGCCCCAGGCGATGCCAAACGACACGGTTGTGAGCCTTGTTCAGCAGATATTCCGGGAAACCCCCGGTTTTGCCACCTCAGTGATCGCCTTGACGGTCATAACGGTGGGAAGCTTGTGGCTGGCCGGCCGGACAGTGAGCAGAAAAGAATACATACTGGAGCAATAAGCGGGGTTTCGCGCCACGCTTGGGGAACTCCCGACAGCATCAACCGTATGTTCGACTAGAGGTTACGCGAATGACCAAACGCACCCGTTATTTCATTGCTGTGGCGTCACTGATCGTCGTTGCCGGACTGGGCACCGGATTGGTGGCTTTTTTCAACGGCCGCCTGCCCCTGGCAGCCTTCCGCAGCGGCCCGGCCGATCTCGCCTACGTTCCGTCTGACAGCAGCGTGGTGGCGTACGCCAACGTGCGCGACATCATGAGCTCGGAATTCCGCCAGAAGCTCCGCGAGGCCGTGCCGACCGGCGAAGCCCGCGACGAGTTCCTGACCGCAACGGGCATCGACCTCGAACGCGACGTCACCTCCGTTGTCGTCGCCACCTCATCGGTCGCGACGATGGCCGGCCCCGGTCACGACGGCCCTGGTCCGGACAACGCCGTCGCCCTTGTGCGCGGTGTGTTCGTCCAGTCACAGATTGAAGCTCTCGCCACACAGCACGGCGCAACGGTCAGCGAATACAAGACCAAGCGCGTGATCACCATGAAGCATGACGAGGGCAAATTGGCGATGTCCGTGGCGTTCCTCGAACCCGGCCTCGTCGCGATCGGCGGCGACGCGCTCGTGCGCCGCGCCATTGATTCGAAAGCGGGCGACAACATCACCGCCAACGCCGACATGATGAAGCTCGTCAACGACCTCGACGGCAACAACAACGCGTGGGCTGTCGGCCGCGTGGATGATGTCCAGAAAATCGCGGGCCTTCCGGACGTGATCAAGGCGCAGATTCCGGCCGTGCAGTGGTTCGCGGTGACCGGTCACGTCAATGGCGGTCTCTCCGGCACGATCCGCGCAGAAGCCCGCGACGAGAAGGCCGCAGAGAACCTGCGTGATGTGGTTCGCGGCGCGATGGCGCTGGCGCGGCTCCAGATGGGCCACGATCAGAACCTCGACACCGTGATCAACTCCCTGCAAATGCGCGGCACGGGCAAGACGGTTTCGATGTCCTTCGCGGTGCCGTCCTCGGTCGTCGACTCACTCGTTGGCACGGCCGGCAGACTTGCGCCGCACGTGCCGAACATTGAGCGCAAGGAACGGTAAGAACGGGAAGTTCGTACGAACCTGAGGGTTCGTACCAGTCATCGGGGGTTCGTACCGGACACTGAGTGTTCAGTACGAACCCTCAAAGTTTGTACGAACGCGCTGCTTCGTACGAACGCCCTGTCTCGTACGAACGTTACCGAATGGGCAGCAGCGCCATACCGTGGGCGTGCGCCTTATCAGGCGCCCAAGTGCGTTTGAACTCCGCGTAGTCGCGGCCGCCGGTGGTGCGCGGCGTCACGATGAAGCCAGGGGAAAGCAGGCTGTCGGACCGGCGGCCGTGAGCACGGCGGCTGGCGCCGCGGGATGCGCCGCGCGGTATTCGGGCGACAGCGCCGAGGACCTTGTCGTCGGTATCGGTGGAGCTCTCGGGAGCATTGCTCGGTACGGCCTGAACCGGCTGGTGGAGCAGTGGAACGTCTCGACCACGTTTCCGGTCGGGATCTTTGCCATCAACGTCGCCGGTTCCGTCGCGATCGGCGTCGTAAGCGGCCTCGTCATTTCCGGGCGGTGGCCGCTTTCCACCGAAGCCCGGACATTCGTCGTCGTCGGTCTCCTCGGAGGGTTCACCACGTTTTCCTCATTCAGCCTCGACACCCTCACGCTCATGCGGGATGGACATCCAGGTCAGGCGCTCTGGAACGTCGTCGGGCAAGTTGGCCTCAGCCTGTTGGGCGTGTGGCTGGGGTATCGGTTCTTCGCTCGATAGGTCCAGCGTCCGGTCCAGAGTCCAGCGTCCGGTCCAGGGTCCAGCGTCCGGTCCACAGTCCAGAGTCGGTTCCTGGTCCAGAGTTGGGCCGGGACCTTGCCCCGACCCTGGACCCTGCCCCGACCCTGGACCCTGAACCGGACTTTGGACCATGGACCGTACAAAGAAAAACGGCCGCCGGGGCATTGCCCCGACGGCCGCGAGTGTTTGTTACGACGCCTTCGCTTAGAACGTGAACTTCGCGAAGAGACGGATCTGGCGCGCGCCCTGGAAGCCGGCGGGCAGCTTGTAGGTCGGGCTGCGGCGGCCGGTCGTTGCGCTGGCGGCGTTGTTTGCCGCCTGGATCGCATCGACGTTGATGCCGCCCGGCGTGAAGAACACCGTGCCGACGGACTTCCCGGTCGGAACAGTGATGCTCAGCGCGTCGCGGTAGGCCAAGGTGCCGACGGACGTCCAGATGTCCTGATCGAACAGGTTGGTGATGTTCGCCTGGAGGCTGATGTTCGTGTTCTTCGGCAGACGGAAGCTGTGGCTGACGAGCAGGTCCGTCTGGTTGAACATCGGCGAGCGGCCGAGATCGCCGCGGCCCTTGTAGTCAACCGGGACGGTCTGGTACGAAATCTGCGTGGTCTGCGGCGTGCCGCTCATCGCGACGAAGTTCACGCCCACGTCCGTACCCCACTTGAAGCGGTAGGACGGCTGGAGCTTGAACTGGTAGGGACGGTCCGTCTGCAAGCGGCCGTAGATGACGTTGCCCTTTTCGTCGAAGGACATGTAGAGACCGTCATACATACGCGTGATACCCGGTGAGAGCCGCGCATTTTCGTCGGAGCTTGCAAGGCCGGGGTACGTGCCCCACAGGCGGCTGACGAGGAAGCTCGTCGTCGCTTGCCAGTTGTTCGACAGGCGCTTTTTGATGACCAGTTCGAGGCCGTCGTACTTGCGGACCGGCTTCGGCGTGTCCGGCACCTCGTTGCCCAAGCTATCCGGTTTGAGCGGCGACTTGCCGAGGCCTTCAGCCGGGTTGGCGATGTAGAACACTTCGCCGATGCCGGGGACGATGACGCCGACGTCTTCGATCGTGCGGATGAACCACTTGTGCGCGTAGCGGACACCGATCGACATCGAGCGGCCCACTTCGTGATCGAGGCCGAGCGTAAACTCACCGGTTTTCACGGGCTTCATGTCCGGGTCGACGAGGTTCTCGAGGCCCTGACCGTTCGAGACGTGGCGGCGGTCATTCTGCTCGATGAACGTGCCCGGGCAGGCCGGGGTTTCACCGGGAACTCCGGCGCAATCGATCGACGGCCAGTTGAACGTGTCAAGCGTGTACATGTACTGGATCCAGCGCTCGGCGCCCCAGGCACCGCGCGGCAGTTCCAGCTTGAACACGTCGTAGAACGTTCCCCATGAACCGTACGCCTTCCAACGGCTGTCGCCGGTGATGTCGTAGGCGAAACCGATGCGCGGCGCGATCTTGTCGGCCCAGCCGAACACGAGGTCCGGGTTTTCGTCGCGGTACGACGGCACGGTTTCCTGCTCGGCGCGCACGCCGAGGTTCAGCGTGAGCTTGTTGTTCACCGTCCAGGCATCCTGAACAAACAGGCCGTAGTTGTTCGAGTTGATTTTGCCCTTCGTGAACTGCTTTGAGACCGTGTAGAAGCCGTAGGTGCCCGTCACGGATCCGCCGGTGAGCTTCGTGTAGCTCGAGTTCCAGGAGAACGCGATGTTCTGCGCCTGCTGGCCGAAGTCCGCGTCGTTGCCGAGGCGCTCGTAGAGCGCGCCGAACTTGATGGCGTGATCGCCCTTCGCGCGCGCGAACCACGTGGCATTGGCGTCGACCATGATTCGCGAGTAGTTGTCCTTCACCGAGAAGGAGTTCGACGCGCCGTCAGCGAAGCCGCTCAACTGCTGCAGGTTGGCCGGAACGTCTTTGTAGCCGACGTTCGACTGTGAGAACGTGCGGCGCGTGTTGGGGTTGTAGTCGCCGCCTGTCGAACCGCTGCCGTAGCCGAAGTAGCCGCCTTGAAGCGCGACGAAGAACTTGTTGCTCGCCACCCAGTCGATCGTCCCGGAGTAGGAATCCACGAATGAGTCGGTGCGGATCGTCGCGCGGGGGTTGAACGTTGTGGCGTTGCTCGTGCTGGTGCCGTTCGGCTCGATGCCCGGGAGGCCGAGGCCGCCGCGCGTCCGCTGGTTGCTGCCCGTGAAGCGCGCGCGAATGTTCTTGGCGAGCTGCGACGTCAGGTTGTAGTTGGCGGTGCGGTCATGGGGCTTGTCCGTCGTGAACGTCTGTGTCGCCGGGTTCGTGCCGGGCGTCACCCAGGTCACGGTGCGTTCCTGGCGGTTGTACGACGGGTTGTAGCCGGCGAAGAACCAGACCTTGTTCTGGAAGATCGGACCGCCGATGTCGAACACAGGGTCGATCGAGTAGGTCTTCTTATCGCGCGGCGTCGTGATGTACTCGGCCTTGTTCGAATCCGATGGGAGCAGGCGTAGCG
>JBKJHW010000088.1:0-57993 GCA_046598935.1 Vicinamibacterales bacterium | reverse complement strand
GCGCATGCGCGGCAGCGTCGCCATCTGCGCGCGCGATTCGACCTGGAAGACGCCCACCGTGTCTGCGCGTTGCAGCATCGCGTAGACGGCCGGGTCGTCCGGCGGCAGGTGCGCAAGATCAACAGCATTTCCACCTTGGGGGGCCATGGAGGGACATGGAGATTCACTCTTTGTATTGATAATGGCTAACGCGTCTTCGAGTGCCGCCATCATCCCGAGGCCCAGTAAATCCACCTTCACGATGCCGAGATCGGCGCAATCGTCCTTGTCCCATTGCACGACGACGCGGCCGGGCATCGACGCGGGCTCGAGCGGCACGACTTCGTCGAGCCGGCCCTGACAAACCACCATGCCGCCGGAGTGCTGGCCCAGATGGCGCGGCAGATCCTGCATCTGCTGCCAGAGATCGCCGAACTGCTGATATCGCGCGTCGTGGGGATCGAGCCCGGCTTCCGTGAGATGTCTCGCGAACGAATCAGCGGGATCGACCCACTCGAAGCCGTGCATCATGCGCGCAAGCCTCGCTATTTCTTCTTCAGGAATGCACAGTACTTTACCGACTTCGCGCGCTGCGCTCTTGCCGCGATAGGTGATGACGTTGGCCGTCATCGCCGCGCCCATCCGGCCGTAGCGTTCGTACACGTACTGAATGACGCGCTCGCGCCGGTCGCCGCTCGGCAGATCGAGATCGATGTCGGGCCATTCGCCGCGCTCTTCCGAGAGAAACCGCTCGAAGAGCAGCTCCATCCCCACCGGATCGACGGCCGTGATGCCGAGCGCATAGCAGACGGCGCTGTTGGCGGCCGAGCCGCGGCCCTGCACGAGAATGCGCTGCTGCCGGCAGAAGTTCACGATGTCCCAGACGATCAGGAAATAACCGGCCAGTTCGAGTTTTTCTATGAGAGCCAATTCGCGGTCAATCTGATGTCTTGCCTTGTCGTGGTACGGGCGATAGCGATCGCGCGCGCCGACTTGCGCCAGCCGGCGTAAAAACGAAATCTCGGTTTCGCCCGCCGGCACGGGATAGTCGGGAAAGCGATAGCCGAGATTCGCGAGCGTGAAATCCAGCCGCTCCGCCAGCGCTTCGGTGCCGGCGAGCGCCTGCGGCACATCGGAAAACAATCTGGCCATCGACTCGGGCGGCTTCAAATACCTCTCGGCATTGGCCGTGAGCCGCCGCCCGGCCGTTTCGAGCGTCACGCCGTGATGGATGCACGTCAGCACATCGAACAGCGGCCGGTCCGCGCCCGACGCGAACCGCACGCCGTTCGACGCCATCACCTGCACGCGGAACGCGGACGAGAGATCGAGCAGCGCGCGATTGGCGGACTCCTCGTCGCGGCGGAAATGCCGCTGCAACTCCACCCACACGCCGTCGCGCCCGAAGATGCCGACGAGCTGATCGGTGAGGCCGCCGACGCCATGATGCTGCGCCATCAGCGCCTCGCGGCCGGCGAGCGCCACTAACCCGCGCGTCCGCCCATCCAAGTCTTTGAGTGTGAATCGCGCCTCGCCTTTGGCCGAGCGCAGCTTCACCCGCGTAATCGCGCGGCACAGATTCCGGTAACCCTCGACCGACGACACCAGTACCGGCAGCCGCCAATCCCGCTCCGGCTGCCCCGCCTCCCCCATCGTCAATTCCGCGCCGACGATGGCTTTGAGCCCGGCTTTGTTGGCGGCGCGGTAAAACTGCGGCGCGCCGTACACGCCGTCGGCATCGAGCAACGCCAGCGCCGGATACCCAAGCGCCGCCGCGCGCTCGATCAGCGCTTCGGGCAGCGACGCGCCGCGCAGGAACGAAAACGCGGAGGAGGTATGGAGCTCAATGAACATGGAAGCAGCCGGAAATAGGGGTCGGGAGTTATTTCGAAATAACTCCCGACCCCTATTTCTCAGTCGTACGTGCCTTCGAGTTCCCAGTTTTTGGAGCGGCGATTAAAGCTGACCCTTTGCAGCTCGCCGGATGCCAGCTGTAAGTCCCAGGTATCCCGATCCCACGCCGACGAATCGCGGCGCCACCAACGACCGGAGGTTCTCCACGGGCCGGCGACGGCACACGCCTTCGGACGATTGTTCGTACACTCCACCCGAATCGCCGGCGCTGATCGAAGGCGGCGGAAACCCAAGCACACCGGTCGCAGGGCGTTCGCACTCTCGCGCTGAGGGTTCGTACTCTCGCGCTGCGCGTTCGCGCGCTCCTGCTGGACGTTCAAAGAAATCTGCGTGAAATTTGATCGCTCGTCGTAAGAATCCGTGAGCGCCGGCGACCCGACGCGGTCGCCGCCCATCAGCGCGCCCAATCGCGCCACCAGCGTCGACAAGGCCTCGGGCGTCGGGGTCGTCTTCACAAACAACGCACCCTGCGTGATCCGGCCGGGCGACACTTCGACTTCCACTTCGACCGCGTCGATGCCGCTCGTCGCGAGGCCGGTGATCTCATCCGTCGCGCCTTTCGGCGGATGCGTTTCGAGATCGAGCTGAATCAGCGTGCGCAGCACGCGCGGGTCGCGCATCGGCGCCGGTAAATGCAGCGTGCGCTCAAACCCCGCCTTCGACACCAGCGCCAATCTCGTTGTCACCGCCACCGCGCCGCGGTCAGCGTCTTCGAGCTGCTTCGAGAGCGATTCGCACAGCCGCGCGACAACAAACGACAGCGGCTGGAGTCCTTCGATCGGCCAATCGAGCGTCAGCCGCTCGACGAACCGCCGCGGCGCTTCGCCGGGCGTGAGCGGCCGGCGGTCTTCGCCGATCGACGCTTCATGCAATCGCGCGCCGATGTCACCGAAGCGCGCGCGCAGCTCCGCGCGCGAGAGCGCCGCGACGTCGCCGAGCGTGCGGATGCCCCAGCGCTCGAAGGTGGTCAGCAGCTGCGCTTCAATTCGCACAAAACCGACATTGCTCGTACGCATCGGCGACGGCGCGGCGCGAAAATTCTGGCCGCGCGGCACGCGCTGGCGCCGCACGTTCATTATCCCGGGCGTTCCCCCGGGCATTATCCCGGGCGTTCCCCCAGGGCCCGCCAGGTCCGACAGCCCCGGCACCGTAAGCAGCAGCGCCACCGGCAGCGGCGACAACGCCTCGGCCACATTGCCTTCGACGACCGTGATCGCCGCCGGACGCGTCTTCATGGTCGGCGCGTTCGGCGCCTGCGCAAGCAGCCACGCCGACGTGGTCGTCGGCGCGACGGCAATCCGCGCGCGGACGCCGCGCGCAACCGCCAGGCGTTGCACTTCCCTGGCGATGTCACGCGGCGTCCCCAGCACGCGCGAAAGTCCACTGGCGTCAAAGACCGCCCCGTTCACTCCCAGCGCCTCGACGCGCGGAGAGCACAGGCGCGCCAATTCCAGGAGCGCGTTATGAGAGTTCGTACGAGCTTGGGGGTTCGTACGAACTTCGGGGGTTCGTACGACCGTCGAGGGTTCGTTCGAACCCACTGTTTCGTACGAACCCTCTGCGAAGAGTACGCACTTCATATTTCGAGCCTTGCTGTGTCGATGTGGCGAGCAGATGTCACAGTGACTGCAACGTCGAGTCCTGCGAGTCTGCGACTCTGCACGCTGTCCCCGCTCCACCGAGGCGCTGCATTCAGTCGCACCGAGACTCCGCGGGGGCTACGTGCGAGCGGCTGATCGGCAAGCAGGAGACACACCGTGTCGCGCCCTTCATTCGCGTGCGCGATGCGCAGCCACGATGACAAGGGAATGCGCCGCAGCAATTGCGGCGAGACATCCGCAAGATCGAGCGCGACGATGCCGAAGCCGCCGGCGCGGATGATGAGATCGGCGGCGCGAAGGGCGCGGCGCACGAGCGCGTCGGCGAAGCTCGAAAAGTCGGGAGTTAATTGCCCGCCTGCTCTCTGGCAATTAACTCCCGACTTTTTGAGCTCCGTCGAGCTCGGTCCGCGGACCCACAACACGCGCATGACATCCACGCCGGCCGCAGCGGCCATGGCTGGATCGAAGCGGTCGAGGCTGTCGACGATGCTCACGACTTCGCCGCGGGCGGTCGCGGCGGCCAGCGAGGCCAACAACAGACTGGTGCGGCCTGAGGATTTCGGCCCCGTCAATTCCGAGAGCTCGCCCCGGCGCCAGCCGCCGCCAAGCGCCCTGTCGAACGCGTCGAGGCCGGTCGGCGCCATCGCCGGAACGAGCTCGAGCTTGGCCAGCGTGCCGTCCAGCTTTCGGGCGCGGAGGAGCCCTTCAATGTGTTGAATTGCCTGAGAAACCATCAGAGTTTCGCCTAACTTTCGCTACTATACCGGCGAGGGTTCCGGCAGGCAACAGGTAAGATGACGTGTCGTGTCCGACGCCGCGCCCGTCACACCCGCGCCACAGGCCCCGATGTGGCATCGCGTAGGGGTCGCACTCACCCACCGGAACTTTCGCCTCGTCTGGCTGGCGGCTCTGGGCTCGACGATCGGCACCTGGATGCAGCAATACGCGCAGGGGCTGCTCGTCTACAAACTGACCAACTCGAGCTTTTACCTGGGCCTCGACTCGGCGCTCGGGCAGTTGCCGATTCTGATGTTCATGCTGATCGGCGGCGTCATCGCCGACCGCTACGACCGCCGCAAACTGCTCATTCGCTCTCAACTTGTGCAGGCCGTCGCGGCGTTTTCGCTGGCGGTGCTTGTCTTCTCCGGCGAGATCCGGATCTGGCACATTCTCTTCTTCTCGTTTTTCGCGGGCTGCGGCCAGGCGTTCGGCGGGCCGGCGTATCAGTCGCTCATTCCGTCGCTCGTGCCGCGCGAGCATCTGCCGAACGCGATCGCGCTCAACTCCACGCAATTCAATCTCTCGCGCGTGCTCGGCCCGCTCATCGGCACGGGCGTCGTGCTCAGCATCGGCACAGCCGCATGCTTCGGCATCAACGGTCTTTCCTTCTTTATCGTCATCTTCACGCTCATGGCGCTGCATCTGCCGGCGCTGGCGTCGTCGACCACGGGACCGAAGTCCATCCGCGAAGATCTGAGAACCGGCCTCCAGTTCGTCAAGAACAACCGCATCGTGCTCACGCTCACGATTCTTGTCGCGACGGCGTCGTTCCTCGTGCAACCCCTGATCACGCTGCTGCCGGCATTCGCGACGAGTGTGTTTGCCGACGGTCCCGGCACGCCGCAGACGCGGCTGGCGACACTCCAGGCGTGCCAGGGCGTCGGCGCGATTCTGGGCGCACTGACCATCGGCGCCGCCGGTCACTTCAAGGGCCGGGGGCTCGCGCTGCTCGGCCTGCAAGTGGTGATGGGCCTGCTCGTGATCATCTTTTCGCTGACGCACATCTGGCTCGTCAACTGCGCCCTGATGTTCATCTCCGGCGTGACGTTCATGGCGATGTTCTCGATCGGGTTTTCGATCGTGCAGCTCGCCATTCCCGATGAGTTGCGCGGCCGCGTGATCAGCATCTACATGGTCGCGCTGAGGAGCGGCGGGCCGCTCGGCGGCCTCGTGACAGGCGCGATGGCCGATTGGGTGACAGCGCCGAAAGCGCTCATTTTCAACGGCGCATTGCTCGCGCTCATCTCCGCCGGCGTGCTCATGTCGGGCCGCGGACGGGCCATGCGAGAATTATAGAAATGGCCCGCATCCTCGTCGTCGAAGACCACGCCGACATCGCGGAGCTGATTCAGCACTATCTCGAGAAGGCCGGTCACACGCCGGAGAT
Source organism: Vicinamibacterales bacterium (assembly GCA_046598935.1). GTDB lineage: Bacteria > Acidobacteriota > Vicinamibacteria > Vicinamibacterales > SCN-69-37 > SCUN01. Next base: position 52,332 of record JBKJHW010000088.1, on the reverse strand, counting down.
CGTCACGGCCGGCAATCTCGTGGTGTCGCGCCTGGCGCAAGAGCCGGCCGAGCTGGTATTGCTCGATCTCATGCTGCCGGGGATGGACGGCTTGCAGGTCTGCCAGGCCATTCGCAACGACGACCGCATGTCGGCAACGCCGATCATGATGCTGACGGCGCGCGGCGAAGAATCCGATCGCGTCCGCGGCCTTGAGTTCGGCGCCGATGACTATCTGACCAAACCATTCAGTCCGAAAGAACTCGTCGCGCGCGTCAACGCGCATTTGCGGCGCACCAACCGGAGCGCGGCCGTCGCCGACGGCGGTTCTGCGGCACACGAACTGATCAACTACGGCCCCATCTCTATCGACGCGGATCGCCACCGGATCACGCATAACGGCGATGACGTCAGGCTGACGGCGAAAGAGTTTCTGCTCCTTCGTTACCTGATCGATCACAAGGGACGCGTGCTGTCGCGCGACCTGCTGCTCACGGATGTCTGGGGATACAACTACACCGGCGGCACGCGAACCGTGGACGTGCACGTCCGGCGGTTGCGCGAAAAACTGCCCGTGTTGACCGAAGCCTTGTCGACGGTCAAGCAATTCGGCTACCGGCTCGAAGAACAGCCGTGACGTTCCGGCTTCGCATTCTGCTCGCGGTCTTTGTCACGACCGCGGTGTCGCTGACCGTGTCGGTGATGCTCATTTCCGCCGACGTACGCGCGGGCCTAAGGAAAGACGTCGAGGACACCCTGATGCTGCAGGCCGAATTGACGGCGCAACTGCTGGCGACCGGTCCCGCCGGCGGAGATGCGGATGCCAACGCCGACGCGCTCGGCCGCCAGCTCACGGCGCGGGTCACCTTGCTCGACCTTGCGGGCCGTGTGCTCGGCGACTCGGAAGTCGACGTGTCCCGAATTCCCGCGCTCGAAACACACCGCGGGCGGCCGGAAATCACGGGGGCCCTTCAATCGGGCCGCGGCGCGGCGACTCGGCGGTCGGAGACCACCGGCGTCATGACCACATACGCCGCCATCGTCGTGGACCAGAGCCCCGTGCACGTTGTACGGCTGGGCCTTCCGCTCACAGCGGTCGACGAGCGTGTGCGGCGCATTCAAAGCGTCGCCGCCATCGGCTTCGGCGTCGCGCTGCTGATCGCGCTGGGGCTGGCCTGGGTGATGTCCGCGCTGCTCAGCCGGCGGCTGCAGGCGATCGCCGACACGGCCCGCCGGTACGCCGAAGGAGATTTTTCGCGGCCGAGCTTTGAGTACGGACGCGATGAGATCGGCACGGTGGCGCGCGTGCTTGACACCACGGTCAGCGAGCTGGGTCGGAAGTTTGGTGAAAGCACGACCGAGCGCGCGCAGTTGCGCAGCATCCTGGCGGGGATGTTCGAGGGCGTCTTGCTCGTCGATCGCGACCGGCGGCTGGTGCTCACCAATCATGCCGCGCGAACAATGCTGCAGCTGCCCGATGATGCGGAAGGCCGCCACATCCGCGATCTCGTGCGGGACGCGGACATCATTCAGCTTCTGACCGCGGCGCTGGGACCCGGCGAGGCGCCCGAAGCGCGCGAAGTGCATCTGCTGCGCTCGCCCGATCGCGCGTACATCGCGAACGTCGTGCGCGTGGCGCATGAGCCGGCCGGCGGACTCGTCCTTGTGCTCCACGACGTGACTGATCTGCGACGCGCCGACCGTGTGCGGCGCGACTTCGTCGCGAACGTTTCTCATGAGCTGCGAACGCCGCTCACCGCTGTGCGCGGATATGTCGAAGCGCTGCTCGATGCCCCGCCGACGACCGATGCCGAGCGGCGGCGCTTTCTCGAAATCATTGGCCGGCACACGCTGCGCATGGAGCGGCTGGTGCGCGATCTGCTCCGCCTGGCCCGGTTGGACGCGGGCCAGGAAGCGATCGAACGGTCTGTCGTCGCGGTGGATGCGCTGGTGAACGGCGTCGAAGCCGAAATGGAAGACGCGCTCGCGCGCAAGCGCCAGTGCATCTCGCGAACAATCGCTCAGGACGCCGCGGTCCTGTCGGGCGATCCCGCCAAGCTCCACGACGCGCTGAGAAATCTTGTCGAGAATGCGATCAATTACGGGCCCGAGGACTCAATCATCGAGATCGAATCGGTCCGCCGGCCCGGTGGCGTCGCGGTTTCAGTGGGTGATCGGGGAACCGGTATTCCGGCGGGTGATCTTTCGCGGATCTTCGAACGCTTCTATCGGGTGGATCGTTCGCGCACGCGCGACCCGGGCGGCACGGGACTCGGCCTGGCAATCGTCAGACATCTGATGGAATTACACGGAGGCCGCGTCTCCGCCGAAAATCGCGCCGGCGGCGGCGCGATAGTCACACTGTTTATTCCGGCCGGCCCGGACGGCGCGCCGCGCGATTAGCGCGCCGCGGAAACCGGCTGCGCGCTGTGCGCGAACGCCAGGACCGCGCGCTCGACGCGGTGCCAATCAGTGACCGTCACCGACCGCAAAATATTCTGGCCTTCCTCTTCGCGGACTTCCCAGCCGACCGGCTGGCGGACGACGCTGACTTTTCTATCGTGAGAAATGGCGGTGGCGTCGTCGTGTTTTGTTGTGGTGGTCATACAGGCTCCCGGGGCAGTGACTTGATTCTGTCCGATTACCCGCAGCGGCCAGGTAAATTCCGTGTAAACGCGACGTGTAACGAATTAACTCCGCGGAAACGGGCCTGCGACAGGGCGGTAACACGGGGCCGATAGCCTTCACCCACATCGCGGGACTCCCCCGCAGGAGGCTTTAGAGACATGAATCGGACTTCCCCAATGCTGCGCGTGTTCGTCGTAACCCTGTGCGCGGCCCTTTTGACGATTATCGGCGCGACGCCCGCGTCGGCGCAGGGCTTCTATTACAAAGAGATCACGAAAGACGGACGCATCTACGTCTTCAACGTGGCCGCCAACGCCGACCGCTTCGACAAGACCGGCGAAATGGGCGTCGGCATCACCAAGCCGGGCGTCGGCCCGAACGGTGAAACGGTGGTCGGCGACAACGAGCGCGCCCTGCAGCTCTACTTCTTCAAGCACGGCATCTCCGAGCCGGTCGCTGACGCTGTGGTGCCGGTCCAGACGATGGTGTGGCGCGACGGCAAGACGCGCATCACCACCGACAACGCGTATCTCGAGATCTCGAGCCGCGTGCAGATCCGGTTCACGCAGGAAAAGCCGGACGCCAACACGCAGCTGGCCGGTACCGCCGCGAAGGGCGATCAGCGGCCGTCGTTCCGCATCCGCCGCGCGAAGTTCAAGCTCGAGGGTTGGGCGATCAAGCCGTGGATCACGTATGAGACGCAGCTGAACTTCCCCGCCGTCACCGGCTCGAACGTCGGCGCGCTGCTCGAAGACGCGGCCGTTGACTTCGACTTCTCGAAGGGCAAGGGCACCTTCCGCCTTCACGTCGGTCAGTTCAAGCCGGCCTACGGCGCGCAGGAAATGACGTCGTCAGGCAGCCAGCAGTTTGTCGACCGCGCGCTCGTCAGCAACAGCTTTTTCCGCGGCCGCGAAACGGGCGTCGCACTCTGGGGCGCGACGAGGAATAACAAGATCGAGTGGCGCGTCGGCGCGTCGAACGGCAACGGCCCGACGCGCACGACCAATGACAACGACAAGCTCCTGTACAACGCGCGCTTGATGTGGCAGCCCAACGGCAGCCAGGTGCTCAATCAGCGCGCGTGGGTGACCGGCGCGCTCTACTCGGAAAGCGACTTCGAGTCGACGACGGTGCCGATCTACGCGATCGCGGTCAACTGGGAAAACCAGAACAACTTCAACGCGACGACCGGCAACGACCAGAAGTGGGACGCGGTCAGCGTCGACGGCATCTACAAGTTCAAGGGCTTCTCGGCCAACGGCATGTATACCTTCGCGCGCCGCACACCGGAAACCGGCGCCAAGTTTGACGCGGCGGGCTATTTCCTCCAGGCCGGCAAACTGTTTCATCGGCGCACCTGGGAAGTGGCCGCCCGGTACGGCTCCTTCGACCCGACGGACCTCACCGGCAACAACAACACCGAGGAAATCCGCGGCTCGCTCAGCTACTACTACGCGCGTCACGGCCTCAAGTGGCAGAACGACTTCGGCCGCGTGGACGTCAAGACGGGCACCACGGCACCGACCGTCCGGTCGATCGAGTTCCGGTCGCAGTTGCAGATCATTTTCTAAAGTTACAGGGATTTAACAAGGGCGCAATCCAGACGATTTTCGACCCCGGTATCGTGGATTTGAGACGAGCCGGTGGTCGAGGGGAGAAACCACGTGAAGCACCTAGTGATGAAGCGGGCAATTGTGGCAATGACGGCCGTTGTGGCCGGGTCGGTGTTCCTCCAGGGGCAGGCGCAGCACGTGGACGCCGCCCTGACACCCTACCAGCGCGTGAGCGGCGTGTCGGGGAACCTGAGCAGCGTGGGTTCCGACACCATGAACAACATGATGACGCTCTGGGCCGAGACGTTTCGGAAGGCCTACCCGAGCGTGAAGATCCAGGTCGAGGGGAAGGGCTCGTCGACGGCACCGGCGGCGCTGATCGCCGGCACGTCGCAGTTCGGCCCGATGTCGCGCCAGATGCGCGCCACCGAGATCGACCAGTTCGAAGCGAAATACGGCTACAAGCCGACGGAGCTCAAGACGAGCTACGACGCGCTCGCCGTCTATGTGCATAAGGACAACCCGATCGCGAAGCTCACGCTCGCCGAGGTCGAAGCGATCTTCAGCAAGAGCCGCAAGCGGGGCCATAAGCAGAACATCACGACCTGGGGCCAGCTCGGCCTCACTGGTGATTGGGCCAACCGCCCGATCAGTCTCTACGGCCGCAACTCGGCGAGCGGCACCTACGGGTTCTTCAAGGAGCTCACGCTCAAGAACGGCGACTTCAAGGACACGGTCAAGGAACAGCCGGGCTCCGCGTCGGTCGTCCAGGGTGTCACCGAAGACCGGTACGGCATCGGCTACAGCGGCATCGGCTACCGGACGTCGGGCGTGAAGCTGGTTCCCCTCTCAGAAACCGAGGCGGGCGCGGTCTCGAACGGGAGCTACGCCGATGTGCAGTCGGGCAAATACCCGCTCCGGCGCTTCCTCTATATTTATGTGAACAAGGCGCCGAGCCGGGCGTTCGACCCGCTCGTGGCTGAGTTCATCAAGCTGATGTACAGCAAGGAAGGCCAGGAGGCCGTCGTCAAAGACGGTTACATGCCGCTCTCGGCGACGATCGCCAAGACGGAACTCGCGAAGGTGATCAAGTAGCCGCGATCGTCCGGACGCTTACTGTTAACAACATTCAGGCCGGTGGCGGGAGCCATCGGCCTGTCACTCTGTGAACCCACCCCACACACCCCCACATGGCCCCTCCCGAATCCTCGGCCCAGTCCCCGGCGCCCTCGACTTCATCAGTCCGGGCTCACATGGCCTCCGCGCGGAAGCGAATCGCGCGGTTGAAGCGCGTGGACCGTGCGGCCGTGTTTGTCATTTCCGCCGGCGGCATCGCGGTCGTTGTTGCGGTGATGGGCATCCTGGTCTTTGTCGCGAGCGAGGCCATTCCGCTCTTCCGGTCGGCGCGACTGATTCCCGCTGGAGAAGTTGCGATCGGTTCCACGGCGGGCGCGTCGCTGCGGGCGGTGGGCGTCGACGAGTATCAGAAGTATCTCTACAGCATTGAAGCCGACGGCCAGGTGGTCTTTCGCAACGTGCAGACGGGCGCGGCGGTGACCTCGCTGCCGGTGCCGGACCTCGGCGCGGCCACGGTCATCTCATCGTCGCGCAGCGTCACGGGCCACTACCTCGCCGCCGGTCTCAGCGACGGCCGCGTGTCGCTCATGCAAGTGCATTACGTGCCGCAGTACGACGGCTCGGTGTTGAAAGACCTCACGATCGAACTGCGTCCGCGCGGCACCCTCACGCTCGACGCCGCTCGGCGCCCGGTCGGCCAGGTTTCGTACATCGAACAGGACGAACGGCGTTTTGTCGCCGGGCTCCTCGAAGGCGGCGACGAAGGCGGCGACATCGTCTACGCGTCGGCCGACGACCAGCTCGTGCCGCACACGGCGATGCTGCGAGTTGATTCGCCCGACCAGGTGACGCATATCCGGATGGGACAGAGCGGCGCGTTGCTGGCGGGCACGGATCGTGGGCGCGTCTACTTCTGGCATCTTGGCGACGCGGAATCGCCCGTGCTCACGAGCGTCTCGCCCGTCAGTCCGAGAGCCATCACCTCGCTGGAATGGATGCTGGGCGGCAACTCGTGGACGGCCGGCGCCGCCGACGGCACGCTGTCAGGTTGGATGGCCGTGCCCGTCGGCACGGAGAACGAATCCGCCATGGTGCGCGCCCATGTCTTCGAGCCGCAGTCTTCGGCGGTGACCGCCATCGCGCTCTCCGGACGTGAGCGGAGTTTCGCGACGATCGGCCAGGACGGCGAACTTGTGCTGCGCCACCAGACGTCCGAGCGCGTCCTGCTACGGCAACCCGCCAACGGCGGTATCACGGCCGTGCTGATCACGCCGAAAGCTGACGCGATCCTGATGCTGACCGGCAACAACCTCCGCCGGTTCACGCTCGATAACCCGCACCCGGAGACGAGCTGGAAGACGCTCTTCGGCAAAGTATGGTACGAGGGCTACGCGAAGCCGGAATACGTGTGGCAGTCGACCGGTGCGACCGACGACTTCGAGGCGAAGTTCAGCCTCGTGCCGCTGATCTTCGGCACGATCAAGGGCACGGTCTACGCGATGTTGTTTGCCGTGCCGCTCGCGGTGCTGGCGGCGCTCTACACGTCGCAGTTCATGGACCCGCTCTACCGCGCCAAGGTCAAGCCCGCCGTCGAAATCATGGCGGCGTTGCCGAGCGTCGTGATCGGCTTTCTTGCGGGCCTCTACCTGGCGGCGGTCGTCGAAAAAAATCTCGTAGCCGTGCTCCTTTTAATTCCACTCATGCCGCTCGCCGGCACATCAGGCGTGTTCCTGTGGCGCCTGCTCCCCCGGCGCGTGACCGCCAATCTTCGCGCCGGCACTGAAGTCCTGTTGATTCTGCCGCTCCTTGTGTTTGCCGGATGGCTCGCGTTGGCGATCGGCCCGTCGGTCGAGGCGTGGCTCTTCGACGCAGACGCGCGGCTGTGGCTCAAGCAAGCGCTCGACCTCACCTACGATCAGCGCAACTGCCTCGTCGTCGGCATCGCCATGGGCTTTGCCGTGATCCCGATTATCTTCACGATTTCCGAAGACGCATTCTCCGGCGTGCCATCGAGCCTGACGGCCGCGTCGCTGGCGCTCGGGGCCAGTCGGTGGCAAACGGCCGTCCGCGTCGTCCTGCCGACGGCCAGCCCCGGGATATTTTCGGCGGTCATGATCGGCTTCGGCCGCGCCGTCGGCGAGACGATGATCGTATTGATGGCGACCGGAAATACGCCGGTCATGGACTGGTCGATCTTCAACGGGATCCGGACGCTGTCAGCCAACATCGCGGTCGAGATCCCTGAAGCCCCGCACGCGAGCACGCTCTACCGCACGCTGTTTCTGGCGGCCGCGCTGCTCTTCGTCATGACGTTTGTGATCAACACGGTGGCGGAAGTGATCCGCCAGCACCTTCGCGAAAAGTACAAGGCCGTCTGATGGCGCTCTTTAAACGCGACCCGATGCGCCGCGGCGACTCCGCGATCTGGCTCGCCGGCAGCGGGCTCGGCATCTGCCTGCTCATGATCACCGGCATGATCGCGCTCATTCTCAGCAACGGCCTCGGGTTCTTCTGGCCGCGACAGATCGAGCAGATCACGCTGACCGACGGCACTGTACTTATGGGGGAGATCTCCGACCGTGAGCCGATTCCAGCGCCCGGCACACCCGAACATCTCAAGCGCTTCCGCGCGCAGATGAAGCTCGGCAACCGGGATCTGACCGGCGCGGATTTCCGCTGGGTCGACGAAGACACGATGGCGAGCCGCACGAGGCCGGCCGACGCGCTCTACATTGAACGGCGCGAATACGGCCCATTCATCGGCCGCCCGGGCACGCTCAAAGATGGCGACGCCGTGATCGCCACGGGCAACGACGTGATCGCGCGGCTCAGCGATCTTGTCGACAAGGCCGAGGACGATCGCGCCGCGATTCGCAAGCTCGAGCGCGACGAGCTCGGCACGATGAACTCTCGCATCGAGCAAAGCCGCCTCGACATGCGCGCGCTCGATCTCGAAGCGCAGAAGTCGCCGGGCACCGATATCGCCTCACGGCGTGCCGCGCTCGAAGCCAAAACCGCTGAGTTCCAGGCCAGGTACCAGGCGCTCGAGGCGCAGATGACGCAGACGGTCGATGCCGCGTCAAAGATGCGCGTCTCGTTTCTCGCAGGCGACGGCACAGAGAAGGACATGGCCGTCCTCGACATCTTCCGTGCGTACCCCGCCAACCAGTTGTCATGGGGGGAACGCGCCGGCGTGTACGGGAGCCGTCTCTGGGAGTTCCTGAGCAGCGACCCGCGAGAATCGAACACGGAGGGCGGGATTCTGCCCGCCATCTTCGGCACCGTGATGATGGTCCTGATCATGAGCGTCGTCGCCGTCCCCTTCGGCGTGCTGGCGGCGCTCTACTTGCGCGAGTACGCCAAGCAGGGTTTCTTCGTCCGGCTCGTGCGCATCGCGGTCAACAATCTCGCCGGCGTGCCGTCAATTGTCTTCGGCGTATTCGGCCTCGGCTTCTTCGTGTACTTCGTGGTCGTGGGCATCGACCGGATGTTCTTCCCGGAGAGTCTGCCGACGCCGACGTTCGGCACCGGTGGAATTCTCTGGGCATCGCTGACGCTGGGCCTGCTCACCGTGCCCGTTGTCATCGTGGCGACCGAGGAAGCCTTGACCGCCGTGCCGCGTTCGATGCGCGAGGCTTCCCTCGCGACAGGCGCGACGACCTTTCAGACGCTGACCCGCGTGGTGATCCCGTCGGCAGCGCCCGGCATCCTGACGGGCCTGATTCTTGCGATGGCACGCGGCGCCGGCGAGGTTGCGCCGCTGATGATCACCGGTGTCGTGAAGCTCGCCCCGGATCTGCCGCTCGACACGGTCTTTCCCTATCTGCATCTCGATCGAAAGTTCATGCACCTCGGGTTCCACATCTACGACGTCGGCTTTCAGAGCCCAAACGTCGAGGCGGCCATCCCGATGGTGTACGCCACATCAATTCTGCTCCTGATCATCGTCGTCCTCCTGAACCTCACCGCCATCGTGGTGCGCAACCGTCTGCGCAAGAAGTACCTGACGTCGGCCTTTTGACCTGTCGATCATGAGCTCCGAGACCCGCCCCGAACATACCGATCGCTTGCGCGTCAAGACGGACGTGTCGTTCGTCGAGACGACGGCGAGCGGCGCGCCGCCGGCCATTCAGATTCAGGATGCCAACGTCTGGTATGGCCAGAAGCAGGCGATTCATGACGTCTCGATGGACCTCCCGGACAAACAGGTCACGGCGTTCATCGGCCCGTCAGGCTGCGGCAAGTCGACGCTGCTCCGCTGCCTCAATCGGATGAACGACCTCATCGACAACGTGCGCATCGAGGGTCAGTTCATCATTGACGGACGCAACATCTACGCGCCCAAGACCGACGTGATCGATGTCCGCCGGCGGACCGGCATGGTCTTCCAGAAATCCAATCCCCTGCCGAAGTCGATCTACGAAAACGTGGTCTACGGGCTTCGCGTCGCCGGGATTCGCGAGAAGCCTGTGCTGGATGCGGCATTCGAACGCGCGTTGCGCGGTGCGGCGCTGTGGGACGAGATGAAGGATCGCGCGCAGACGAGCGGCCTGGCCCTGTCGGGCGGTCAACAGCAGCGCCTGTGCATCGCGCGCGCTATCGCGACTGAGCCGGAGATCATCCTGATGGACGAGCCGTGCTCGGCGCTCGATCCGATCGCGACACAGAAAATCGAAGAACTGATTCAGGATTTGAAGTCTCAGTACACGATCGTCATCGTGACGCACAACCTGCAGCAGGCGGCGCGCGTGTCGGATCAGACGGCGTTCTTCTTCATGGGCAAACTGATTGAGTTCTCCAAGACAGCCGAGATATTCACCAGCCCGAAGGTGAAGCACACCGAGGACTACATCACCGGCCGTTTCGGTTAGTTGCGCCTAGCTTGAGGCCTTCACGTGGCGCACGTCCTGCGCCGACACCATGAAAATGACGTCCTCCGCGACGTTTGTCGCGTGGTCGCCGACGCGTTCGAGATGTCTGGAAATCAGAATCAGATCCAGTGACGCGGGCACGGTGGTCGCGTCGTTCAGCATGTACGTCAACAAATCCCGGAAGACTTGACCCTTGAGCGCGTCCAGGTTGTCGTCAGCGACCAGCACTGACTGAGCCAACGGGATATCGCGGCGAACGAACGAGTCGAGCGAATCGCGGAGCATCCCCTGCGCGATGTCAGCCATCCTCGGAATGTCGATCAATTCCTTGACAGGCGGATGCTGCAGATACCGCGTGCCGGCCTCTGCAATATTCACGGATAAATCCCCAACGCGCTCGAGGTCCGAATTAATCTTGACGGCGGCGACGATTGCGCGGAGGTCCATCGCCATCGGCTGGTGGAGCGCAAGCAGCTTCACGCACCGGTCGTCGATTTCGAGGTGGAGGTTGTTGATGTCGCCGTCGCCGGTCAGCACACGCTCGAAGAGCGAACTGTCGCGCTGAACCAGGCCCTTCACAGACAGGCGCAGACGATCCTCAGCAAGGCCGCCCATTTCGAGCAACCGCCGCTTCAACTCGTTCAACTCTTCCTGGAAATGCGTCGCGTGTTCCATAGGTCCCTCTGCGCCCTGGCTAGCCGAAGCGCCCGGTCACGTAGTCCTCCGTCAATTTATTTGCCGGATTGGTGAAAAGTTTATCGGTCGGCCCGAACTCGAGCATCTTGCCGAGCCAGAAAAAGGCGGTCGCATCCGACACACGAGCCGCTTGCTGCATGTTATGCGTCACGATGACGATCGTGTACTGCTTTTTGAGCTGGTAGATCAGCTCCTCGATCCGCTGCGTGGCGATCGGATCGAGCGCCGACGCCGGTTCGTCCATCAACAGGATCTCGGGACGAACGGCAAGGGCCCGCGCGATGCAGAGCCGCTGCTGCTGCCCGCCCGAGAGCCCTAACGCCGACGACGACAAGCGATCTTTCACCTCGTCCCAGATCGCTGCCGACTTGAGGCTTTCTTCAACACGCCCGGCGAGTTCCTGCCGGGTACCGGCCATCCCGTTGATCCGGAGGCCGTACGCGACATTCTCAAAAATCGATTTCGGAAACGGATTGGACTTTTGAAAGACCATCCCGACACGCCGGCGCAGCTCGACGACGTCGGACGTCGGCCCGTAGACATCCATCCCATTGATCCGCACGCTCCCCGTGAGCCGCACACCGGGGATGACGTCATTCATCCGGTTCAACGTGCGCAGGAAGGTGCTCTTCCCGCAACCGGATGGTCCGATGAACGCCGTCACCACGCGGGGACGGATCTGCATGGAAATGTCGAACAGGGCTTGCTTCGTCCCGTAATAAAAATTCAGATTCTGGACGTCCACGGCCACGGCGTCTGCGGGCTGGACACCGGCGTCCGGCGCGGAGGTCACCTTGGTCCCGGTGACGGGCTCGTCAACTTCAGAGATATGCACTCACGGTCAATCGTAGAAAGTGCGTGTATCGCGCCGAATTCCAGCATGTTACGAGCACGTTAAATGTGACATCAGCGGATGACCTGCGAGACGATGTAGTACGAGATCGCGCCGATCGTGGCCGCCGCCGGAATGGTGAGCACCCACGCCCAGACGATCTGGCCGGCAACGCTCCAGCGCACCGCCGACATGCGGCGCGTGGCCCCAACGCCGACGATCGCACCGGTGATCGTATGGGTGGTGCTGATGCCAACGCCCAGCGCGGTCGCCGTGTAGATGGCAACCGCCGCGCCGGTCTCGGCAGCGAAGCCGCTCTCGGGACGCAGGCGCGTGATCTTCGAGCCCATCGTTTTGATGATGCGCCAGCCGCCGCTGAGGGTGCCAAGCGCGATGGCGCCGTGGGCCGCGAGAATCACCCACCAATGAACCTCGAACGTCGCGATGTAGCCGCCGGTCACGAGCGCGCCAGTAATGATGCCCATCGTTTTCTGCGCGTCATTGGCGCCGTGCATCATGCTGAAGGCCGCCGCCGATACCAGTTGCATGCGCCGAAACCACCGATCGACGCGTGTCGGTGTCGTGTCACGGAATACCCAGTAGATCGCTGTCATCAGCAGCAAGCCGACCAGCAAGCCGACCATCGGCGCCACGACGATGAAGATGAGTGTTTTGGTCCAGCCGGAGACGATGATGGCGCTGAAACCGGCCTTTGCCACTGCGGCGCCACCGTAGCCGCCGAACAGCGCATGCGACGAGCTGGTCGGCAGGCCGAAATACCAGGTGATCAGGTTCCAGATGATCGCGCCGAGCAGGCCGGCGAGGATCACGCTGAAGGTCACGATTTCGAGGTCGACCATGCCCTTGCCGACCGTCTTGGCGACAGCCGTGCCGAAAAAGAACGCGGCGATGAAGTTGAAGAACGCGGCCCAGATCACCGCTTGCGCCGGCGACAGCACGCGAGTCGTGACGACGGTCGCGATCGAATTGGCGGCGTCGTGGAAGCCGTTGATGAAATCGAAGACCAGCGCGACGAATATGACGACGCTGACCGTGATGAGTGTGGCGTCGAGCGTCACGGCTAGCTGTACTTCACAACGACGCTCTCGATGACGTTCGCGACGTCCTCGCATTTGTCGGTGACGTTCTCAAGCTGATCGAGCAGCTCCTTCCACTTCATCAGCAGAATCGGGTCCGTCACGGTGTCGAAGAGAAACTCGATCGACTCGGCGTAGGTGCGATCGGCTTCATTCTCGAGGCGGTTCACTTCGACGGCGTGCGGCGTCACCGGGCGCTGCGCGCTGAGGGCTTCGATCGCGGCGGCCATCGAGGTCGCCGACGCGGTCACCGTGTGAGACAGGTCGACCGCGCCGCGCGGCATCTCGCGGATCTTGTACAACCTCACCAACGACGCCGCGTGATCGATGGCGTCCATGACGTTGTCCATCGACGCGGCGAGCGTGTAGAGATCTTCGCGGTCGAACGGCGTGACGAACGTCCTGTGCAGGCGCTGGATAGTGTCGTGTGTAATCGTGTCGCAGCGATGCTCGGCGTCTCTGATCGCATCAACCTTCGAGGTGTCCGGAGGATTGGTCGAGAGCAGCGCCTCGAGGTCGCACGCGGCGCGCTTGATCTCCTCGGCCATTTGCTTGAATAGATCGAAGAACTGCTCGTCTCGCGGAACCAGACTGAATCGGAAGCCCATATGCCGGAAAGTTTACACGGTTGTTACATCCCCGCCACTGTGCTCTAACGTACGCGAAGTAACCGCGAATTAACCGCGCCGTTACGGGCGGGCAATTTGGCCGCCCTACTGTGGCGCTCGTGCCCGCACCCACCCGTATCCGGGTCCTTGAGGACGAATCCGACATCGCCGGCCTCATTAAACACACTCTGGAACGCGCCGGAAACGCCGAGGTCAGCATCGTCGGTTCCGGCGACGAGGCCCTGAAGGCGGTCAACGATTCAGCCCCAGACCTGCTCATCCTGGACCTGAACCTAGCCGACGACGGCGCCGCGGCGGTCTACGAAGGGAAACACCTTCGGGCGGACTTCGACGCAGTGGCGGTCAGCGTGGACGCCGAACGCATCAAACTCACCCGCCGCGAATTCGAACTGCTGAAATTCCTCGTCGAGAACCGAAACCGGGTGATGTCCCGGGACCGCCTCCTTGAGCGGGTATGGGGCTACGACCGCGAGGTCGAGACCCGTTCGGTCGATGTCCACGTCGGCCGCCTGCGAGCCAAGCTCGGCGCCGCCGGTTCGCCGATCGAAACAGTCGTCGGCCTCGGATACCGCTTCGTCGAATAGCGGCTGGCGGTCCCCCTCACGCGCTACGATGGGCGCCACAGCCTGACCCTATGAGAGTCCTGATTCTTTGCACCGGAAACTCCGCGCGATCCCAGATGGCGGAAGCGATCTTGCGACACCTGACGAACGGCACCGCCGACATCGCCAGTGCAGGGACGCACCCACAACCGGAGATTCATCCTCTCGCTCGCGAAACGGCGTTGCGGCTGTTCGGTCTCAACATGGCCGGACAGTTTCCGAAGAACGTGGATCAGTTCGCCGGCCGGCATTTCGACTATGTGATCACCGTGTGCGATCACGCCGCTGAAACTTGCCCGGTCTTTCCCGGCCGTTCCGAGCGCATTCGCTGGAGCTTTGAAGATCCGGCCGCGGCGAGCGACACTGTGCTGCGCGCCACGTTCGAAGCAGTTGCGACGCAAATTAATGAGCGCCTCATCGCCTGGCTCGCGCGGCCCGATGTTCAGGCGAAGCTCTCGCCGCACCCAACACAAGCATGACGCACACAGCGGCAACGCTTTCCCGCCGGGTGACGGCCGAGGGTGTCGGCACGGCGCTCCTCGTCTGTTGTGTGGTCGGCTCCGGAATCATGGCCGGCCGGCTGTTTGCGGGGAACATCGGCATGGTCCTCTTGGCCAACAGCCTCGCGACCGGCGCCGTGCTCGCCGCCTTGATTTTTGCGTTCGGCGACATCTCCGCGCAGTTCAATCCGGCCGTGAGCCTGTCGGAGTTTCTCAGCGGGCGGCTGCCGGCGCGAGAGCTGATGGCGTACGTCCTCGCGCAAGTCGCCGGCGGCCTCGCGGGTATTGTTGTCGCGCACGTGATGTTCGGCGTACCCGTTCTGCAGGTTTCATCGGATGCCCGCAGTGGATGGGCGCTGTGGTTTTCCGAAGGCGTCGCCACATTCGGCTTGTTGATTGTTATCGCTGGAGCCTCGCGAGTGAGCCAGGCCGCTTCGGCCGTGGCGGTTGGCGCCTACATCGCTTCCGCCTACTGGTTCACGTCGTCGACATCCTTCGCGAATCCGGCCGTCACGATCGCCCGGGCCTTCACAGACTCATTTGCCGGAATCCGCCCGATCGACGTGGCGCCATTTCTCATGGCGCAAATCGTTGGCACAGCATCCGGATTTGCGGCGACGCGCTGGCTGCGGCCAGCCGCCTCGAATAGAATCCCTCCGTGAACGACGTTCTGACGATCATCCTCGGCGGAGGGCGCGGCACGCGCCTCTTCCCGCTGACGCATCTGAGATCCAAGCCCGCCGTCCCGATCGGCGGCAAGTACCGCCTGATCGACATCCCGATCAGCAACTGCCTCCACGCGGGACTGAAGCGAATTTATATCCTGACGCAGTTCAACTCGGCGTCGTTGAACCGCCACATCTCCCAAACGTACCGGCTCGATCTGTTCTCCAGCGGATTCGTCGAAGTCATCGCGGCCGAGCAAACTCCGGAGGGCGAACAGTGGTTCCAGGGCACGGCCGACGCCGTGCGCCAGGCGACCCGACACTTCGGCCAGGCCGACGCCGAGTACTACCTGATCCTTGCCGGCGATCACATCTTCCGCATGGACTTCGCCGAGCTGATCAACGCGCACATCGAGCGCGGCGCCGACATCACCATCGCCGCGCAACCCGTGACGCCAGACGACGCGACGCAGATGGGCATTTTCCGGTTTGACGGCGGCGGCCACATTTCCGGATTCGACGAGAAGCCCTCGCCCGCGCGGCTCGGCGAAATGCGCACGAGCGTGCCGGCCGGGCCGCTCACGCGCCACATGACCGCCGACAAGCCGTTCATCGCGTCAATGGGCATCTATGTGTTCTCGCGCGATGTCCTGCACGAGGTGCTCGCGCGCGACCGCGCCATCGACTTCGGCCGCGAGATCATCCCGCACGCGCTCTCATCGCATCGCGTGAACGCGCACCTCTACAACGGCTATTGGGCCGACGTCGGAACAGTGTCGTCCTTCTACGACGCGAACCTGATGCTCACGCAGCACGGCGCCCCGTTTAATTTCTTCCATCCGACACGCCCGATCTATACGCGGCCGCGCTTTCTGCCGGCCACGCAGATCCATAAAAGTGTGATCGAAGAAACGCTGATCTCGGAGGGCTGCTACATCGACAACGACTGCGCCATTGCGAACTCCGTCGTCGGCATCCGCACTGTCGTGCGGCCGAACGCGAAGATCTCGAGATCCGT
The DNA here is from genome assembly GCA_046598935.1 of Vicinamibacterales bacterium. Lineage (GTDB taxonomy): Bacteria > Acidobacteriota > Vicinamibacteria > Vicinamibacterales > SCN-69-37 > SCUN01. The sequence goes on along the minus strand of JBKJHW010000088.1, from coordinate 36,185 downwards.
GCTGCTTGGCGCCGACTTTTACGAGGAATCCTTCGGCGACATCCCCATGGGCGTCGGCAAGAACGCCGTGCTCGACCGCGTAATTGTCGACAAGAACGCGCGCATCGGCGACGACGTGGTGCTGGTGAACGAGCGGGGAATTCAGCACGCCGACGGCGACGGGTATCACATCCGCTCGGGCATCATCATTGTGCCCAAAGGCGGCGTTGTGAAAAACGGAACCGTCGTCTAGCGCGCAACAGCGCCGAAGCGTCTCTACAAATCGACCAGCGCGCGCAGCATCTTGGGCGTCGCGTGCCAGGCCAGCTGGCCTGGCCCGACCACGGGCAGCGTCGGCATTTCGATGCAGGCCACGCCGCCCTTCTTGAACGGCAACGGCGCCCGGGCGCCAATGAGGAACGCCGCCAGGTCCCCCATGTTCGGCTCATGGCCGACCAGCGCAATGTTCTTGAGCTTGGTGTGGCGCGACAGCACTTCAGCGACGGCGGCGGGCGAGCCCGCGGGCGCCAACGCGTCGTTCACCACCAGGTCCGGGGCATCCGGCCATCCGGCGAGGATCAGGTCGGCGGTCTGCTTGGCCCGGACCAACGGGCTCGTGATCACGAGGTCCAGGTCGACGTCGAGCTCCTGAAGACCCTGGACGATCTCGCGCATGCGCGCCGTGCCCTTGTGCGTCAGCGGACGCTTGTCGTCGTCAGGCCACTTCGTGTCGTCCCGCTCGCTCGCAATCGCGTGCCGGACCAGATACAGGCGCACCATCACATCCCTTTCGTCTTCGTCTGTTTCAGCCAATGACCGTGCAACCGTCTCGACTCGACATCGAGGTCGCGCCGGATTACGGCCAGCGCTTCGGCCACCGGGCCCCGGTGGCCCACCAGTTCGCTCTCGAGCACCCGGATGTGCCCGACCAGGACTTGCAGGTCGTGGAGATCTCCGAGCCGCGCCTGTTGGATTTTCAGGGCCGCGATCCGATTCGTCCAGCGCCGGCCGAGGGCATCCTGCGCTACCTCAAGCGTATACCGGAGCTTCTTCACGGCAAGCCGGACATCGTGGAGCTTGTCGATGTTGTAGGTGGCGCCTGCCCGCTTGATGGCCTGGGCCAGTTCCTTGTCTCGCGCGGTGACTCTCTTCCGGATCCGAACGGCCACTTTCGGAGCGGGCACGCCGTCGGCATACCCCCCGACCTCCTGGATTCGGCGCCGCAGCCGCGAAACGCTGACGTTCGCCAGCGTGCCTTTGACTTTGTCGTGGCGACGCGCGCGTTCGAGGCTGATGAACTTGCGGACCCGCGCTTCGGCGTCCTTCGACCACGTGTGCGCGAGCGCCGCCTGATCGAAGATCATCCGCGCGACGTCCAGCTCGCGTGTCGCGCCGAGCGCCCGGCGCAGGCTGCGCACGTCGCGATCGAGCCGCTTGCCGGCGTTTGCGGTGAGGGCCAGCACTTCCGCGAGTCGGCGCGCCGATACGCGCGCCTGATGTGTGTGACGCGCATCGCCATCCTGCGCTCCCCGTACGTGCGACAGGAGCCGGTCGGCACGGGGTGTCACTAAGTGCAACAGGTCCATGAAACCTCACGTGCTAGCATGCCGCAACTGTGACTCTTCTGGACGTAACAGCACGGTAAAGCACACATTCGATGCAACTTGCGGCCATCGACATCGGGACCAATTCCGTGCACATGATCGTCGTGCGTGTGCGTCCCGACCTGTCGTTTGAGGTCGTGGATCGGGAAAAAGACATGGTCCGGCTCGGTGCCGGAGGCCTCGAAGGCGGGCGGCTCACCCAGACCGCGATGGCGAACGCATTGCAGACGCTCGCCAAATTCCGGCGCCTCGCCGAGTCACGCGGCGTCGACGAGATCATTGCGACCGCCACGAGCGCCGTGCGCGAATCGAGAAACGGCGGCGACTTCATCGCCGATGTGCAGCGGACGACGGGCATTCGCGTCCGGGTGATTTCCGGATCCGAAGAAGCGCGCCTGATTCACCTGGCCGCCGCCTACGCCACCGGTATCGGCTCGCGGGTCGGCGTCGTCATCGACATTGGCGGCGGCAGCGTCGAGGTGACGCAGGGGACGGCCGCGCGCATGCACGTCGGCAAGAGTTTCAAGCTCGGTGTCATCCGATTGGCCGACAAGTTCATCCGCACGGATCCGCTCTCGCGCCGCGACGAGCGGCGCATGACGAAAGCGATCCGCCGGGACGCGCACGAGCCGCTCCGGAAGATTCGAAAGGCCGGATTCGAGCGCGTGATCGGGACCTCGGGCACCATTCTGACGCTCGGCGAACTGGCGCGCGGCCGGCGGGCGCCAGACGGCGTCCGCAATCTGCGCGTGAGCGCGAAGGCACTCCATCGGCTTCGCCGTCAACTGACCGGCACGACCCTCGTGGAGCGGCTGAAGATGCCCGGTCTCGATCCAAAGCGCGCCGACTTGGCCGTGGCCGGCGCGGTGCTGCTCGACACACTGGTCGAAGAGCTCGGCGCGGATGAGATCACGCTGTGCGACTACGCGTTGCGCGAGGGGCTGATCCTCGATTACATCAAGCGGAACCGCGCGCACATCCAGCAGATCGAGCGCTACCCTGATGTCCGGCGCCGCAGCGTCGTTGAGCTCGGCGAGCGGTGCAATTACCTCGCCGATCATTCGCGGCAAGTGGCGAAGCTGGCGCTCCAGATCTTCGATCAGACCACCGCGCAGCACTCGCTCGGCGCCGATGCGCGCGAGTGGCTGGAATATGCATCGCTGCTGCACGACATCGGCATCCATATCAGCTACGAACGGCATCACAAGCATTCGTATTACCTGATCAAGAACGGCGGGCTGCGCGGGTTCGAGCCGCGCGAGATCGAGATCATCGCGCTGATTTCGCGGTACCATCGGCAGACGCCGCCGCGACGCTCTCACGCCGGGTTCAGCACGCTGCCCGGTCGTGAGCGGGAGACCGTCCGGATGCTGGGCGCGATTCTTCGCCTGGCTGAAGGGCTCGAGCGCAGCCACTCGCAGGTGATCTCGCGCCTGCGGGTGAAGGCGGCGACAAAGCCCGGCAAGCCCTGGAAAATCGAGGTCCGCACCACGGGTGACGCGGAACTCGAGATCTGGGCGGCGGATCGGCACGCCGCAGTGCTCTCGGAACTGATTGGTCACCCAATAACATTTGACGTTCGTCCCGCGTCCGGTAAGAGTCAGGTTAAGGCCCCGAAGGGCCGGGTCAAGAGAAAAGGCAAACGCAAGCATGCTAAACACGCTCATCACACCGCACACGTATCCCGGAAAACTGTTCGTCGTCGAGGGCATCGACGGGTCAGGTAAAACGACCCAGCTCGCGCTCCTGGCCAAGTGGCTCAGCGCCGCCGGCCACCGCGTTTTCGTGACGGAGTGGAATTCCTCCGTTCTCGTGAAGGCCGCGACGAAGACCGGCAAAAAGAAAAACTCGCTGACGCCGATGACGTTCAGTCTGCTGCATGCGACCGACTTCGCCGACCGGCTGCTCTACCGCATCGTGCCGCCGCTCAAAGCCGGCATGATCGTCCTCGCCGACCGCTACAGCTACACGGCGTTTGCCCGCGACGTCGCGCGCGGCTGCGATCGCGAATGGGTGCGCGATCTCTACAGCTTTGCGGTGCGGCCCGACCTGGCCGTCTACTTCAAAGTGCCGATCGACGTCTCGCTCGACCGGCTGCTCGCGCGCCGCGTGAAGTTGAAGTTTTACGAGGCCGGCATGGACATGGGCTGGAGCAACAACCCGGTCGAGAGCTTCAGGCTGTTCCAGACCAAGGTGCTCGACGAATACGACGCACAGGTGAAGGAGTTCGGGCTGAGCGTGATCGACGCGTCCGGCAGCATCACCGATCAGCAGCGCGTCTTCCGTGAAATGGTATCGCGCGTGATGGCCGGCGAAGAGTCCGAGGGCGAATCGTCCTCCAAGGTGAAGGAGTAAGCAATGGCCCTCGAAGCTGTTCAGTCACACGCGACGACCGCCGAGATCGAGCGCGGCGCGCATGGCGGCGTCAAACCCGGCTCGTATTACGGGCATGGCCTGCCGTACCTGCCGATCGACAACTATCCGGGCAAGCTCATCGCGATCGAAGGCACCGACGGCATCGGCCGGACGACGCAGATTACGCTGCTGCGCGAGTGGCTCGAAGTACAGGGCTACGGCGTGATCGAAACAGGGTTGACGCGCTCGCCGCTCATGGCGCCGACAATCGAGCTGGCGAAGGCCAGCAACACGCTCAACAAGCTGACGTTCACACTGCTCTACGCCTGCGACTTCGCGGACCGTCTCGAAAAGGAAATCGTGCCGGCCCTCAAGGCGGGCTTCATCGTGCTGGCCGATCGCTACATTTTCACGGCGATCGCGCGCGCCGGTGTTCGCGGCATCGACCGCCAGTGGATCCGCAACATCTACGGCTTTGCGATCGCGCCGCATCTGACGTTCTATTTGAAAATCGACGCCGACACCCTCGCGCGTCGCGTGCTCGAACGCGGCGGCATGGACTACTGGGAATCCGGCATGGACATGAAAGCCGGGGACGACATCTACGAGAGCTTCCGCGCCTACCAGCGCAACCTGCTCAAGGAATACACCTCGATGGCGGATGAGTTCGGGTTCCGGGTGATCGACAGCAAGCGGTCGGTCAACACGATCCAGGAAGAGCTCCGCCGGCAGATCGGCGAATTCCTGAAGACGGGCGCGGGCGTAAAATAGCGCCGACACATGCCCGACCCCGCCAGGTGCGTCTATTGCCGCGCTGAGCCTGCTACCGAGCAGAACCGGCCATTTTGCAGCGAACGCTGCAAGATGGCGGACCTCGGGCGCTGGCTGAAGGGTGACTACGCCGTACCGGAAATTGATCAGCGCGGGATTGCGAATTCCGGGTCCGGCAATTTGGAAATTGGGGATTTTGACAGTGGGGACGAACGATGAAACGCTGCGCCGCTCTCGCTCTGTCACTCGTCAGCTTCGTCGCCTGCCTCGACGCCCAGGCACCGTTCGATAGCGCCAAAGCGTGGACGCACCTGCAGGCGATGGTGAACATCGGGCCACGGCCCGCCGGGTCGGCTCAACTGCGCCAGACGCGCGCGTACATCACGCGTCAGATCACCGCGCTCGGCCTCAAGGTCGAGGAACAGCCGTTTGTCGCCGACACGCCGGTCGGCAAGGTGGAGATGGTCAATCTGATCGTCCGGCTGCCGGGCAAACGGCCCGAGCGGATTCTCTTCACCGGCCACTACGACACCAAGCTGATCAAGGACTCTGTGTTTGTCGGCGCCAGTGACGGCGCGTCGAGCGCCGCGATGCTGATTGAGCTCGCGCGGGTCTTCACAGACCGCGCGCGCGAGTTTACCTACGAGTTCGTCTGGCTCGACGGCGAAGAGGCCTTCTGCAAAGACTGGTACGAGTGCGGGAAACCGGGCGCGCCCGACAACACCTACGGCAGCCGCTTCTACGTGCAAGCGGCGGAAAAGGCCGGCGCGACCTCATCAATCAAGGCGAACATCCTCATCGACATGGTCGGCGACAAAGATTTGCGGATCATGCGCGAGAGCCAGTCGACCAAGTGGCTGGTCGATGTCATCTGGGCCGCGGCAAAAACGCTGGGCTACGGCGCGGTGTTCGTGGACGAGGCATCCGAGATCGCCGACGACCACGTGCCGTTCCTCGCGGCCGGCATCCCGTCGGCCGACATCATCGACCTCGACTACCCCGCCTGGCACAACACCTCCGGCCAGGACACGATCGACAAAGTCTCCGCCCGGAGTCTGCAGATCGTCGGCGACGTCATCGTCGCCGCCGTGCCGGAAGTCGAAAAACGCCTACTTAAGTAACGTCCGGATTTCGTCCTCAGTCAGTATCGTCGTGGAGCCCTTTGCTTTCGCGAAGATGCGTTCCACGACGTCGTCACTCGCAGCGATGCCGCGCTTTTCAAGCCAATAGATCACGTTCGACTTGCCCGACATCGGCCCGACTTCAATGATCTGCTCGCGGCCAACGAGGCTCGCGGGGACGGCCGCATACACAGCGTCAGCCAGGACGGTGTCGTTCTTGCGAAAGGCTTTGATCACCGCCGAGGCGTGCACACCGGTGGCCGTCCGATACGCGTCGCGGCCGATCACCGGGTAGTTCGGCGCAATTTCCGTCTTCGTCGCCGCGGCAGTCACTTCGCAGTACTCCGGGAGACGAGTGAGATCCGCGGTCCGCAATCCCATGAGAACGAGGTTCACGAGCAGCAGATCCATCGGCGTGTTGCCGACGCGCTCGCCGATGCCAAGCGCCGCGCCGTGAAGTCGCGTGGCGCCGGCGTCCATGGCGGCAATCGAGTTGATGATCGCGAAGTCGCGGTCGCGGTGACCGTGCCAGTCGATCCCCACGCGCCCTGTGGCGCCGCACTCTTCGATAATTGATGCGACAAACTTCGTCACCGCCGCCGCGCCTTCCGGCGTCGAGTGCCCCACCGTGTCGGCGATGCAGAGGCGCGTTGCGCCTGCGCGAATCGCGGCCGAGTACAACCGGCGCAGGGAATTCGGATCCGAACGCGTGGTGTCCTCGGTGACGTACATCACCGACAGCCCCTCCTTCACGGCGAACGTGATCGCTTCCTCGGTCAACTGCTGAAGCCGGTCGAGCGTCCAGTCTTCGACATACTGACGGATCGGGCTGGACCCGATGAACGTGCAGCACTCGATCGGCACGCCGGTCCGCTGCGTGATTTCGGCGATCGGCCGGATATCGCTGATCACAGTCCGGCAGGCGCAGTTTGGCGTGACTTTGAGCCTCGCGCTCGCGATTTCCGACACGAGCCGCTCGACGTCCGCGACAACGTGCGGGCCGGCGCCAGGCAGGCCGACGTCGGCAGTCTCGATGCCGAGCGCGTCGATCAAATGCAGAATTCGCAGCTTGTCGTCGATTGACGGCGAGGTGACCGACGGCGACTGCAGCCCGTCACGAAGCGTTTCGTCATCGAGCATGACGCCGGGCCGCCTAGAGACGGTCTGGTCTGCCGTGTTCCAGTCGTAAATCAGCGGATGCATGTGCGTGTCAGAAACTCCGGCGCCTCGCCGCCCAGATCGTGATCCAGCCGGCCGCCAGAACGAAGGCAGCCCACATCGACGCGGTGATTCTGGCGTCATGCGACGTCTGCGTCATGACGTGCTCGAGCGACGGCGCCGGCCCCTCGCCGGCGCGCGCCATGGCCTCGTACATGAAATACGCTTTCGTGCCCCGGGTGATCAGGATGTCGTAGAACCCGCACCAGACGGCGCCGGCGACGCCCATCCACCCGACCACCAGCCAGCGGGCCCGCACGGCTACGCTTCGGCCCGATAACGCACGATCATCGCGGTGATGTCATCGCTCTGCGGCGCGCCCGCGGTAAACACGCGGACGCCGGCGATCAATTCGTCGACCAGCCGTGTCGCATCGATGTCACTGTTGGCGGCGCGCGCCGTCTCGATGAGCGAGAGCAAACGATCGTCGCCAAACTCTTCGCCCGTCGCGCTCATCGCCTCGGAAACGCCGTCGCTGAACACCACGATGCGGTCGCCCGATTTGAGATCGGCAGTGCCCTGCAAGTACTTCAGTCCGCCAAGCAACCCCACAACCGGCCCGCCCTCCTCGAGCTTCTCCACACGGCTGGGCCCGACGATGTAGGGCGGGTTGTGTCCGGCATTGCAATACCGGAGATGGCCTTCCTTGCTCATGACGCCATAGAACAGCGTCGCGAATCGGGATTCGATGCCGCGGCGGAAGAGCGCCATATTCACGCGCCCGACGACCGACGCCGGCTCGTCGCATCCCTGCGCCTCGAGCGAAAACATGCCCTGCAGCAACGCGCTGAGCAGCGCCGCAGGCGGCCCCTTGCCGGCGACGTCGCCGAGCATGAACGCAAAACATCCGGTCGTCTGCTCGGCGTAGTCGAAGAAGTCGCCGCCGATCGATCGGCACGGCACGGTCGCAGCCGCGGCTTCAACGAACGGCCGATTCACCGACGTCCGCGGCAGCAGCATCGCCTGGATCTCCGCGGCGATCTTCATCTCCTGATCAAGCCGCGCCTTCTCGGTGGCTTCGCGGTACAGCCGCGCGTTTTCGATCGCAACCGCCGCTTCAGTCGCGAGCGTCTCGAGTGCGGTGCGCGTGGACGTCGACGTCAGCGTGCCTTTCTCCCGGCTGTCGAGATAGAGGACGCCGATTCGCCGGTCTTCTCCGCCGGCGCTCGCGTCATCGACATAGCGCACGAGGTGAAGGGGCGCGCAGACGACGTGACGGATCCCGAGCGCCACCGTGCCGGCATGAACATCGGCCATGCCGCTGTCGAGCAGGTCGGCGACGACCTGCGTCACACCGGTCGTGAACGCCGCTTCGGGAATCTTGCGGCTGATCTGGAACGACGCGCCCGGGAGCGTCTCCTTCGCGCGGCCGCGGGCGAGCTTCATCTCGAGCACTGACGGCAGCGCGACGCCCGCCAGCATGATGAAGCCGCGTTCGGCGCCGGAAATGGAAATGGCGGTATCCAGCACGAGCCCGAGCACGTCCTGCAAGACGCGGCCGGAGCCAAGCGCGCGGAGCCCTTCGAGAAGCGCAGCGACCTGACGGAAATCACCGACGGCGCTGGTGCTGCTCCTGAACTGCGACGCCGACAGATCTTCGGTCGCGAACATCAGGTCGGCGCCGCCGCCGCGGCCGATCCGCACCTGGTCGCCCGGCTTGAGAGTCTGCTCGCTGATCTGATTGCCGTTGACGAACGTGCCGTACCGCGACGCCTTGTCGCGCAGCACCCATTCCTCGCCGACACGAACGATCTCAGCGTGCTCGCGCGAGACCTCGCTGCCGGAGAGCGGCAGGTGATTGGTTTCGCGGCGTCCGATCGTAAACGGCGTCGGGTCGATCTTTACGCGCCGATCGCCGGTCGTATCCCTGACGTCAAGATGTGCCACACACGCTCCAGATTAGCGGTATTGAAACCACCAGACGGCGACCGCGACCACGACGCCCATCATTATGATCCAGACGGAGGCCGGCACTGTAGCGCCGGCGCCTTTGCCGGCGTGCGCAGCGGGGTTGAACCCTCCGCCCACCGGCTCAGTCGCGGCGGTCCCGCATTTGTAGCAGATAATCGCTTTCGCGGCGATCTCGGTGCCGCACTTCCGGCAGGTCACTTCCGGCACGTCATTTCGAGGTACTCCACGGGGCATCGACTCCGTTCGTTATACTGGCTCGCCGGCGAATGATCCCGATTCGTGACGTTATTCCCTCACGCACGACGCCGTTCGTCACATTCTCTCTCATCATCGCGAACGTCCTCGCCTTTCTTTACCAACTTTCCCTCTCTGCCGAGCCGTTGAACGCACTCGTGCGCTCCGCAGGCATCGTCCCCGGCGAAACGGGCTGGCTCGCGCCGACGCTCTTTTCCTCGATGTTCCTGCACGGAAACATCGGGCACCTTCTCGGCAACCTGATCTTCCTCTGGATCTTCGGCGACAACGTCGAAGACCGATTCGGGCATGGCCGCTACCTGCTGTTCTATGTTGCGGCGGGGATGGCCGCAGGCGCGTCGCAGGCCATTGCCGCTCCGGATTCGCTCATTCCCATCATCGGGGCGAGCGGCGCGATCGCGGCGGTGATGGGCGCGTACTTCGTGCTCTTCCCGAAATCGCGCGTCGTGATGTTGATCTGGCTGATCTTCTATCTCGACTTCGTCGAGATTCCCGCCGTGCTGTTCCTCGGCTTCTGGTTTCTCTTTCAACTCATCGGCGGGCTTGGCGCGACAGCGGGTACGGGCGGCATTGCGTTTGTTGCCCATCTCGGCGGGTTTGTCGCAGGCGCGATCCTCGGGCGCATCCTGGCCCGGCCCGAGCGCGCCGACGTCAGTTGGTGGGATCGGGTCCGCCCGGTCCCTTGATCCGGGCCCGAACTTCGCGCGACACGGTCGCGAGCTCGACGACGAGCGCTTCCCAGGCCGGCTGATATTCCGCAGGCTTCATCGTCGCCTTCTTTTTCTTCAGGGCGTCGATCTGCATCACCAGCAACTCCTGCCGCTGCACCATCTGCTGCAGCTCGGGATCAGCCGGACGTGACGCGATGACCGCATCGATAAACGTCAGGCTCGCGAGCGTGCCGTCTTTCCCTTCGCCTGTCGCCTCCCGCCCGGTGCCGTCGCCGTCGTCGTCGAGCACGGCGCGCTCAGGCTGCATCAGCTGCCTCTGCTCGTACGAGAGACGCACGACTCGTGACGCATACGCGAACGCCTCCCACATCGAGATGCGCGAGTCCTTGTCGAGATCCGCCGACGTCGCGCCGAGCGCCTGCACGAACGCGTCCGCGAAGACGGTGCCGTATTTCTGGCCTGGCTGATTGGTCGCGGTGATCACGATGCGTTTCTCGCCGGAAAGCGCTTTGAGAAACGGCGAGCTGGCCGGCGTGGTGTTCACGAAGACGACTTTGCCGGCGACCGGTGCGAGTAGCCCGGCCCACTCGTTCGCGGTGAGATCGGGCCCGATCAGGTTGAATTTCGCGTCCGTTCCGTCCCAACTGCCGTGGCCGAGCAGCAGCACGAAGAACGTGTCGAGCGCCTTGACCTGCGGCGTCAGCCGCGCGAGGGCCGCCTTCACTTCGATCGCCGTCGCCTTGCCTTCGCCGGATTCCGGCGTGGACGCGAGGATCACGAGGTGATCTTTGTCGAGCTTGTACTCATCGCGAAACCGGCTGACGAGCGCCGCCAGGTTCTTTCGCTGCAGGTCGGCGTGCGGCTGATCGCCGGGCGCGCCCTCGACGAGCAGCGCGAACCGCTGTCCGGCCTGCGCGGCGGCATCGCCTGGAATCAGGCACGCGAGACTGGCGAGTGCGGCGGCCATCAGAACGGACCGCCGGCTCATCGCTGTCCCGCCTTTCCCATCGCGGCGAGCAGCAGGTCCTGTGCTCTCGCGAAGGTCGGCGCCAGTTCGAGCGCGAGCAGCGCTTCCTTTTTCGCGTCGTCTTTTTTGCCGGCCTTCAGGAACGCTTCGCCAAGATCCGTATGGGCTTCGGCCTTGTTCGAGGGTCCGAGCGCGAGGGCCACCTGGAACTCGATGATCGCCCGCGCCGCGCGATGCTGAGCGAGTTCGCGGCGTCCGAGCTGCGTGTGCGCGTCAGCATCGAACGGATCGAGATCCGCGATTCTTGTCAGAGCGAAATCGAGGTCGGCCGTCGAACCTGTTTCAGCCGCGAGCGTCGCCAGGGTGCGCGCCGACGCCACGCTGTCGTGATCGTAGTCCAGCAGTTTCCGCAGATTCTGCCGAACCGCGGCCTTGTCGCCGGTCTCGGTCGCGATCTGAGCGAGCATCGCGTACGGACCATCTTCGCCTCCGGCTGGCGGCGCGAGGACGACGGCGCGTTCGAATGCGCGCTTGGCTTCTTCCAGTTGTTTTGCCTGAAACGCGGCCGTCCCATACATCGTCTGCGCGATGTAGCTCCCGGGCTGCGCATCGGCGCGGGCTTTCAAACCCGGGAGATCGTCCTCAGCCACCGGCACAGCGGGGTTCTTCAGCGCGTCGCGCAGCGCGCCGTAACGCAGCTGTGTGAACACCCGGAACGACGCCTCGATCTCCGGAACGGTCTTGCCGAATGCCTTCGTGAACGCTTCCGTGTCATTGGCGCCGGCCGCGTAGCTCTTCAGCAACGACTGCAACGCAGCGGTTCCGCCAAGCAGCTCAAGCTGTTCGGCCACGAGCGACGCTTCGAAGTAGGCCATCGAAATGCGGCTCGCTTTCTTGAAGCTCTCGCTGAGCTGCTTGAACGTAAAAACCTGGCCCTGCGCCATCTCGCGCGCATACTGCATCGTCAGCTCGCGTCCCCAGGGCGGGGACCGGCGATGCTCTTCGTACTGCGAGATGCCTTCCGTCAGCCAGCGCGGCACTTTGTATTCGGAGAGTTGCAGCGTGAACACGTGAGCGATCTCGTGCCAGAGCGTGGCCTGCCAGCTGAAGTCCAGCGGGATCCGCGCCTTCGGCGAGTCCATCGCGATGACGCGGCCGAAGCACGCGCCGAGCGCCCCTTCGATACCGGGCAAGCCGATCGTGCGAACGGCGAACGAGTCGTGCTGATCGAAGATCTCGATGTAGATCGGGCCCTTCGGCGTGAAGCCGTAGCGTTTCGTGTATTCCGCGAACGCTTCCTTGGCGACCGGAATCGCGTAGTGCTTCAGCACCGGAGCGCTTTCCGGCGTGAATTTGAAGACCAGATCGCCGTCTGTGATGACGGTGAACTTTTCAAGCCCGTCGAGCATCTGGAGGAGGTTGAAGGTCACCGTGTCGTAGGGATCAGCCTTGAAAGCGGCTTCCAGCTCGACGCGGGCTTCGGCTTCATCGCCGGTCCGCAGCAGATACGATCCGAGATCCGCATGCGGCCCCGGAACTTCGGGATCGATTCTCACCGCCGCCCTGGCCAACGCCACGGCATCGTCGAATCGGTACAACTGTGCCGCCTGCGCGGCCACGGCTCGCGCAACAGCCGGGCTCCGCGGATTGATTGCGGCCGCCTGCCCGAGCAACGGCTCGACATCTTTCGTGGTGCCGGTGGCGTAGGTCACGGCGGCCCGCAGCGCGAGTTCGTCGAGCGAGTTCGCGCGGAATGTCGCCACCTTGTCTAGCGAGACCTTCGTGGCCGCGAAGTCCTGGGCCTCCAGTTCACCTTCCGCGACCAGCAGCCACATGTCCGGCGATTTTGGCGCGAGCTGCTGCGCCTTGCCGAGCGACTCGCCGGAGGCCTTCGCATCATCGTCGCCGAGTGCGCGCGCGTTTCCGAGGAGTGCCGGAATCCATGCGGGATCCGCGCGGAGCGCGTCCTGATAACTCCTCGCGGCCTGAGCCTTGTCGTGCGCTTTGAGAAACAGGTCGCCCCACTGCGCCTGCACGTCGGGGCGATCTTCGCTGGCGGAACCGATTCGCTGGAAGACCGAGTTTGCGAGGTTAATGTCACCGGTCGCTTCCGCTGCACGCGCGAGGCGCAGGAAGCCGTCCGTGTCGAGATCGGCCTGCGAGGAGATCACGCGCTGCAACAACGTATTGCCTTCGTCATGTCGGCCGTGACGCATTTCGATCAGTCCCAGCTCGACTAACGCGTCGTCGTCGGCGGATTCGCCGTGCGTGAGCGGCGTAAGCGCGCGGCGCGCGTCTTCATCTTTGCCTTCGTAAATCGCGACGACCGCCGTGGCGATCGCCTTCTTGTTGGCGTTGGCGCGCGACTGCTGAATGAGCCGGCGGGCTTCATCAGCACTGCCATGGCCGAGCGCAAATCTGACGGCGCGCACGAGCGGAGCCGGCGGCGGTTGAGGCGCGGCCGACTGCGCCTGCGCGAGAATCGCGACGCCGGCAACGATCACGCCGAGCCCCGCCAGCGTGATCCGCTTCGTCGCCATTTCGAGTGTCCGTTTGATCGTTGTCATCGTTCTTGATAACCCGCCAGCCGGCTCACTCTTTCAGGAGCGCGCCAGCGCGTGCTCTTCGAATCGGATTCGCCGCCACATTAACACGCAGAACACGGCGGTCATGACCGGTCCGGCAATGAACGCGCCCATCATCAGCGCCGCCGCGACAAGCTCGCCCGCCACCGCCACGTAGTTCGGATGCGCGATGTATTTGTACGGGCCGATCGCCACGAGCGGCGCCCCGGGAAGTACCCAAACGCGGAACGTCCAGCGTTCGCCGAGCGATCCGATGGCCCAGTATTTGAGCGCCTTGGCGGCGACGAAAAGGAGCGCGCCGGAAACGAAGGCGCCGCCGATTTCCGCATGCCGCCACCATGCCTCCACACCCATCAGGAGGAATGAGAGCGGATACGCGACAGCCATCCACAAATACTGCGGCTCGGGCGGGTCTGTTGCACCCAGCTCGATCAAACGCGCCTCGTGCCGGCCGGAAACGCGCCACTCGGCGATCATCAGCCCGAAAATCGCGGCCAGCACGAACACTTGCGTCCTCATGCCGCGTCTCCAGCCTCCACGATCAACTTTCGCACGAGACCCGGCGCAACGAGGGCCGCCAGGCCCGCTGCGTGAACGCCCACCGCGGAAGCCGTCATCGCGCGCACAAAGCGGTTGAAGCGAAGTTTCGGCCCTAATTCGGTCACCCTTCGACGGTTTAGACGTTCGACCGCACCGTGCCAGTCTCCCGTTTCCAGGACCCGCATCGATTCGTCCGCGGCCAGCAACGCGCCGCGCATCGCCAGGTTGAGGCCATCACCGGTCATCGGATCGACAAAACCCGCTGCATCTCCCGCTGTGAAGAGCCCAGGTACGCCGGCAGACCGTGAATCGACCGCCAGGGGGCCGAGAATCGACACCGGTGCGACGGGTTCGCGCCCGCCAAACCGTCGCGCAAGCTCGCGGTCTTTGGCGAGGCATCTCCGTATGAGATCGAGCGGCTGGCTACCGGCTTCGGGCTGATCGACGACGACACAGACGTTGAGGAGATTGCCGGGCACAGGCACAACACCCGCGTACCAGCCGGAACGCACGTGCATCTCGCCAAAGACTTCGCTCCCGGCCGGCGCATCGGCGCGAAAGTAGGCGCCGTACGCCCAACGCCTCGGCGATGCGGGATGGGTGCCGAGACCGACCGATCGCGCGACGGCCGACCTGCGTCCATCGGCCGCGATCGTCACCGACGCCGGCATCCGCGTGACGACGCCTGCGCGGTCGCGCAACACCAGGCCGCGCACGGCCGTCGTCTGCTGCGACTCGATCGTGAGCGCACTTTGCGCCACGAGCCCGGGCTCGAAACGCGCGCCTGCGGCAATCGCCTGTTCGACGAGCCAATGGTCCAACTCGCGCCGCAGCAGGCTCACACCGCGGCAGCCATCTTTGTAGTGGGCAACAACGGACGACGCCGGCCCCGTCACGCGCATGCCGGCGATCGGCAATCCCGTATCGAGAACACCGCCGGCCAGGCCAATACCCGCGAGCAACTTCACGGCGCCCGGATTCAGCGTATCGCCGCACAGTTTGTCGCGCGGAAATGTCTCGCGATCAACGAGGAGCACGCGTGCGCCGCGAAGCGCCAGCGCGCGAGCCGCGATCGCCCCCGCCGGGCCGGCCCCCGCAATCAGTACGTCGAGCATCTATCCGTTCATCCGCGTCCCAAGACAATCGCGGAATTCTTGGAACCGAACCCGAGGCAATTGCACAGCGCGGCGTCTATCCGGCGCTCGCGCGCGACGTGTGGAATGAAATCGAGACCCGCGCAGGCCGGATCCGGATCGGCAAGGTTGATTGTCGGCGGCAACAAGTCGTTCGCCATGCCGAGCGCGGCCGCGACGATACCGGCGGCTCCGCTTGCGCCCTGCGGGTGCCCGATCATCGATTTTGTCGACGATCCGCACAACGACGCCGCGTGATCGCCGAAGAGCCGCGCCACGCACTGCGCTTCGACGGCGTCGTTGAGCTGCGTGGACGTGCCGTGGTAGTTCACGTAGCCGATATCCGCCGGCGCTCGCCCCGAGCGCTCGATCGCGAGCCGCATCGCGCGCACGATCTGGGTGCCTTCCGGATCCATCTGCACGCGATGGTAGGCGTCGCAGGTGGACGCGTAGCCGTCCACGTAGGCATAGATCTTCGCGCCGCGGGCCCGGGCGCGATCCTCGCGTTCGACCGTCATGAGCCATGCGCCCTCGCCCAGGACGAACCCGTCGCGCGCACGGTCGAAGGGGCGCGACGCCTCTGCCGGTCGTTCGTTGTACTTGGTGGCCACGGCGCGCATCCGCGAGAAGCCGAACAGCATTCCCGGCGTGACGCAGGCATCGGCGCCGCCGGTCAGCAGCACCTCGGCTTCGCCGTGCCGGATCATCGACGCGGCATAACCGACGGCGTCGGTAGAGCTCGTGCAGCCGGTCGAAATGACGTGGCTGATGCCTCGCAGCCCGAGCGCGATCGAGATCTCGCTCGAGACGATGCCGACGATTGATACGGGGATCGCGTACGGCGAAACGCGATGATACTCACCGGCGAAAAACTCGCCATACTGCCGTTCGGCGACGTCGATTCCTCCGGCGCCGCTGCCGACAATCACGCCGAGATCCGGCACATCGCCGGGAGCGATGTGCGCGTCTTCGAGCGCCTCGCGCGCAGCGAGCACGGCGATCTTCGACACCTTCGCCGCGCGCCGCGGTTCGTCATCTCCGCCAAGCCCATCGTCGGGGACCGGCGCAGCCACGCGGCACGCGCTGTGCGCGAGGTCGAGCTCGTGCATGGCCCGCACGCCGCTCTGTCCGCGGGAGATGTGATCCCAGAACGTCTGCCGCCCGGCGCCGAACGCGGAGACAACGCCGATTCCGGTAATGGCCACGCGCGGTGAGTTGGGCACGGTCCCTATGATATGAGGTCGTTCCTATAATGGGCGTGTGTCAGTGATGGCCTGGACCGGCGCGGCGGTGTTCCTGTTTTCGCTCGTCCACTTCTTGTGGCGCTATTTCTTCACGTTTGGCGAGCCGGCCGCTGCCGGAGCCGGGTACGGGGGCCTCGCGATCAACTGCTTGCTCTTCAGCGTCTTCGCGATCCACCACTCGATACTCGCCCGGTCACGCGCAAAGGCCTGGATCAACGGGCTGTTGGCGCCCAATGCCGAGCGAACGCTGTACGTGTGGATCGCGAGCCTGCTCTTTCTCAGCGTGGCCGCGTTCTGGCGGCCTGTGCCCGGTGTCCTGTGGAATCTCACTGGCGCCGCCGCGCTGATTGCATGGGCCGGCCAGTGTACCGGCATCGCCTTCACCGCCTGGTCGGCCGGCTCGCTGGGCATTCTCGAACTGGCGGGCGTCAAGCCGCCTCGGGCGACAGGCGCCGTCAGCCTGCGCACCGATGGGCCGTACGGGCTCGTGCGCCATCCGATCTACCTGGCATGGCTGCTGCTTGTCTGGTCCGTGCCCGACATGAACGGCACTCGTCTCTCGTTTGCGGCCATCAGCACGCTGTATCTCGCGATCGCGGTGCCGTTCGAGGAGCGCTCGCTCGTGGCTCAGTTCGGGCTCCCGTACACCCGCTACCAGAAGCAGGTCCGCTGGAGAATGCTGCCGTTTGTCTACTAATAACGATCGGCGCGGAATGGCGCCGGGTCGAAGCGCGGCTTTTCCTTGGTCATCAACTGCGCGAGCAGTAAGCCCGTGCCCGTTGCGGTTTTAAGCCCGGCCATTTGGTGCCCGGTCGCCAGCCAGATGTCTCCACGGCCTCGGGCCTGCCCGATGACCGGCATGCCGTCGGGCGTGCAGGGGCGCAGGCCGCGCCACACTTCGCGCGCGACAGGCGCTTCGCCGATATTCAGCATGGCCTTGGCGCCGCGGACGATGACGTCGACACGGCGCTGGTTGATCGAGAAATCATTGCGAACGAGCTCGAGCGTGCCGGCGATGCGCAACGCGTCCGCGTGCGGGTTCACCGCAACCTTCCGTTCGATCAGGTAGATCGATCGCTTCGGATGCGGCTGCGCCTTCGGCAACACGACCGAATAGCCCTTCGCGCCGATGACGGGCAGCCGCATGCCGAGCATGGCGCCGAGCTGCTCCGACCAGGGGCCGGTGGCGACAACAATCCGGTCGGCGGTGATTTCGCCGTGCGTGGTGCTCAACACGCGCGGACCGCTGCCGTTGTTGGAGATTGCGAAGACTTCGGCGCCTTCCTGGAATGTCGCGCCCGCGGCTTTCGCCTGCGTCGCCAGCGCGCGCACCGCAGGATACGGCTCGCAATGCGCGTCGTCAGGAAAGAAATATCCGCCGACGGTTTTGCCGACGATCGCCGGTTCGCGTTCGCGGACTTCGTCAGCGCTCCAGCGCTCGGCACGCACGCCGCTCCTGCAGACGAGATCGATGCCGGCGTGCGCGTGCTCGAAAGACGCCGGCTTTTCGTAGACCGACAGCAACCCGTGCCGCTCGAAACCAAACGGCTCCGTCGAGGTCCGGGCCACTTCTTCCCAGAGATCGACGCTGACGCGGCACAGCTCAACGAGGGCCGCGGCGCCGCGTTCGAACTTCGCGCTGCGCGAGTTCATGACGAACTCAATGAGCCAGCGCAGAAACGCCGGATCGAGGCGCGGCTGAATGTACAGCGGGCTCTCCGGGTCCAGCATCCAGCGAAACGACTTGAGGAGCATGGCCGGGTTGGCGAGTGGGACGGCCTGCGACGGCGTCAACCAGCCGGCATTACCGAATGAACAGCCGTGCCCGATGCGGTCGCGTTCAAGGACGGTGACCGACGCACCCCGCAGCGCAAGCTCGCGCGCGCAGGCGACGCCGATCACGCCGCCGCCGATAATGACGATGTCCTGTTTCATAGAAACGAAATGCTCTGGTGCGTCGGAATCTCGATTCGGCGCCGGCACTTCGCGCAGGTCGCAAAGTCGTCGGCACGAATCAGATAGTCCTGGAGTTTGGCGTAGAGTGCGCGGTCGCGCTCGTCGGAGCCGGACGGCAGCCGGTCCTTCTTGGTGCGGCGAATCCACTTGAGCGGATAGTCCGCGCGATGTCCGCACTTCGGACACGCGAGTGACATCGGCCGCGTTTCCGCCTTCTCGGTGAAGAAATCGCGCTCGTTGAACGCCATGCGCGCAATCGTATCAAGTTGCCTCAGATCGCGTGCATTACACTGATTTCGTGGGCACAACTGACACCTCGTCGCGCGACCCGGCGTTGCCGGCTGAGCTGCCCGTCATTCCGCTGCGCGGCAGCGTCGTCCTGCCGCTCGCCGTCGCGCCGCTCACCGTCAGCCGGCAGATTTCCATCGACGCCGTGCACAAAGCGCTCGCGGGCGATCGCAGGGTGTTGTTCCTGATGCAGAAGAACGACGCCGACGATCCGCAGCCGGATGACCTGCACCGCATCGGCACGGTCGGTCTCGTCAGGCAAATGTCCACAGGCGCGCAGGGGCTCCGCCTGCTCGTCGAAGGCGTGGCGCGCGTGCAGGCGGAATTTCTGACGCGCGACGGCGGCATGTTGAAAGCAGTCCTCCGTCACATGCCCGAACCGACAGTTGAGACGGTCGAAGTCGAAGCGCACGTGCGGCACGTGCAGGAACTCGTCGAAAAGGCGCTGTCGGTCGCGACCGGGCTGTCGCCTGACGTGCGCCAACTCGTCGCGACGATCGACAACCCGTTGCGGCTCGCGTACGTGCTCGGCAACCTCCTCGATCTGCGCCCCGAAGACAAGCAGAAGCTCCTCGAAGAAGACTCGCTCGCCGTGAAACTGACGGTGATCGCGCAATCGCTCCAGCGCGAAATCGAAGTGCTCGAACTGAAGGGCAAGATCGAGTCGCAGGCGCAGCAGGAAATGACGGACGCGCAGCGGCAGTACATGTTGCGCCAGCAGATGAAAGCCATCCAGGAAGAGCTGGGTGAAGGCTCGACGGAAATGCAGCAGCTGCGCGAGAAACTGACGAACGCCGCGCTGCCGCCGGCGATCAACGACACCGTTTCGCGTGAGCTCGACCGTCTCGAACGCATGAACTCCGCGTCGCCCGAATACCAGATGGTGCGCACGTACCTCGACTGGGTCTTCGAGCTGCCGTGGTCGATCTCGACTGAAGACCGGCTCGACCCTGTGGAAGCGCGCAGGGTCCTTGATGAAGACCACTACGGACTCGAGAAGATCAAGGAGCGCATCGTCGAGCATCTGGCGGTTCGTAAATTGAAGGGCGACATGAAGGGCCCGATCCTGTGTTTCGTCGGGCCGCCGGGCGTCGGCAAGACATCGCTCGGCCAATCGATTGCGCGAGCCATGAACCGGAAGTTCGTGCGGCTGTCGCTCGGCGGTGTCCGGGACGAAGCGGAGATTCGCGGGCATCGCCGCACATACATCGGCGCGTTGCCGGGCCGCATCGTCCAGGCGTTGAAGCAAGCCGGGTCGAACAACCCGGTGTTCATGCTCGACGAGCTCGACAAGTTGACACAGGGCGGGTTCTCGGGCGATCCGGCCGCGGCGCTGCTCGAGGTGCTCGACCCGGCGCAGAACAACACGTTCCGGGATCACTATCTGGAGCTGCCGATCGATCTGTCGAAAGTGCTGTTCATCGCGACGGCGAATCAGCTGGGCCCCGTGCATCCGGCCCTGCTCGACCGGATGGAGATCATCGAGCTCAGCGGCTACACCGAGCAGGACAAGCAACACATCGCGCGGCAGTACCTGATTCCGCGCCAGGCTTCCGAACACGGCCTCGCGCCCGACTACGTGAGGATTGCCGACGCGGCGCTCGCACGCGTGATCAATGAATACACCCGGGAAGCCGGCGTGCGCAGTCTCGAGCGGCGGATCGCCACGATGACACGCAAGGCCGCAGCGGCGCTGGCGACGGCGCAATCGACAGGCAGCGCAGCGGCGGAGTCGGTCACGATCGATGCCGATGACGTGCTCACCTTTCTCGGGCCGCCCCGTTTCAAACCGGACACCGAATTCCGCGTCTCGCGGCCCGGTGTCGCAACCGGCCTGGCCTGGACCGAGGCCGGCGGCGATGTGCTCTATATCGAAGCGGCGCTGATGCCGGCCGGCAATGGCCAGCTCACACTCACCGGACAGCTCGGCGCGGTGATGCAGGAATCCGCGCGAGCCGCGCTCAGTCACCTGAGGCAGCAAGCCGGGCCGCTCGGCCTCGATCCCGAATTCCTCAAAGACCACGACCTGCACGTCCACGTGCCGGCCGGCGCGATTCCGAAAGATGGCCCTTCAGCGGGCGTGACGATGGCGACAGCGATCGTGTCGGCGCTTCGCAAGCAGCCGATGGCCGCTGACGTCGCGATGACGGGCGAGATCACGCTCTCAGGCCTGGTCCTGCCTGTGGGCGGCATCCGTGAGAAGGTCCTCGCGGCGAGCCGGCTGGGCGTGAAGACCATCATTCTGCCGGAACGAAACCTCGACGATTTACGCGAGCTGCCGGACGATGTGCGGAACGCCATGCGCTTTGTGCCGGCTCGCACGCTCGAAGACGTCCTTGCGGTGGCTCTGCCGCCGGCATGACCGTCGTTTTTTTCATTTCAGGCCACGGGTTCGGCCACGCCTCGCGGCAAGTCGAAGTGATCAATGCTCTCGGCCGGATCACCGGCCCCGGCCTTCGCGTCATCATCCGCTCGGCCGTCTCGCAATCGCTGCTCGAGCGGACAGTGCGCGTGCCATTCGAGCTCCGGCCGGGCATCTGCGACACCGGGCTCGTTCAAACGAACAGCGTCAGGCAGGACGATGACGCGACGGTCGCGTGGGCGCGGAAGTTCTACGGCTCGTTCGACGCGCGAGTGACGGCCGAGGCGGCGCGCCTCGCTGCGGACGCCCCCTCGGTGATCGTGTGCGACATCAGCCCGCTCGGTCTCGCGGTCGCGGCCAGGCTGGGCGTCCCGTCAATCTTCATCGGCAACTTCACGTGGGATTGGATCTACGAGGCTCAGCCCGCGTTTGGCGGCGCGACTGAAGTGCTCGATACCATTCGCCGCGCGCAGTCGCTGGTCACCGCGACGCTCAAGCTGCCGCTGTCGCCGCCGTTCGCGGGCAGCGGGCTGCGCAACATCACGCCGCTGCCGCTCATCGCGCGGCGGTCAACGCGTGAACGCGCGGAAACGCGCGCCATTTTGGGGCTTCCGCAGGACCGAAAGCTGGCGCTGCTGTCATTTGGCGGCTACGGGCTGAGCGAGCTGGACCTCGCACACGTCGACTGCGCCGCTCAGTGGGACCTTGTCGTGACCGACCGCAGTGTTTCGGACGCGACGGCCGGATCCCTCCCTTACGTCCATGCGCTGTCGGAAACCGACCTGGCTCGAAGCGTTGCGCGCTACGAAGACCTGATCGCCGCGGCTGACGCCGTGATTACGAAACCGGGCTTCGGAATTCTCGGCGAGTGCATCACGGCGTCCACGCCGATCCTCTACACGTCGCGCGGTGATTTCCGTGAATACGACGTGCTCGTCGCCGAGATGCCGCGGTACGTCCGGTCGCGCTTCATTTCTCAGCCGGACTTGTTTGCCGGGCGTTGGCAGTTGGCGTTGAGCGACGTGCTTGCGCTGCCTCAGCCAACGGACACGCTTCCGCCCAACGGGGCGGAGGTCGCGGCGGAGACTATTTTTTCCAGGTCATGACGTACGCGGGCGGAATATTTTTCACAACGAGCTGACGCGAAACCATCGGCCCGAAACCCGCCGCCATCTGCGCGCGAAACTTCGCCGCCGGCGGCGTCAGGTACGCGTGAACGTATTGAAATGTCGTGAACGTGCCGCCGGGCACCAGCGCGCGGGCGACGGCGGTGAGGATCGACCGCGAGATCGCCGACGGCAGGCTGGCGAACGGCAGGCCGGACAGCACGTGATCCACGCCGCTCCACTCGCGCGCGGTCAGCATCGCCGGCATGTCTGCCGCTGAGCCGCATTCGATATCGACCTGCGGCCAGCGAGCCCGCAAGCTGGCGCAGAACCCGGGATCGATATCGATGGCGAGAAAGCGCTCGCCCGGCGCGAGCACTTCGACGACCTGCCGTGTCAGAGCGCCCGTGCCCGGACCGAGCTCGACGACAACGGCGCGCGGGTCGACAGGAACTGCGCGCGCCATTTCTCTCGCGAGCGCGCGCGAGCTCGGCGCCACCGAGCCGACGTTACGGGGATTGCGCAGGAACTTCCCGAGGAACATCAGGTGCTCCCCGATGGCCCTGCGCGTCGTCATCCGCGCACCGCTTGGAGAAAGCGTTCGACGCTTGCCGGCGTCCCGTGCAGGCCGCGGATGGCCACGCCCTCGACGCCGCTGCGGATCGCCCGATAAATCTCGACGCTGATCGCGAGGCCCTCGGCTGGAGGATCCGGCGCCGCGCGCATCCGCCGAACGACGTCTTCCGAAACCACGACATCCGAAACTTCGCTCGCGATGAAGTCCACCTGGCGCGCGCTTTCGAGCGCGGCGAGCCCGGCAATGACCGGCAGCCCCGTCGCGCGCAGGCGCGGAAGCACGCGCAGGAACGCGGCCGTGTCAAGAATCGGCGGCGTGAGGATGAACTCCGCGCCGGCCTCAACTTTGTAGTCGAGGCGCTTCCACTCCGCATCCGGGTTCGGCGCGTGGGGATTGACGGCGACGCCGATGTGAAAACCGGCGGCGCGGCCGAGCGGCTGACCGCCGATGTCGAGCCCGCGGTTGAGCGACGCGACCATGTTCGTCAACCCGATCGAATCGACATCGTCAATGGCGGTGGCGTCTGGGTATGTACCCTGGCTTTGCGGCTCGCCGGTGACGAGCAGCACATTGCGCAGGCCCATCGCGTGCGCGCCGAGCAAATCCGATTGCATGGCGACCAGCGATCGCTCACGGCAGGAATAATGCAACAGCGCCTCGATGCCGCTGGCGGCGATCAGCTGCGACAACGCGAGCGCACTGACGTGCCCCGCGCTGCGCTGGTAGTCCGGCACGTTGATCGCCGTCGCCCCAAGCTCGGCGTACCGCTTGGCCATCGCCAGCGCCGCCGTGGTATCGAGCCCGCGCGACGGCGCGACCTCGGCCATCGTCACGAACACGCCTGCATCCAGCGCCTCCGCGAGCGCCGACTTCTCCGCCTTCGCAACCGGAGTTACTGCCTGGGTAGCTTCTACCCACGCCGCAGAAACGACATCGGGTGTCGTTTTCCGAAAAACGACACCCGATGTCGTTTTTTTACTGGCGACTGCGAGGACCGCCTGCTTCATCTGGCGGATGTGCTCGGGCGTGGTGCCGCAGCAGCCCCCGACCAGGTGCGCGCCGGCGTCGATGAACCGCCGGGCGTAGCTGGCCATGTATTCGGGGGAGCAGAGATACAGATTGCGGCCGTCGACGTCGCGGGGGCGGCCGGCGTTCGGCTGCGCCGACAGTCGTTTGGTCGTTGCGCGGCTCAACCGTTCGAGCGTCTCGAGCATCGCGGCGGGCCCCACGCTGCAATTCACACCGATCACATCCGCGCCCGCGGCGTCGAGCTGCGGCGCAAACGTTTCCGGCGGCGTGCCATCCAGGCTATTGCCGTCGTCCTCGGTGGTCATCTGCGCCACGATCGGCAGCACGGACACGGCGCGAATCGCGCGAACGGCCGCGGCCAATTCGTTGACGTCGCGAAATGTCTCGAGCATGAACAGGTCAACACCGCCCTCGATGAGCGCCTCGGCCTGCTCGCGAAACGCGGCCTCTGCTTCGTCGATGCCGGTCTTGCCCCACGGCTCGATGCGAACGCCGAGCGGACCGATCGAGCCGGCCACCCAGGCGGAGTCTCCCCCGGACGCACCGGGCCAGCCGGTGCGCGCGGCGCGGTTCGCGATCCGCGCGCCTTCGACGTTGATCTCGCGCAGATGGTCAGCCAGGCCGAAGGTAGAGAGCTTGAACCGGTTCGCGCCGAACGTGTTGGTCTCGAGCACATCCGCCCCGGCGCGCGCGTAGCTCTGATGCACATCGAGCACGATGCCCGGCTGCGTCAGATTGAGCTCGTCGAAACACTTATTGAGAAAGATGCCCTTCGCATAGAGCATCGTCCCCATCGCCCCGTCACAGACGAGAACGCGGGCTTGAATCTCTTGAAGGAACGGGGCTTTCAAAGGCTTGATCAGCGGCTTGGAGACGCCGGCGGAACGAGCAAGTCAGCCTTGTCCCAGATGAAATCTTCCTTGCTGTAGACAGCCAGCTCGTAGTCCTTGCCCATGAAAATCGCCGAGACCGGGCACGCTTCTTCGCAGTAGCCGCAGAAGATGCAGCGCGTTTTGTGAATCTGGTAGGTGCTGGCGTAGCGCGGGCCGGCCATCACGGTGCCGTTATTCTCGGCCGCCTCGAGATAAATCGCGTCGGCCGGGCAGGCGACCGAGCAGAGGCCGCACGCCACGCATTTTTCAAGATCGTTCTCGTCGCGCATCAGCACCTGTTTCCCGCGGTACTTGGGAAACACAGGCACTTTTTCGTCGGGATAGTTCACCGTGATCGGTTTCTTGAACATGTGCTTCAAGGTTGTAGCGAAACCGACGAGAAACGGACGAATCATGGCTAGAATCATACCAAAAGGCCGTGCCGCTAAGCGCGCAACCCCCGCCCACTGAACAAGTTCTGGTCATTACCCTGATCGTCACGCTGGCGGTCATGGCGACGCTCGCGACGATGCTCGTGCGGTTCAGCAGGTTTCGCAGCATCCTGCTGACCGAGAAACGCGACTGGCCTGAGCGCCTCATCTTCGCAGCCGGTTGGGGCGTGCCGCTCGCCATCGGGGTGACCGTGCGCCTGCTCCTCGGATTCGGCGCCGCCGACCTCACGCTCTCCGGCACGTTTCTCGCCGGCCTGATCGCCGGGCCGTACGCCGGCGCGATCGTCGGCGTCATGACGGGAACGCCGGCCCTGTTCCTTCGAGAGTGGGGCGCACTGCCGTTCGCCATCGGTTGCGGATTCGCCGGCGGCGGTCTGCGCCAACTCTGCCCGAAGGAAGAGATCTGGCGCTTCTCGCCGTTCTTCGTGACGAAGATCCACCAGTCGACCTGGAATCTCGTCCGCCGTCTCTCCCTTGACTGGCAGATCGCCCTCGTGTCCGCGCCGATCGGGCTCGAGCTCATCCGCCAGCTCGTCGGTTTCTACTGGCCTCGTTCGATCTATCACGTCGTCCCGACGAACCCGTGGCTGTGGACGATCACGCTCCTCGCCGCCGTCCTTGGCGTGGCGATCCCGATCAAGATCTGGAACAGCGCGCGCATCGAGCACCGCCTCGCCGAACAGGAGAAGCTGCTGATGGCCGCGCGCGTCGAAGCGCTCGCAAACCAGATCAACCCGCATTTTTTGTTCAACACGCTCACGTCGATCTCCTCGCTGATCAGGTCGCGCCCCGAAACCGCGCGGGTGCTGATCGTCAAGCTGAGCGGGCTGCTCCGCCGTCTGCTGCGAAGCCAGGATCAGTTCGTGCCGCTCCGCGAGGAACTCGAAGCCGTCGACGAATACCTCGACATCGAGAAGGTCCGATTCGGTCCCGCGCTGAACGTGGTGAAACAAATCCATCCGGCCAGCCTCGACGTCATGGTGCCGAGCATGATCCTCCAGCCGCTTGTCGAAAACTCGATCAAGCACGGCCTCGCGCGCAAAGTCGGTCACGGCACTGTGACCATTCGCACCAGCCTCACCGGCGGCGACCTTTCGATCGAGATCATCGACGACGGCATGGGGCTCACCGACGACCGGCTCGTCACGTCACCGGGCCGGGGCATTGGCCTGCGCAACGTCAACGAGCGGTTGCGGGTAATCTACGGGTCTGAGTTTCAGATGAAGCTCGAACACGTTCCCGGCGTCGGCACCGTGGCGCGGATCCGGATTCCCGAAACGCTGATGATGGAACGGGCGCGATGACAGGCACCGCCCCGGCGAAACTGCTCCGCGCTGTCGTCGTCGACGACGAACAACTGGCCCGCGACGAAGTCTGCTATCTGCTCGGCCAGATCGGCGGCGTGGAAGTCGTCGGCCAGGCGGCCAACGGCGTCGAGGCGCTGCGGCTCGCCGGCGAGTTGAGCCCCGATCTCCTGTTGCTCGATGTCCAGATGCCCGGCCTCGACGGGTTTGAGGTCGCCCGGCGGCTTGTCGAAGCCGACCTCCGGCCCCAGGTTGTCTTTCTGACCGCGTTCGACCAGTACGCGATCGACGCCTTCTCGGTGAACGCCGTCGATTACATGCTGAAGCCGGTCGATGCGGCGCGGTTGAACGAGATGCTTGCGCGCGTACGACGGCGAGTGGACAGCGAGCACGCCGCCAAGCTGCCCCTTTCGCCGTCCGACCTCGAGCGGGTCGTCGCCGCGGTGCAGGCGCGCCAGGACCGCCGCGACCAGCTGGCGGTTCGCGTGGGCCAGCGGTTCGTGCTTGTCCAGGCCAGTGAACTCATTCATGCTGCTCTCGTCGAAGAGAACGTCGTGGTGGTCACGGCAACGGCGACCGGCACGTCGAATTACCGAACGCTGGATGAATTGCAGGCCCGGCTCGATCCCGGGATATTCTGGCGAGTGCACCGTTCGCACTTGGTGAACATCACAAAGATTAAGGAGATCGTTCCGTGGTTCAGCAGGAATTACCTTCTGAAGATGAAGGACGAGAAGGGGTCGCAAATTCCAGTGAGCCGGTCGCAGACCAAACGGCTCCGGGAGTACCTCCAGCTCTAGCCTTCTCCGAGCGGCCGCTCGCCGGAGATGTCGACGACGCGCGTTTCGCCCGCCGGCTGATGGAGGACGCGCCGGCCGCGGCTACCCCGAGCACCCCGAGGAACGACGCGCCCAGGGAGTTCGATCAGCCCGGCCACCCCATCGAGCCGGCCGTCGCGTTCGAGCCCGCCGACCAGCACACGACCGGGCGCGCCGACGTGTCGTTCACCCGCATCGCAGACGAGCTCTGGGCGTGGCTCAAGACGCTCACTTCAGCGGCCGTCTAC
This sequence comes from Vicinamibacterales bacterium, assembly GCA_046598935.1. Lineage (GTDB taxonomy): Bacteria > Acidobacteriota > Vicinamibacteria > Vicinamibacterales > SCN-69-37 > SCUN01. Next base: position 8,819 of record JBKJHW010000088.1, on the reverse strand, counting down.
GCCACGCTCATCGTCACATTCGGCTTCCAAGTTGCGCGCGTCGAAGGCCAGAGCATGGCGCCCACGCTCGAAGATCAGGATCGGCTGATCGTGAACAAACTCCACTACCGCATGGACGCGCCCGCCGTCGGCGACATCGTCATGCTCTACTACCCGCGCGATCCGGATAAGTCGTTCGTGAAGCGCGTCGTCGGTGAGCCCGGCGACACGATTCGCATCGACGATGGCCGCGTTTTCCGGAACGACGTGCCGATGAAGGACGACTTCGTCGCCGACGAGTACAAGGACCACGGCAGCTTCGGGCCCGAAGTCGTGCCCGAGGGCTACTACTTCGTGATGGGCGACCACCGGAACAACAGCTCCGACAGCCGCGCCTGGGGCTTCGTGCCAAAGAAATACATCATCGGTAAAGTGCAGCTGCGCTGGTGGCCGCTCAAACAGGCCCGCCTGTTCTAGGCTCCGCCCTTCTCACCGGCGCGGCCAGGTACCGCGACGTGTCGCGGGTCCTCGTCACCGTCCTCCTGCTCAATGCGGTGGTGGCGCTGGCGAAGATTGGCTACGGCGCGTACTCGGGCGCGGTCAGCATTCTGTCGGACGGATTCCACTCGCTCACCGACACGGCGTCGAACGTCGCCGGCCTCATCGGCATCCGCATCGCGCAGCGTCCGCCCGACACGACGCATCCGTACGGGCACCGCAAATTCGAGACGCTCGCCTCGGGCGCGATCTTCGTGTTTCTCGCCATCGTGCTCGTGCAGCTGGTACGTACGGCGCTCGACCGGCTCGCCGGCGGCGCCGCGCCGCACATCGGTACAGCCGCGTTCGTGGTGATGGCGGTCACGCTGGCCGTCAACCTGTTCGTTGTCTGGTATGAGTCGAGGGCGGCCCGCCGGCTGAGCAGCGAACTGCTGATGGCGGATTCGGCGCACACGCTGAGCGACGTCTACACGTCGGTCGCCGTCATCGCCGCGTTGATCGGTGTGAAGCTCGGGTATCCCATTCTCGATCCGCTGGCGGCCCTGCTCGTCGCGGTGTTCATCGGCCACGCGGGCTACCGCATCGCGAAGGAGACATCGAATGTGCTCGCTGATCATGCCGTGCTTGGCGAGGCCGACATTCAGCGAGTCGTGCTCTCCGTGCCGGAGGTCACCGGCTGCCACGAGATCCGCACACGCGGCACGGCGGATCACATTTTTCTCGACTGCCACGTGTGGTTCCCTGCCGACATGCGCCTCGACGACGCGCACCGGCTGTCTCACGTGGTCAAAGACAGGTTAATGGCGACATTCCCGGCGCTGAAAGATGTCGTGATCCATATAGAGCCGACCTCGTCACAGCCGTTCACCGCGTCTCATGGTAAATAGATCTGCGCGATTTGTGCCGCGTAGCGCTGCTCGATCACGCGCCTCTTCACTTTAAGCGTCGGCGTCAGCTCGCCGCCTGCGATCGAGAAGTCTTCAACGATCACCGCGAACGCTTTCAGCTTTTCGTACTGCGCCATCGGCGCATTGACTTCGTCGATTGCCGCCTGGATCAGCGCGCGCGCCTCGGGCCGCGCGGCGAGCGTTTCGCGCTCGGCGGAGGTGGCAGGCGCCGGGACACCGACGGCGCTGGCAAGGACCGGCCATCGAGGGAGGACGAGCACGGCCGGAAATCGTTGCCGGTCGCCAATCACGATCGCATCGCCGATCACCGGCTGCCCGCGAAGAGCGGCTTCGATCGGCTGAGGGGCGACCTTCTTGCCGCCGGACGTCACGATGATTTCCTTCTTGCGGTCGGTGATGTGCAGGCAGCCTTCATCGTCCATCCGCCCGACGTCTCCGGTGTAAAACCAGCCGTCTTTGATCGCCTCCGCGGTCAGATCTGGCCGGTTGAAATAACCCGTCATGACGTTGGGACCGCGGACGAGAATCTCGCCGTCCGCGGCGATTCGAACCTCGACGTTCGGGAGGGGCGGGCCCACTGAACCGAAGCGAATGCGGTCGGGCAGATTGACCGTCACAACCGGCGCGGTCTCGGTCAGGCCATAGCCTTCGAGAATGGGAATGCCCATGCCAAAAAACAGCCGGCCGACGTCTTCGCGGAGCGGCGCGCTGCCGGAAACCGTGTAGCGAATGCGGCCGCCGAGATTCGCCGCGATCTTAGAGAACACGACGCGATCGCAGAGCGGACCGAACACCCGCGCCCACACCGGCGCCGATCGCCCGTCTGGAATCGACTCACCCCGGGCGCGCGCGACGGCCATTGCCAGGTCGAAGATTTTCCGCCGCAACCCTTTCGTGGCGCGGCCGCGTTCGAAGATCCGGTCGAGCATTTTTTCGTAGACGCGCGGCACGCCGCTCATCACCGTGGGCTTGACGATCAGCAGGTCGCGCGGCAAGGTGTCGATCGACTCGGCAAACACCAGCGACACGCCATGGGTCAGGTAGACGTAGACCGCTGTTCGCTCGAACGCGTGGCAGATAGGCAGGAACGACAGGCTCGTGTCCTTTTCCGAGAGCTCCAGCGCCTGCTGTGTGCCGCGAAGGTTGGCGACGATGTTGGCGTGGGTGAGCATCACGCCCTTCGGCTCGCCGCTGCTCCCGGAGGTATAGATGATCGTCGCGAGGTCGCCCGGCGCGACGGATTTCGCGCGTTCCCGGAATGCGCGCGCGACGCCCTGGCCATCCACGATCGAGCGGTGCCCCAGGGCGGCAGCGCCCGCGATCGACAACGCCGTCAGGCGCCCGGTGTCGGCGGGCGGTTCGAACATCGTGAGAACCGCCGTGAGCGAGGGGCAGCGGTCCCCGGCGAAAAGTACCTTCGCGAGCTGCTCCGGGGTTGACGCGATGCAGATTGTGGCGCCGCTGTCGGCGATGAGCGTGGTGACCTGCTCGGCCGACACCGTCGGATAGATCGGGACCGTAACCGCGCCACCGGCGAGGATGGCGAGATCGGCGAAGACCCACTCCGGCCGGCTTTCCGCGAGGATGGCCACCCGCCCGCCGCGCACCATGCCGAGCGTCTCGAGGCCGAGTGAAATCTCGCGCACGATCGTGAGCAAGTCCCGGCCGCTGGTGAACTCGACGCCGCTGGCGCGACAGACACCAATCAACTGCGGATGCGGAAATCTGCCCGAAATGAAGAACGGAAGCTCGGCCAGGGTGTCTGGAATCGCGGCGAGATCGTCGTTGGCAGACATCAACTGGCGCTCACTCCGGCCGCCGGTCATGCCCGCTGCGCCCGCCGCGCTTTTCGAGCACGCGGACGCGGCCGATCGTCATTGCTTTGTCGACAGCCTTCAGCATGTCGTAAATCGTCAACGCGGCGACGGTCACGGCCGCGAGCGCCTCCATCTCGACGCCCGTGCGGCCCTTCGTGCGCACCATCGAGCGCAGCTCGTAGCCCCACGGCCGCAGCTTGATGTCGACGTCAATATGGGTAAGACCTAGCGTATGGCAAAGCGGAATCATGTCGGCGGTGCGCTTGGCCGCCATGATCCCGGCGATGCGGGCGATCTGGAGGGGATCGCCTTTCTTCACAGCGCCGCGACGGACGGCGGAAAGCGCCGCTTTGCTGACGCGAATCTCTGCGGCCGCGACGGCCTCCCGATCGGTCTCGGCTTTGTCGCCGACGTCCACCATCCGAATGCGGCCGCGCGGATCCACATGCGAGAGCTTACGTGCCGGAATCGCCATCACCTCTCGCGAGAAAGAACGACAGACTCTCAAGCGAGACCGTCAGGTCCATGTTCTTCAACTTCACCTGCGGCGGCACCTTCAAGGTGCCGGGCGAAAAACTGAGGATCGCGCGCACGCCCGCCGCGACGATCTGCGTGGCAACCGCCTGCGCGGCTCGCGCCGGAACAGCGAGGACGGCGATATCGATGCCTTCCTTCTTCGCCATCTTGCAAAAATCGTTCACGTCCAAAATGCGCACGCCACCCTTCGACCGATGGCCAATCTTAACCTGCTCAGTGTCGAAGAGCGCGACGATCGCGAAGCCCTCCTGCCGGAAGCCGGGATAGTCCGCGAGAGCGAGCCCGAGGTTGCCGGCCCCCACAATGGCCACCTTCACTGTGCGATCGAGGCCGAGAATCTGGCGCAGGTGCCGCTTGAGCTCTTTGACGTAGTAGCCGACGCCGCGCACGCCGAACGCGCCGAAGTACGCGAGATCTTTGCGAATCTGCGCCGCGTTCAGTTGAAATTGTTCGGCCAACGCTTTCGAGGAGACGGACTTAACGCCGTCAGCGTCGAGCGCATTCAGGCAGCGCAGGTAAACCGACAGGCGTCCGGCCGTAAGTTCCGACACCTGATCGCCACCAGCCCGCGCCTTGTTCCTGCCCGTCACAAGCTGGAAATTCTAACAGCAAATTCGCATTACACTCGGAGCATGTGGCGCCGCTCGTTCGTCGCAATCCTCTCCGCCGGCATCGTCGCCGGCGCCGCGGGCGCGCAGACGCAGTCGCGTATCGCATCCACGCGCGCACTGCTGTTATCGAATCCGCTGTTCTTTCACTCGCGAACGGTCGCGATTACGGACACCCCGCGGATCATCGACGGCGTGTGGCGGCTGCCCACCGACGCCAACAAACACCTGATCGTGATCTTCCGCGGATCGCCCACGACCGATCGCGCAGTCGAGATCCGCGGCACGTTCGTCGATGTCGGGAGATTCGCGCCCGACGATTCGCGCGTAACGGCGTTCGAACTCAAGGCCGCGATGGACGCCGTGCTCGGCCCGGGCGCGCAGTGGCCGGCGCGCGAGACGTTCTTCGCAATCGTGGCGGCCACGACCACGCCGTCCGAGGACATCACGACGACGCCAAGCATCCGAACGCTCGCGATGTTTCCGGAGAAATTCGACGGCAAGCCGATCTCGCTCCGCGGCCGCTTCAGAGGGCGTAACCTGGCCGGCGACATGCCCAGCTGGCCGCGTCAGACCGAGCACGACTTCGTACTGCAGGCCGCAGACGGCGCCACGTGGGTCACAGGCACGCGACCTCGCGGCAAGGGCTTCGACCTCGACACGCAGGCACGCCGCGACCTTGGCCGGTGGCTCGAAGTCACCGGCACAGCCACAATCGTCAACGGCCTGCCGATGCTTCGCGCGACGGCCGTCAACCAGTCGACGCCGCAGGACGACGCGGCGGCGGCCGGTGATGCTCCGCCGGCAGGCCCGCCCCCTGCGCCGCCGGCGATCTCGTTCAGTGTCCCGGCCAACGACGAAACCGCAATCGCGACGGACACGCTCGTGCGAATTCAGTTCTCGCGCGATATGAAATCCGACACATTCGACGGCCGCGTGAAAGTGACTGCCGTCGTCAACGGCGTCGACACGCCGACGCCGGCGATGACGCTCGCCTACCGGCCGGGCACGCTCGCGGTCGAGCTGAAATTTGCGGGCGCGCTGCCGCGCTTCGCGACCATCACTATTGATTTTTCAGAAGGCATCACGACGCCCGACGGCACGCCGCTCGCGCCGGCCAAGCTGACGTTTTATACCGGCGGGTAAGAGCTATTCACCTTGGAGGGCCATGGAGAGCCATGGAGTATTCAGTTTTTTAAACAGGGTGAATTCAAGCGGTCGCTGCAACAATTGACGCCAGCATAGCAGCTGGCGTTGTGAAACCGAGCGTTTCGCGCGGCCGGGTGTTCAGTTGATGCGCGACGCGGTTCAGTTGCGCTTGGGAATAGGCCGCGATATCCACGCCGCGCGGAAAGTACTGGCGTAATAGCCCGTTGGTATTTTCGTTGGAGCCGCGTTGCCACGGACTCCGCGGATCGCAGAAATAGACCTGGACGTTGGTCGCGATGGTAAACGTGCGGTGCGCGGCCATTTCGTGCCCGCGATCCCACGTCAGAGAGCGGCGCAGGTGCTGCGGCAACCGGCGAATGCGCCGCGTCAGCGCGCGCGTGACCGTCGCGGTCTCTTTATTCGGCAGGCGAATGAGCAGCACATAGCGCGACTGCCGTTCAACGAGCGTCGCGATGTACGACTGGCGCGCGCCCTGCAACAGGTCGCCTTCCCAATGCCCTGGGACGGCGCGGTCATTGGCGGCGGCGGGACGCTCCCGAATCGAGATCGCCTCGGGAATCCGCCCGCGGTGCGGCTGGATCCCGTCGGCCGCGCGCGCGTGGCGCAGCGCGGGCCGCCGGCGCAAATGCGCGAGCAGCTCGCGCTTGAGCGCGCCACGGCTCTGGACGAAGAGCGTTTGATAGATCGTTTCGTGCGAGATCTGCATGGCGGGCACGTCAGGGTACGTGACCCGCAGCCAGCCCGCAATTTGTCGCGGGGACCAGCAGGCCTGCAGCTTCCGAGCCACGAGCCGCTGCAACCGGGGCTCGACGGCTAACCGGCACGGCTTCGGCCGTTGCGCCGCGCGCCACGCGGCCGCATCGGCGACGGCCGCCGCATAGTGCGCACGCCCGCCATGGCGACGCACTTCCCGACTAATCGTGGACGGCGGCCGATGCAAGGTCCGGGCGATGGCGCGAAACGTCACGCCAGTCCGCACGGCGTGATCGATCAACGCGCGTTCGGTCCCGGTCAACGCGCGCGCCGCCCGTCGGCGCGGGCGTGGAGGGATCCCCCCACACCGCTGGACCTTCCCGAAGATCAGCCCTTGGGCGCGCGTCAGCGCCCTCGCAATCTCGGTGACCGACTCCCCCTGCCGCCACCGCCGCCACATCTCATGTCTGTCTGCCGTCGTAAATTGTCGCTGCACGCTGCCCATAGTCCTCCACGTTGCAGCGACCGCTTGAATTCACCGCTACTTGCACACTTGGAGTGCTCATTCATTCCCTGTGTCAGGATTGCCCTCGCCGCCCGCGGTGACGCCAGTGAGCAGCCACGGGTGAGCGCGAGCGCTAGATGGCTCAGGCACTCAGGTTACAAATGACATACAAAGTTTTCGTCGACGACAATTTCCACTACATGGATGAATCCGAGCGCTACGAGCTCGGTGAGTTTCCAACCCTTGATGCTGCGATCGCAGCATCGAAGAAGATCGTCGACGATTACCTGCATTCGGCATATACGCCAGGAGTGACCTCAGAGGCGTTGTCCAGTAGCTACAAAGCATTCGGAGAGGATCCGTTCATTGTCGCAAGTCCGACAGAGGAGGGTGGAGTCCTATTCTCGGCATGGGATTATGCGGCGCGTCGATGTCGCGAAATGTGCGTGCCGGCCAAGAACCAAGGATGAAGCTGGTCACTTGGAACATTGGTTGGTCCGGCAACGGGCTCAGCATGAAGATGACACTCCCGCTTTGGTCAACGGCCTGCTGCACCGCTCAGACTGAACAGCTCGCAGCCACGCGTGTGGCGCGTGGCACGGGCCTCCCGAACACCACGCGATTGTCGTAGGTCACCGCCAAGCGCCCGTCTCTGGCGGCTTCACGCAAACGGTAGACGCTCACGCCGATCAGCGTGGCCAACACTCGAAGTTCGACCAGTTGATCGTCGGGGCCGTGCGCCGTGAGTTCGCGGGCTTTGACCATGGCCTCTGGCGGTGGACAACGCCGACCGGAATCCCACCCGCGGTACGTCACCAAGGCGACATTGAGGCGGTTGGCGAACTCAGCCTGCGACAACTTCGCAGAAACTCTCAACTCGCGAATCGTTGCGTCTGCCACTGGGACACACAGTGCCATTCGTCCGGAATAAAAGTGAAGGCGCGATCACAAGGCGAAGGAACCTCTGCCTTGTGCCCTCTGCCTTTTGCCCTCCGCCCGCGATGGGCACGCGGCGCGGGCGGTTGGTGCGCCCGGCTGGACTCGAACCAGCGACCACCGGCTTAGAAGGCATCGAATCGGTTATCGCTAGGCGGTTATTGCCGCGGGCGTCGGCGATGCCGTTGTTTCGGTAGATCAGGCGAAAATTCGCGGATCGGCGCCACGATGGCGCAAGTGGTAATAACCGATCGGCTTCTCCGCCGGCCTTGGCTTGCGGTGAAATAGCAGAATTGCTAACATCTCGGCAGTGTCGTCATTCTTGGCTCTGCCGCGGAAGCCGCTCGTGTGGGTGAGCGGGAGCAAGCGGAGCCTGAACGACCTGCCGGAAGACGTGAAGGATGTCTTTGGCGCGGCGCTGTTGGACGTGCAGTACGGGGACACGCCTTCCGGGGCCAAGCCTTTCGGCGAGGGGTTGCCACACAAGATCTGGAAGATCGTCGAAGACCATGACGGTGACACCTATCGTGCGGTCTATACGGCGGTCTTTGTTGACGTGGTCTACGTGCTTGATGTGTTCATGAAGAAATCGAAATCCGGGATCAAGACGCCTCGAGCAGACAAAGACCGCGTGCTTCAACGATTCAAGGCGGCCCAGCAACACCACGACGAGACCTACGGAAAGCGCAGGGGGCAGTGATGGCGACGAAGACAAAGCGCGCAAAGGCGTCGGATCGCATGGCGATGGAACTCGGCAGCGGGAATGTCTTCCAGGATCTGGGGCTGCCTGATGCCGCTGAGCGTCTCGCGAAAGCGGAGCTGGCGCGCGTGATTCGCGCGATCGTCACCGACAAGAACTGGACACAGCGACACGCGGCGAAGGTACTCAGCATCGCGCCGCCCGACGTCTCCGATCTCATGCGCGGGAAACTGGCGCGCTTCAGCCAGGAGCGCTTGGTGCGTTTCCTCAACGCCCTGGACATGAACGTGCGCATTCAGGCCTTCCTAGAAAGCCCCCACGAGTTCAGCCGTCACCGTTGCACGCACACGTGACCGCTTTCGCGGACCGACCTGAATGCGTACGTTCATGTCCAGGGCGTTGAGGAAACGCACCAAGCGCTCCTGGCTGAAGCGCGCCAGTTTCCCGCGCATGAGATCGGAGACGTCG
>JBKJHW010000108.1:0-21520 GCA_046598935.1 Vicinamibacterales bacterium | reverse complement strand
TGTCCGTGCCGCGGCCCGCCATGTTTGTGGCGATCGTGACCATGCCGGTGCGGCCGGCCTGCGCGACGATCTCGGCTTCCTGCGCGTGATACTTCGCGTTGAGCACGACGTGCTTGACGCCGTTGCGCTTCAGGAGGCTTGAAAGCTTCTCCGACTTCTCGATGGAGACCGTGCCGACGAGGGTCGGCCGGCCGACTTCCTGTTTCGAGACGATGTCTTTCGTGATCGCGTCGAGCTTCTCGCGTTCGGTGCGATAGACGCTGTCCGGCTCTTCGATGCGTGAGAGCGTGCGGTTCGGCGGCGCGACGATGACGTCGAGCTTGTAGATCTTGTTGAATTCTTCGGCCTCGGTGTCGGCCGTCCCGGTCATGCCGGAGAGCTTGCCGTATTTGCGGAAGTAGTTCTGGAAGGTGATGGTGGCGAGTGTCTGGTTCTCGCGCTCGATCTTGACCTTTTCCTTCGCTTCAACGGCCTGGTGAAGCCCGTCGCTCCAGCGGCGGCCCGGCATGAGCCGGCCCGTGAACTCGTCAACGATGACGACCTGGCCCTCGCTGATCATGTAGTCGACGTCGAGCCGGAACAGCGAATGCGCGCGGAGACCCTGCTGCACGTGGTGGAGCAGCGGCATGTTCAGCGGATCGTAGAGCCCGTTCGAGCCCGGAGCCAGCCGATGCGCGAGCAGCTTCTCGGCCTTCGCCATGCCGGATTCGGTCAGCTGAACCGTTTTGTGCTTCTCGTCGACGATGAAGTCGCCGCTCTTCTCGAGTTCTTCGCGATCTTCCGCTTTGACGTTGCCTTGCGTCACGGCGCCGGCGACGAGCTTCGGGATGATGCGGTCGACTTCGTAGTACAGCTCGTTTGACTCTTCCGCAGGGCCCGAGATGATGAGCGGCGTTCTGGCTTCGTCGATCAGGATGCTGTCGACTTCGTCGACGATCGCGAAGTTGTGCCCGCGCTGCACGTACTGTGACAGCTCGAACTTCATGTTGTCGCGCAGGTAGTCGAACCCGTACTCGTTGTTCGTGCCGTACGTGATGTCGGCGCAGTAGGCGACCTGGCGTTCCGCGTCGGTCAGCTCGTGCTGGATGACGCCGACCGACATGCCGAGGAAGCGGTAGACGCGGCCCATCCACTCGGAGTCGCGGCGCGCCAGGTAGTCGTTGACGGTGACAACGTGCACGCCTTTGCTTTCGAGCGCGTTGAGATAGGCCGGCAACGTGGCGACGAGCGTCTTGCCTTCGCCGGTTTTCATTTCGGCGATCCGGCCCTGATTGAGAACCATGCCGCCGATGAGTTGTACGTCGAAGTGACGCATGTTCATCACGCGCTTGCCGGCCTCGCGCACCACCGCGAAGGCCTCAGGCAGGATGCTGTCGAGCGACTCGCCGTTTGCGACGCGCTCGCGGAAGGCGGTCGTTTTGGCTTTGAGCTCGGCGTCCGAGCGCGACGCGACGGACGGCTCGAGCTCGTTGATACGCGCGGCAATCGGCCAGAGTCGCTTGAGTTCGCGGTCGTTCTGGGTGCCGATAACTTTCGCGAGGAGCTTATTGATCATGATTCCTCTAGACGAGCCCCGCGGCCGTCTGGGTAATCCATCAATCTTAGGGGAGTGCCGGGGGAGCGTCAACCTGCGCGGCGTCTAAAAGACGCGCCAACGGTCGGAGCGCAGAGATTATCTTAGCGAGAGCCGAGCAAGTTCAGAGGATTGATGCGCGATCCGTTCATCATGATCTCGTAGTGCAGATGAGATCCCGTCGTGCGGCCCGTCGCGCCGACGTAACCGATGATCTGGCCGCGCTGAACTTTCGAGCCGGAGCTGACGGCAAGCCGCGAAAGATGGCCGTATCGCGTGGACATTCCATAGCCGTGCTTGACGAGGATCATGTTGCCGTAGTCGCCGGCCCAGCCTGCCGTTTCGATCGTGCCCTCGGCCGTCGCTTTGACCGGCGTGCCGTAATCAGCCGAGATATCGAGCCCCGGGTGGAAGTCCGCGCCGCCGCTCACCGGATCTTTGCGCGAACCGAAGGCGGAGGAAAGCCAGCCGACCACCGGCCAGATGGACGGCGTCGCCGCCGCGAGGGCCTGCTGCCGCTCGACGCCAGTGCGCACTGAATCGAGGCGCGCTTCGAGCACGCCGAGAAGATCCTTGAGGATGTTGAGCGTCGACGCGGTGTTCTCGCCCTCGGTCGGCCGCGCTGACGGCGCGCCGTCAATCGGCGTGAGCATGGGCGCGCCGCCCATCGCGCGCGCCTTGAGCCTCGCGGGGAGGTTGTCGATCGCGCCGCGCGACGCCGGGTCCAACTGCGCCTGCTCGCTCAGATCACCCATGGCGCCCTGAAGCGTGGAAATCTGCGCCGCCAACTCGCCGGTCGCCACGCGATAGCTGTCATTCTCGAGGTGCAGTGCCGCATTCTGCGTTTCAAGAGCGGCAATCTCGGCTCGGCCTGACGAACGCGCGCCGAGACCGATTAATACCGGAATTGCAAAGACCGTGCATGCAATCAGGACCGCCGGACGGCGGCTAATCGTCAGGCGGCGGACAGTGCCCGTCTGACGGTTGGCGACGATGAGTGAATATCGCGGTGATCGCATGCCGTGAAGAGGGTGATCCTACCATGTACAAAAAGACACAGGCAAGCTCTAAAGCCGCGTGCCGGAAGGGTTTAGCGTCCGGCGCGAAGGTAATCGGCTACCTGCCCAAGCCCAGCCACGCCTTGAGTTCAGCATAGGACTGCGGACCGAGCCGTTCGCGCGATTCCCTTATCTCAGCTACCGGCCGATGTTCATGCGACGGTTGAAGGGCGCGCGCATTCTCGGGATCGCGACCTGCGAGTGTTTCGGCCCGGGGTCGTTCACGGGAGGGTGCCGATGCTGCTTGCCGGGCGCTCTCGACGGGTCCGCGTCGGCCTCGAACGGCGGCGGCGCGTAGCTGACCGTCGCGGCGGCCGTCTGTTCGGCCACGCGCGCGGCCTCAATCGCTTTCAGCTTTGCGGCGCGCTTGGCCGCAGCCTTACGCGAGCCGCTCGCTTTCGGCGCGGCCTTCTTTTTGGCCGGCGCTTTGCGCACCTTGCCCTTCGTCGTCGCCTTCTTGTTTGTCTTTAAGGACTTCTTCGCGGGTCTTCTTGATGCGGAGTGTTTAGCCATGCTCCGAGAAGATCACGCCGACGACGCCAACGTCAGTACCGAAGAGAACTTCGACGCGAAGTCGCGCGCAAGGAGCAGGCGGCGCTCGACTTCTTCCATCGGCGGAACGCCGAGGTCGAGCAGCTTCAGATATGCGGCGACCGGCCGGCCCGCAGCACGTCCCGTGTTCACGGTCAGTGAATCACCAGATGACATCGATCGCGCCGGAATCGCGAATCGCTTCGTCCCGGGTCAGGAGGGGCAGCCCAAGATCTCTGGCCGCCGCGGCGACAAGCTGGTCGAACGGATCGCGAGTGAAGCGCAGGTCGTCGGCCTCGAAGATTTGATCGACATCGAGCGTATGCGGCTGAAACGCGGAGTTGCTGAACAGATCCGCGAAGAACGCGCGCACCGGGCGATGCAGGTTGATCCGCACCGCCCGTGCGAGCAGTCCGACTTCCCAGATGACCACCGCCGGCACATAGATAATGGCGCGGCCCGCTTCGGCCGCTGCGAACGCTTGGCGCGCCCGCTTGCCGAGACGGCTGCCGCCAGACGCGTGAAAGACCAGCGGGTGCGTGTCGGTGACATACGCCTTTGCGTCACGCACGTCGCGCGCCTTTTCCCGAGGGGCGTCCCAGTGAGGCGTCGACCAGCGACCGCATGGCGGCGTCCGCTCCCAGCAAGCCCGGGTCGTCACCGGCGATATCCACCGTGCCCACGACGGACCGCGGCGTTGCGCCAAACCGATTCTGCCGGGCGGCCGTGACGACGACGTCGAGTGCCTCGCTGACGCTGCGCTGCTTTCTGCCGAGCGCCTGGCCCCGCAGCCAGAGGATGTTGTCTTCTTCGAGAGTGACTGACAATGGTTTCTTTGGCATGAACATATGATACCTCCATATACATACGATCTCCAGCGGTTCGGCGGTTGTTTACGCAGGCGATCTGAACTGCAGGGCCTCGGCCACATCCTCGGCGCCGATGTCGCCGCTCGCCCGCATATCGGCGATGGTTCTCGCCACGCGAATCACGCGCGTGGCGCCGCGCGCCGTGAGCATCATCTGGCGCACGCCGTGGGCGAGCAGGCGTTCGGCATCGCGGCGGAGCGCGCACGCGCGTTTGAGCGGCGCCCCGGCGAGCTGCGCGTTGAGCGCGCCCTGGCGATCGGCTTGCCGACGCCGCGCGGCGATGACGCGAGCGCGCACGGGTTCGCTCGGCTCGCCGCCGCCGAGCGCGCGCCAGTCGCGCCACGGCACGGAACGCACGGCGACCGTCAGATCGAACCGGTCGCGCATCGGGCCTGACAGTCGCGATTGATAGCGCTCGACGGTCGCCGGTGCGCATTTGCATTTGCGCTGATCGTCGTTCGCGTAGCCGCACGGGCACGGATTCATCGCGCCGACCAGCGTGATGCGCGCCGGGAAGTTCACCGTGCGGGCCGCGCGCGCGATGGTGATCGATCCGGCTTCGAGCGGCTGCCGCAGCGTCTCAAGCACGCGGCGGCTGAACTCAGGAAGCTCGTCGAGAAACAGGACGCCTTCGTGCGCGAGGCTGAGCTCGCCCGGCCGCGGAAGCGTGCCGCCGCCGACCAGCGCAATCTCGGAGCACGTGTGATGCGGCGCGCGAAACGGCCGCGTGCGCAGTAATCCAGCGCCCGCAGGCAGCGAGCCCGCGATCGAGTGGATGGTCGTCACGGTCAGCGCTTCCTCTGATGAGAGCGGTGGCAGAATTCCGGGCAACCGCCGGGCCAGCATCGTCTTTCCCGCGCCTGGCGGACCGGACAGCAATAAATGATGACCGCCGGCGGCCGCGATCTCGAGCGCTCGACGCGCCAGCAATTGGCCGCTGACGTCACAGAGATCTTCGTGCCCGGATTCTTCAATGGTCATCGCCGCGGCCTCCGGCCTGGCGGAGGGTTCGGGGTTTTCTGCGGAGAACACCTGCGCGGCTTCAAATAGCGAGCTCACTGGAAACAGATCGAGTCCCTCGACGATCGCCGCCTCAGCGAGATTTGCGGAAGGGAAGAGCAGGCGCGGCCGTTGATCACGCCGCGCCGCAGCCGCAATCGGCAGGACGCCGCGCATCGGCGGCACACTGCCGTCGAGGGAAACGCCGCCCGCGACCATCGGCGGCGAGCCGCTGCGAAACGGCAGCGTCCGGTCTGCCGCGAGGATTCCCAGTGCGATCGGCAGATCGAACGCCGCGCCGACTTTCCTGACGTCAGCCGGCGCGAGATTGACGACGACGTGCCCGACGGGAAACGGAAAGCCCGAGTTGCGAATCGCCGAGCGCACGCGCTCGCGGCTCTCCCGCACGCTCGCATCCGGGAGCCCGACGACGGTCATTCCGGGCAGACCGCCGTGGACGTCGACCTCGACGGAGACGGGGATCGCGTCTATTCCGGTGACGGCGGCTGTGAGCAGGCGAGCAAGCACGAGTCACTAGGCAGCAAGCCGCGGGCCAAGTGCTTGTCCAGCAGGTTTTTAGCAAGAGTGCAGAAAACGCAATCTATTCACCTTGGAGAACATGGAGAAAATCTCCATGGCCCTCCATGGCCCCCCAAGGTTGGAAGCCCTTACTGCCGCTGAATCTTCAGCCGGTCGCCGATGCCGATCGCCGAGCCGCGCAGGTTGTTCCAGCGCTTGATCTGATCGATCGTGACGTCGAACTGCTGAGCGATCTTGAAGAGCGAGTCGCCGGACTTCACGCGATACGTGACCGTCCGCGGCGCCGAGGCAGCGGGCCGCGCCGATGACGCCGCCAGCTTCGACGGAGCCGTCGTGGCGGCGATCGCCGGGCGCGCGCTGGGCCCCGTAATCGCGCCGGGCACGAACAGGCGCTGGCCCGGCCGCAGCTTCGCCGTGCGCCTGATCTGATTCATCTCCGCGAGATCGGTCGTCGTGGTCTTGTACTTTCTCGCGAGCGACGCCATGGTCTCGCCGCTCTTCACCGCGTGCGAGACGAAATTGGCGAAGAGTGACGGATCCGCCGCGGCGAGCTTCGCCTCAACGCGCGGCCTGGTGCCGACCGGGATGCGAAGATCGTGCACGCCCATCGGCGTGGTGAGGCGCCGCAGCTCCGGGTTGAGCGCGCGGATGCCGTCGACCGTGGAGCCGGCCCATTCGGCCACGGTATCGAGCCGGATCGCATCAGACACCGTGATCGTGTCGTACGCGAGCCGCGCCTCCGTGATCACGTCAAACCCAAACTGCTCGGGGTTTTTGGCGATGATGATCGTCGCCCAGATCATCGGGACGTACGCGCGCGTGTCGCGCGGCAAATACTTCGTCGACTGCGACATCTCCCAGTAGTCGCGGGTCTTTGATTTCCTGATCGCGGTGAGCACCTTGCCCTGGCCGACGTTGTAGCTGGCGAGCGCAAGATTCCAGTCGCCGTTGAACATCTTGCCGAGCATCTTGAAGTGCCTGGCCGCCGCGACCGTGGATTTCTCGAAATCCGACCGCTCGTCGATGAACCAGTTGAACTTCAAGCCGTAGTCGCCGGCCGTCGGCAGCATGATCTGCCACATGCCCTTGGCCTTGACGCGCGAGAGTGCGCTGTTCTTGAACGCGCTTTCGACCAGCGGCACGTACGCCAGATCGAGCGGAACGCCATGTTCCCGGAAAATCTCGCGGATTCGCGGCAGGTAGACGCTGCCGCGGCCCAGCGCTTCCTGCAGGTACGACCGCAGATTGCCCTGGAACAATTCCACATACGACAACACGCGATCATTCGAGATCACGGGCAGGTCGTACGCCGCTTCCGTGAGTTCCGCAGCGACGTTCGTTTCGGTCCTGGCCGTCGCGCGCGGGAATGTCGCAACCGCCAGCAGCGCGTCGATCGCGGCGGGCTCCGTCTTGGACTCCGAAAAACCATCGCCTTGCCGCAGCGCCGACGCCTCGAGCGCGCTGATGCGCCCGAGCAGCTGTTCGTACTCGGCGCGCAGGCGCGGATCCGACTTCGCGCCCTGCGGCGATTCGATCAGCACGCCGACGGCGCGGTCAAACTCCGCGCGCGCAGCCGCCAGCCGGCCTTGTTTCAGCTCGTTTTGCCCGGCGGTGAAATGACGTTCCGCTTCGCCGATGAGCTTCGAAACGGCATCGTTCTGCGGCGCGTTTGGCGCCGGCCTCCCGGGCGCCGCGGCGCCCGATGGTGGCGGCGCGCCAGCCTGGCTGGACGCCGGCAACGCCCCTGACGGGGGAGCGGTGGGCAGCGTGACAGGAGTCTTCGTGCCGCCGCATGCTGCGAGAAAGAGCGTCGCCAGCGCGGCGCCCACGAGCCTGAGCGTTCTAGCCTCGCCAGTTCGCATAAACGAAGACCTTTCCCGCCTCGGCCGCATCGCGGGCCGCGGGTGTGACGATGGTGCGTTCGTTGATGGTGATCGTGCGGCCAAGCTTGATGGCGGTACGGACATCATCTTCACAGACGAATTCCGCGACGCTCTGGTTTACAGGATGGCCCGAAGTATTTGCAGTTCTTGCAGATGTGAGTCCCTCGATGCGCGATGTGACCGCAGCCGCATCCAGCGAAGTGTGAGGAGCCGGTTTTTGAATTTGTGGAAGCCCCGCGTCCCCCGCGCTCCCCGCGCGAGATGAATTTACCGGCCGAATTTCCCACGCGAGTCTTTTGATATTCAGCAGATGCTTCGGCGAGATGTTGTCGGACGTGATGTTGCCGCCGTACCCGCCGCAGCCGAGCGTCATCGCCGGATCGAGCCCCGTCGTGAGCCCGATCGAACCGTGCGTCGTCGGGGTATTTACGACAATGCGATACGCAGGTTTTTTGAGGCCGAATTCGAGAATGACGTCCTGATTCTCCGAGTGGATGGACATGGTGTGTCCCATTCCGCCGTACTGCAGAATCTCCTTGCAGCGCTCGCACCCTTCGCGCCAATCCGCCACGACGTAGTACGACAGCACGGGGCAGAGTTTTTCGATCGAGAGCGGGTAGTCGCGGCCAACCCCTTTGAGCTCCGCGATGAGCGCGCGCGTGTGTGGCGGCACGGTGATCCCGAGCTGCTGCGCGATAAAAATCGCGGACTTGCCGACGAGTTTTGCATTGGGAAGTCGTTGCGGAGTGACCAGCAGCTTCGAGAGGGCATCGACTTCGGATGCGGAAAGAAAGTATCCGCCCTGCGCCTGAAACTGCCGTCGCGCTTCTTCGGCAACCGCGCTGTCGACCACGACCGAGTTCGGCGACGAGCAGAGCACGCCTCCGTCGAACGACTTGCCCGTGAGAATGTCGTTGGCGGCCTTCGCGACGTCCGCCGTGCGCTCGATGTAGCACGGCGCGTTGCCCGGGCCCACGCCGTACGCCGGCTTGCCCGCGCTATACGCCGCGCGCACGAGGCCCATGCCGCCCGTCGCGAGAATCACCGAGACCCCGCGGTGCTGCATCAGCTCCTGCGTGCCGGCGAGTGTGGTGCTCGTCATCCAGCCGATAGCGCCCTCGGGCGCGCCCGCGGCGCACGCGGCTGCCGACAGCACCTCGGCGACGCGCGTGATGCACTTCGCCGCGGACGGATGCGGCGAGAGCACGACCGGGCAGCGCGCCTTCATCGAAATCAGAATCTTGTAGATCGCGGTCGAGGTCGGATTCGTCGATGGGACGACGGCCGCGACCACGCCGAACGGCTCGGCAATCTCGACGATCTTCTTCACCTCATCGCGATTGACGACGCCGACGGTCTTCATCGGACGGATGAATTCGTACACTCTCTCGGACGCGAAGAGGTTCTTCTGGATCTTGTCGGCGATCACGCCGAAGCCGGTCTCTTCGACCGCGAGCCGCGCGAACTCTTCGGCGCGGGGACGCGCCGCCGCGGCGACGGCATCAACGATGCGGTCGATCTGGGCCTGACTGAATTCGGCGAGAATCGGCGCGGCGCGTTTGGCGCGCTCGACCAGCGATCGCACGTCAGCGATCGATGCCTGGTCTTTGTCGGAGAGCAGTGGGGAAGGTGCTGCGGCGAACGCCATCAGCGGAGTCTGGCGCCTACGGCTTACCGCCTGCGGTCGCCGCCTTCGGCAACACGCGCTCGACGTCGGCGTGGGGGCGGGGGATCACGTGAGCCGCCATTAACTCGCCAACGCGGCGGGCGGCGGCTGCGCCGGCGTCGACGGCGGCTTTGATGGCACCGACATCCCCGCGGGCGAACACGGTCACGAACCCGGCGCCGATGTATTCCTTGCCGATCAGCGTTACGTTGGCCGCTTTGACCATGGCATCGGCGGCTTCTATCGCTCCGATGAGCCCACGGGTTTCGATCATGCCGAGTGCGTCGTTTGTCATGTGGATGCTAAATCTCTAAATCGCCGCAAGGCTAACATATTGAAGGATATGCGGCAATACGTTACGATGGCCGACGCATGCCGAACGCTGTAAAAATCGCTATTGTTTCGCTCCTCGCTCTGGCCGGGACGACCGTCGCCGCGTGCGATAAGAAAGACACCGCGCCGCCAGTGGCGACGCCCACCTTTTCCGCAAGCAAAGATCGCGTGGCCCTTGGAGGCCCGATCGACTTTACCTTCCAATTCGACGTCGTCGCGCCGATCAAAGACGACTATAAGGTGCTCGTGCACGTCGTAAACCCAGATGGCGACACTCTTTGGATCGACGACCACGATCCAACCCTGCCCACTTCGCAGTGGAAAGCCGGTCAAAGGGTCCAGTACACCCGCCAGCGCTTCGTGCCGGTCGTCCCTTTCACGGGCGAAGCGACCGTGCGCGTCGGCCTCTATAAGGGCGACGATCGCCTTCCGCTGCAGGGCGCGGAGCCCGATCAGCGCACCTACAAAGTCGGCACCCTTCAGCTTCTGCCGCAGTCCGAGAACGTCTTCCTTATCTACAAGACCGGCTGGCATCAGCCGGAGTTCGCGGCGAACAACACGCAGGAATGGCAGTGGACGCAGAAATCCGGCGTCGTCAATTTCAAAAATCCGCGTAAGGACGTCACGCTCTATCTCTCGTCCGACGCCCGCGCCGATCTCTTCACGCCGCCTCAGCAGGTCACGCTGGTCGTCGGCGGCAGGCCCGTCACGACGTTCGGGGCGACAGACACCGAGGAAACCCTTCGTAAGATTCCGATCAGCGCCGCCCAGCTGGGTGACGCCGACATGGTCGAGCTTCGGCTCGACATCGACAAGACGTTTGTCCTCGCGCAGCTCGGCAAAGGCACTGACAGCCGAGAGCTCGGCATCCGCGTCATGCACATCTTCGTGGAGCCGAAGTAACGCGTGAAGTCTGTCGTCGCCGCGCTCACCGTTGCTCTCAGCGCTTTTGCGCCTCGGGCCGCGTCAGCGGACATCGTCCGGCTGACGAATGGCGCCACGCTGAGCGTGAAGTCCGCGACGGTCGATGGCGACACGATGATCCTGATGCTCCGCGGCGGCGGAGAGATGCGCACGCTGACGTCGCTGATTGCGAACGTCTCGCCCGATGAAGTGCTCCACGCGGATGCCTCGACGACGTTCGTGCTGCCGACGTACGAGGCGCCGAAGCCGGCGTCAGGGTCGGTGCCCGAGATGATCGACAGGCTGGCGAGCCAGTTCGGCGTGCCGGTGAAGCTGGCGCACGCGCTCGTCCGTGTCGAGTCGAACTACCAGCCGGACGCGCGGTCGCCGAAGGGGGCGATGGGCCTCATGCAGCTGATGCCCGCGCTGGCGAAACATTATTCGGTCGCGGATCCGTTCGATCCCGAGCAGAACCTCACGGCAGGTCTGCAGCACCTCAAGATCCTTCTCGATCGCTTCGGCGACGACACGGCCACGGCCCTGGCGGCCTACAACGCGGGCGAGACCGCGGTGGCGAAATACGGCCGCATTCCGCCGTACCGCGAGACGCAGGCCTACGTCCGCCGGATCATGTCGCTCGTCCAAAGCCGGTAAGAGGTCCCCCAAGGGAGAAACGTGGAGTTTCGTTGCAGGGTTGCCAGCGCGAACGGCCAGGTCATGGAAACGACCTACGTCGCGGAGAGCGAGGAACGGCTGCGTCATGAGCTGGAAGAGAAGGGCATTTTCCTTCTTGCGGTTCACGGCTCTGGCGCCGGTGGCTTCTCGCTTTCCTCGGTCAGGCTGCCTCAGCGCCGCAAGATCCCTTCGACGGATTTCCTGCTCTTCAACCAGGAGCTGGCGACGCTGCTCAAAGCCGGCCTTCCGCTGGTGCAGTCGCTCGATATCCTGCGCAAGCGCATCAAGAATCCGCTGTTCAAGAGCGTCCTCGACGACATTTACGACAAGGTGCGCAGCGGCACGGCGCTGTCGGACGCGTTCATCGCGCACGGCTCGCTCTTCACCGGCGTGTACACGGCGTCGCTGCTCGCGGGCGAGAAATCAGGCAGCCTCGAAGGCGTGCTGCGCCGCTACGTGCATCACACGAAGATCATCGCGGCGGTTCGCGCCAAGACGATCTCGGCGCTGATCTATCCGCTGCTGCTGATGCTGCTGGCCGTTGTGCTGGTCTTCGGCATCGTCTTCAAGGTCGTTCCCCAGTTCGCCGACTTCTTCAGCCAGATGGGCAACGGCGCGGACCTGCCAGTGCCGACACAGATTCTCGTCGGCATCTCCACCGCGCTCGTCTCGCAGCTCTGGGTGATACTCGGCGTGATCGCCGCGGTGCTCGTGACCGGCGCGCTCTGGCTCCGGCAGCCGGGCAGTCGGAAACAACTCGACGCCATGATTCTCAAGGTGCCGTTCGCCGGGACACTGGCGACCAAGTTCGCCACGGCGCAGGTCGCGCGCACGGTGGCGACGCTGTTGACGGGCGGCATTCCGCTGGTGAACGCGGTCGAAACCGCGTCCAAGGCCATCGCGAATCGCGCGGTTGCCGAGGAGCTGACGGACGTCGCGAGGCAGGTGCGCGAAGGCACGGGCTTCGCCGTGGCGCTGGCGAAGAAGAAGACCTTTCCGGACGTTGCGATCGAGATGGTCGAAGTCGGCGAGTCGACGGGCGCGCTCGCCGAAATGCTGAACAGCGTCGCGGATTTCTACGACGAAGAGAATGAGACGACGCTTTCGCGTTTCGCCGGCCTCGTCGAGCCGGTCTTACTGATTGTCATGGGCGCGGTCATCGCGGGTCTCGTACTCGCGCTGTACCTGCCGCTCTTCAAGCTTTCATCACTGGCGGGTGGCTGACAGATGGCCGACAATCTGAAGACGGTCGAGGAAATTCTCGCGGACGGCGTCGTCGACACGGCGGCGGAGGAGTCGACGGCGCGGCGTCTTGCGCTCCGCTATCAACTCCAGTTCGTCAACCTCGAAGAATTCAAGATCGACAACACGCTGTTTCGCAGCATTCCGGCGGACCTCATGCTGCGGTACGGGTTCGTGCCGTATCAGCGCGACGGCCAGACGCTGCTGATTGTCGTTTCCGATCCGAGCGATCTCACCACGATCGACGAGCTGGCGGCGCAGCTGAATATGCCCGTGCGCGTGTGCGTCGGCACACCGGCGGCGATCCAGAACATCCTCAAGAAGAGCGAAAGCTCGACGCGCGTGCTCGAGGAGGCCACCGAAGGCTTCCAGATGCAGATTCTGCGCGACGACGACGCGCCGGGCGACGAGAACCTGACCGTCGACAAACTGACGAACGACGCGAGCCCGGTCATTCGTCTCGTCGATTCCATGATCTTCACCGCGATCCAGCGGCGCGCATCGGATATCCATATCGAGACCGGCGACGATGCCGTGCATGTGAAGTACCGCATCGACGGCGTGCTTCAGCAGGCGATGAAGCCGATCGACAAGAAGCACCACAGCACGATCATTTCGCGCATCAAGGTCATGGCCGAGCTCGACATCGCCGAGAAGCGCGTGCCGCAGGACGGCCGGTTCAAGCTGCGCATCCGCGGCAAGGCGATCGACTTCCGCGTCTCGATCATGCCGAGCGTGCACGGCGAGGACTCGGTCATCCGCGTGCTCGACAAGGAATCGATCAGCGAGCAGTTCACCGAGCTCCGCCTCGACATTCTCGGGTGGCCGGAAGACGAAATGCGCCGGTTCCGGAAGTACATCCGCGAGCCGTACGGCATGGTGCTCGTCACCGGGCCGACAGGCTCCGGCAAGACGACCACGCTGTATGCTGCGCTCTCGGAAATCAAATCGATGGAAGACAAGATCATCACGATCGAGGATCCGGTCGAGTACCAGTTGCGCGGCATCACGCAGATTCCGATCAACGAAAAGAAGGGCCTGACGTTCGCGCGCGGCCTCCGGTCGATTCTGCGGCATGACCCCGACAAGATAATGGTCGGCGAAATTCGAGACCCCGAAACTGCGCAAATCGCGATCCAGTCGGCGCTCACCGGCCACCTTGTCTTCACAACGGTTCACGCCAACAACGTCATCGACGTGCTGGGCCGGTTCCTGAATATGGGCGTCGAGCCGTACCAGTTTGTGTCCGCGCTCAACTGCGTGCTGGCCCAGCGGCTCGTGCGGCGGATCTGCACGCACTGCAAGCGGCCGGCGAAGGTCACGCGCGAGTTCCTGATCGAGTCCGCTCTCGATCCGTCGCTTGCCGAGTCGCACACGTTTTACGAGGGAACGGGCTGCATCGAGTGCAGCGGCACGGGCTATAAGGGCCGCACGTCGATCTGCGAGCTGATGGATCTCACCGATCGCATCCGTGACATGATTCTCGACCGCCGCCCGACCACGGAAATCAAGCGGGCGGCGAGAGAAGACGGCATGCGTTTCCTGCGCGAATGCGCGGTGCTGCGCGTGCTCGAAGGCGCAACGACGTTGCGCGAAATCAACAAGGTGACGTTCGTCGAATGAGCCGCGCCCTTCGTTTGCCGTCGTGGTTGGCACCGCCTGACGCCGAGGTGGCGATCGAGATTGCCGCCGGCCGCCTGACCGTTGCCCGGTTGGGGGTCGCGACAGGCTCGCGCCCGGGGGGCGCCCGCCAGACCCTCGGCGCATCCGCCGTCTCCGAAACCCTGCCGCCCGGCGCCGTGACGCCGTCGCTGATCGGAACGAACATCGAACAGCCGCAGGTCGTGATCGGCGCGCTCAAGAAAGCCCTGGAGCGAGCCGGCTTCGGGACGCCGAAGCGCGTCGCGCTCGTGCTGCCGGATTCGGCGGCGCGTGTGTCGCTGATTCCGCTCGAAGTCGTGCCGGCCAAGCCGGCGGATCTCGAACAGCTGATTCGCTGGCATGTGAAGAAGGCCACGCCGTTTCCCATCGAAGACGGCGTGCTGAGCTTTGTCGCCGGCGGCGCGGGGAGCGGCGGCACGACATTCACCGCCGTGGTGGCGAGCCGCGCGGTCGTCATGGAATACGAGCGCGTCGCTGACGCGATCGGCGCCGATCCCGGCGTCGTGGACGTCGCGAGCCTCTCGGTCATCAACTCGGTCATCGCAAGCGGCACGGCGCCGGAGGGCGACTGGCTGCTCGTCTGTCTGGCCTCGGACTCGACAACGATCGCCATCCTGCGCGGGCCCGCGCTCCTGTTTCATCGCCACCGCGCCACGGCCGAGGACGAGCCGCTCAGCGCTCTCGTGCACCAGACCGCGATGTATTACGAAGACCGGCTCGGCGGCTCCCAGTTTCAGCGCGTCATCCTGTCCGGCGGCGCGAACGACACGGTGCGCGACCTCGCGAAGCGCGAGATCGGCGACCGGCTGCAGACGCCGGTACAGACGCTGGAGTCCCTCGTCCGCGAACGGGGCATCGCCTGATGACGCGGGGCATCAATCTCTCCACGCGTCCGTTTTACAACGAGCGCCTTGTCACGGTTGTGATTGCCGTGGCCGGCGCGATCGCGATCGGCGTGCTGGTGTTCAGCGTTCAGCAGATCGTCTCGCTCTCGTCACAGCGCACCGAGCTTCGCGGCCGCATCGCGCAGGACCAGGCCGCGACCAATCGCGCGAATGTCGAAGCGGCGGCCATCCGGAAATCAATCAACGAGAAAACCCTGAAGGGCCTGGCGTTCAACACGACGCAAGCGAATCGGCTGATCGACGAGCGCACGTTCTCGTGGACAGTGTTCTTCAGCCTGATTGGCAAAACGCTGCCGGACGATGTCCGGATTGATTCCGTGGCGCCGAGTATCGACAAGGACGGCGTCCTCGTGCTGATGACGGTCGTCTCGAGGCGCACGGATGACCTCGCGACGTTCATCGAACGACTGCAGACGACGGGCGCGTTCTACGACATCCTCCCCCAGCAGGAAGACTCGTCGGACGACGGCACGCGCCGCACGACGGTGACGGCGCGCTACCTGCCGCCGAAAGCCGGAGGCCGGCCATGACCTGGCGCCGCATCTTCGCCGAACGGCGGAGCATTCTTGTTCCGCTGCTGGCACTGTTGATGATCGACGCCGTGCTCGTCGGCGCGGTCGTGTTCCCGCTGCGCAGCACCGTGGCGTCCGGGCACGACGAAGCCAGCGCCGCGCGCGCGACATTGGCGCAAGCCAATCAGGCCATGCGCATGATGCAGTCCGCGCGCTCGAGCCGCGAACGCGCGGACAAGGAACTGGCCACGTTCTACGGTTCGATCCTGCCGTCGACGCAGGCGGCGGCTTCGCGCGTGCTGCTCGTCGAAGTGGCGCGGCTGGCGCGTGAAAACAACCTGCGGCTCGGATCGCGCGCGTGGGAAGAGGAGAAGGTGAAAGACACCAATCTCCTCCGCTTAAGCGCGAAGGTCGAGCTCACCGGCGACTACGGCGCCATCCTGCGTTTCATCTACGACGTCGAAACATCCGAGACGTTTCTCGTGATCAACTCCATCTCGTTGTCGCAGGCAAATCGGCAGGGCACGGGCGCGTCCGCCGGCCTGCTGCAACTCTCGGTCGAGATGGGCACGTATTACCGGGGGGGCCAGTGACGCGTCCGCTCTGGTCGCGCGAGGGTCTCGGCCGCCAAGGCGTGATGGTGGCGCTGCTCATCGGGACCGCGTGGTGGGGCTATGGCCAATTCAACCCGGCTGACGAGACACCCGCGGCGTCCAATGCTGTGAAGAGCGGCGCCGCAGTCGGGCCGGTGATTCCGGCGAGTTCGCTGCCGTCCGCGTTGAAGCTGGCCGCGCTCGAGCCGGTCGAAGGGCAGCCCGCGGCGAGCCGGAATCCGTTCCGTTTCGGGGAGCCGCCGCCACCGCCGCGGACACCGCCCCGGCCGGAAGTTGCGCAGCCACCGCCACCGCCGCCACCGGCGTATCAGCCGCCGCCGCAGCCGGCTGGGCCGCCGCCGATCACGCTGAAGTTCGTCGGCGTGATGCAGTTGCCAAACGGGCAGAAGCGCGCGGCGCTCAGCGACGGACGCGGCATGATGTCGGGCGTTGAAGGCGACGTGCTTGACGGGCGTTACCGCATCGTCAGGATCGGCGTCGAGTCGATTGTTTTGGAATATGTGGACGGTAAGGGACGACAGACGATTCCGCTGCGCGGAACGGAGCCGTAGTCGAAGATGCGAATGACGAAACGATTGGGAATTTGTCTGGCGCTCGCCACCGCGTTGGCATCGGGCTGCGCTGCCGGCCGCGCGTTTACGCGAGGTCAGGACGCCGCGAAGGCGGGCGATTGGGACAGCGCGGTCGGTTATTACCGCGAAGCATTGAGAAGCTCGCCGAATCGCGTGGACGTCCGCGTCGCGCTGCAGCGCGCCGTGCAGGCCGCCTCGGCCGCGCACATGCTGCGAGCCGGCCAGCTCGAGGCGCAGAATCAGCTGCCCGGCGCGCTCGCCGAGTATCGGGCAGCGTCCGAGGTGGATCCGGCCAACGTGATGGCGGTCGCCAAGTCTGCCGAGATGGATCGCAAAATCCGGCAGCAGATCGAAGAGTCACGGCCGAAGTCCGCGATGGAGACGATGCGCGAGCAGGCGAGACGGACGTCGCCGCTGCCGCAGCTCGCGGTCGATCCGCGGCTGCCGCTCCCGCTGCTGACGTTCAATCAGACGCAGGTCCGCCAGGTCATCGAAACGATCGCGACGTTCGCCGGCATCAACGTCACGTACGATACCGCGTCGCAGCCCGACAACGTGCTGACACGGGCGTATACCGTCACGCTCAGCGGCTCGACGCTGCAGGATGCGCTCAACCAGGTGCTCAGCGCCAACGGCCTGTTTTACAAGGTGCTCGACTCGAAGACGATTCTCATCGCGATGGACCAGCCCGCCAATCGCCTGCGGCTCGAAGACCAGGTCGTGCAGACCTTCTACCTCTCGCACGCCGAGGCGACCGAAACGTCCGCCAACCTCATGGCGCTTCTCAATCAGGTGCAGGGTCTTGCGATTCGCCCGGTGATCCAGCCGAACAAGACCTCGAACTCGCTCGTCGTACGGGCCACGATCCCGGTGATGCAGGTCATCGAGCGCCTGGTGCGGTCGACCGACAAGCCCCGGGCAGAAGTGGTGATCGACGTCGAAATCCTGGAGGTCAGCCGCGCGCAGCAGCAAGAGTACGGGCTCAACCTCAGCAACTACCAGCTGGGCTTCACGTTCTCGCCGGAAGCAGCGCCGCCGAACACCGCCGGCGCGCCGACCGCGCCGCCGCCGTTCAATCTCAACACGATCAGCCAAGGTGTCAGCATGGCGGACTTTTATCTCTCTGTGCCGACGGCCATCGTCAGAGCGCTCGAGACCGACTCGCGCACCAAGATCCTCGCGCGGCCGTCGCTGCGGGGGACCGAAGGGAAGACTGTTACGCTGAACCTGGGTGAAGAAATTCCGGTGCCAACGACGACGTTCGCGCCGGTAGCGGCCGGCGGTCTCGCCACGACCCCGACGACGTCGTTCAACCTTAAACAGGTGGGCATCAACCTCTCGATGTTGCCAACGGTGACCTACGACAACGAGATTCGCATCGACTTGGTTGTTGAGAATAGTTCCCCAGGGCCAAACGTCACCTCTGGTGGCTCTGATCTCCCGACCTTCCGCTCGCGCAAAGTCATGACCACACTGCGGCTGCGCGACGGCGAGTCGAATCTGCTGGCCGGATTGATCAAGGAAGAAGACATCAAGAGTTTGCAGGGCCTGCCGGGCATCACGAAGATTCCGTGGCTCCGCTCGCTCTTTGGCTCCACGAGAAATGAATCGAGGTCCAGCGACATCGTCATGATCATCACACCGCACATCGTTCGCGGCCACGAGCTCACGATTGAAGACCTGCGGCCGATCTACGTCGGCACCAACTCCAACTTCGGCTTGACGGGTCCGCCACCGCTGATCGCGGCGCCGCCGACGACCGAAGAACTCGCAGCGATGGTCGCTGCCGGCGGTGGGCTGGCGCCCGTGACGCCGCCGCCGGGGCAAGTTCAGAATCCGACAGCCGGAGGCGCCGCAGGCGGGCAGGCCGCCGCGCCCCCGCCAGTGGCGAACCGCAATCCAAACATTGTTCCGGTGACGCCGGTCGGCGGCACCAACCAGCCGGCAAATCCGCCCGCGGGATCGACACCTCCGCCGGCGCCGCGCCCGGCGCTTCTCACGGTGACGCCGCCCGGGCAGATGCAGGTCGGCAGCGGTCCGTACACGATGCCGATCCAGATCACCGACGCGAATCAGCTCGGCACGATCACGCTCGCGATCAGCTACAACCCGGCCGTACTCAAGGCTCGCACGGTCACCGAGGGCGCCTTCATGCGCAACGGCGGCATCGCCACGACATTCACGCCGAAGATCGATGAAGCCGCGGGCCGCGTAGAGATCACGATCGCCCGCCCGCCCGGCATCAGCGGCGTGACAGGCACCGGCCTCATCGGCTCGCTGGTGTTCGACGCCGTCGCCGCAGGGCAGGCCAACATGGCGATCACGGGCATGGGTACAACGGCGACGGGTCAGATCATGGCGATGCAGATCATCCCGCCGCAGATCATCGTCCGGTAGGAAAGGGAAGGAGTCGTTATGCTCGCTCGGCTGCGCAAGGCCCGGACGTCGTCGGAAGGCGGCTTCACGTTCGTCGAGTTGTGTGTCTCGGCCGCGATTCTGGGCATCCTGGCAATGGGCGCGCTTCCGCTCGCGCGCGTGTCGATGAAGCGCACGAAGGAAGCCGACCTGCGGCGTTCGCTGCGCGAGATGCGGACCGCGATCGACAAGTTCAAGGACTCGGCGGATAACAACGTGATTTCGCCGCTCGATCTTCCCGTCGGCGGCGACAACTACCCGAAGGACCTGCAGCAGCTCGTCGACGGCGTCGCCGTGCAGAACGACGCGTCCGGCAAGAAGCTTCGCTTCCTCCGGCGTATTCCGATCGATCCGATGACGAATCGCGCCGAGTGGAAACTGCGCGCGTCGCAGGACGATCCCAAGTCGACGGTCTGGGGCGGCACGAACGTGTACGACGTCGCTTCGAGATCCGAGGGCAAAGCGCTCGACGGCACGTTCTACAAGGACTGGAATTGAGACCCGCCATGGCCAACCGATCCGTCGCCCGAAGCAAGGAAGCAGGCTGGACGCTCGTTGAACTGATGGTCGTCATGTCGCTGATCATCGTGCTCTCGACGATCGCCCTCGCGCAGTATCGCAACTCGATCCGCGCAACCAAAGAGGCCGTGCTCAAGGCCGACCTGTTTCACATGCGCGAATCGATCGACCAGTACTACGCGGACAAGGGCTCGTACCCCTCGTCGCTGCAGGCGCTCGTGAGCGAAGGCTACCTTCGCCGCGTGCCGGAGGATCCGATCACCCGGTCGGCCGACACCTGGGTGACGACGCAAGCGGAGCTTGACCCGACGGCCACGAGCAGCTCGCCGGGTATTTACGATGTCAAAAGCGGATCCGACGGCGTCTCGCTAGACGGCACCCGCTTCGCCGACTGGGATTAAATCAGATCAACTTAAGTAATAGGTAGGCGAAGCGAACTGCTGCTTCGCCGGAAGAGTCGCTGTCTATTGGACAACCACTTGCGTCTCAATCGTAAACGGAGAGCCGTAAGACGGTACGACTCGCACCGTCACCCGGTAAGTATTGGGGGCTGAATAGGTGTGGCTCTGAGTGTTCCCGAAACTCGTCTTGACGGCGGACGCGGACCCGTCGCCGAAATTCCACTCGTAGCGATCGATAGCGGCATTCTGCGAGTTTGGAGCCAAGGTTACGGTCCCTAAAACCGACCGTGAGGGCGCAGTCGGCGAAGGTACTGAAACTGTCGCAGAGATCCTTGTCACGGCCACCTGCATCTGCGACGACACCTGTGCTCCGTCGGGATCTGTCCCGGCGACCCTGACGGTAAAGATGTCGTCATTCTTAAAGAAGTGCTGATAGGTCTGCGCCTGGCTGGGAGTCATGGAGACCGCCGGTGTCGAGTCGCCGTCGCCGAAGTTGAGTGAGACGTTCGAGAGGCGGACGGTCCCGGCTGTGACAGTAAATTGAGCCGGGGAGCTGACAGAGAATGAGCCCGACGGCCCAGTCAGCGATATCGTCCCCAACGTCGCGAGTTCGACCTTGACCACCGCGCTCGTCTTCGCGCCCGCCGTTGCGGTGACGTCAGAAGCGGCCGTCGTGCTGAGCGTTGCGACTGCCACGCCGTTGCTGTTTGTGACGGCCGACTGCGGCGAGAGCGTGCCCTTGGTGGAGTTGAACTGCACGGGTACGCCTGCCAGCGGATTGCCGTTGATGTCCTCAACCTTCGCGGTGATCGTCGTCGAGCCGCCGCCGGAGCCGAGGCTCGCGGGGGCCGCCGACACGAGCACGCGCTCGACCGCCGCGGCGCCGATCGTGATCTGGGCCGTGGACTTCGCGCCGCCGGAATAAGCGGTAATCGTGGCCTTGCCCGACTGCCCACTGGTCACGAGTTTGACGTTGACCCGGCCGTTCTGCGTTTTGGCCTCTGCAGGCTCAATCCTCCCGATCGTCGTCGTAAAGCTGACGACGGTGCCGTTCTGGACGGGGGTGCCGGCGCCGGTGGTCGAGGTGGCCGTGCCTGTGCCGGTGCCCGAGGCGCCGCCATTCTCGATGAGGACCGCGATGACATCCACGGAACTGTTGAGCGCGGCGACGTCGGTCGCAAGGGTCAGGTTGATCACCGTCCCGGTTGGCGCCAGGAGCGGAACGCGCTCACAGGCGACCGTGCCGGCAGCAACGACGCCGAAACCGGCGAAAATAATGGAGAGACGGGAGATACGGCTCATGCGGTGTAGTGAGGATAATACGTTCATGCGGTCCTCACAATCTGACTCCGGAGGCTTCGCTATGGTCGTCCTCCTTGTGATTATGGGGATGACCGCTGTCTGGATGAGCGCGTCGCTCCCGGCGTGGAAGCACAATTCGACCCGCGAGAAGGAAGCCGAGCTGGCGTTTCGCGGGCAGCAATATGTGCGCGCGCTCAACCTGTATCAGCGAAAAATGGGGCCGGGCGCCTCACCGCAGAACTTCGACCAGCTTTACGAGGCGAAGCTGCTCCGCAAGAAATACAAGGATCCGATTACGAACGACGATTTTCTGCCGCTCTACCGGAGCGGCACGCCGCAAGGGCAG
>JBKJHW010000012.1:0-17644 GCA_046598935.1 Vicinamibacterales bacterium | reverse complement strand
CCCGCTGCCGCCGGCGCTCGGGCCGCGCACCGCGTCCGGCGTGCAGTACACGCAGGACGCGGCGCTCGGGCCGCGCACCGCGTCCTGCGTGTACTGCACGCCGGGAATGAGCTTGATGAGATCGCGGTATTCGGTGCCGACCGGGAGGTTCTTGAAGATGTCGTTCGACAGCGTGCTGTTGATCGCCGCCGTCGATTTCTCGACGTAGCCGGCCGACGCCGTGACGGTGACGCTCTCGCTCACCGCCTGCACGGCCATCGTCGCGTTGACCAGAACCTCCTGGCTCAGCAGGACGTCGACGCGGCGCGTGATCGTCTGCATGCCAGACAGCGTGAACTGCACGGTGTATTCACCAGGCGGCAATGCCGCGAGCTGGTAGGCGCCGTTGCCGCCGCTGACCGCGACACGCGGGCCGGGCAACACGGCGGAACGGGCCTCCACGGTCGCGCCGGGAACTGCGGCGCCGCTGGCGTCGGTGACTTTGCCGGCGATGGTGCCGGTCTGCTGGGCGAAGGCCGGTGCCGCACACAGCACGATCGTTAAGGCGAGTAAAGCTTGCGTAACACGTGAATACATTCGGAGTCTCCTGTAACAGCTAACAGCGGGTAAGTGTGCGGGATTATACAGGTGGTTCGTACGGTATCGTGGCCCGGTGAGCCTCCCGGCCCCACAAACTCCAGAACGGCCGTTCGAAGGCCAGCTTGTCGCGATCAGCGGGAAGCTGGCCCTGCTCGCGCGGCGCGACGCCAGGGCGCTCGTTACCCGGCTTGGGGGTGTTTTGGCCCGCGAGAGCTCCAACCGGGTCACGCTCGTCGTGACCGAGGACGAACTCTGCCGGGCAGCCGGATTGCCCGATACCGATACACTCCGAGGCCACTATTATTCCGCCCGGGACCTTCGCGGGATGTACCCCGTGCTCCGCGATGACCACCTTCGGTACCTCGGCAAGTGCGGCCTGGTCCATCCGGTCGCCGGCCGCTACTACTCGTTCGCCGATCTCCACGTCCTGAAAACCGCCGCGGCGGACCTCGAGCGCGGCCTGCCGCTCAATGTGGCGATGCGAGACCTTGTGGCGGAACGACAGGGGCAGCTCTCGCTCGATTTTCAGGCATCGCCACGCACGGACCGCTCGCCCGCTCGAGTCGTCTCGCTCCGCGTCGGTGCGGCAGGTGCAGCGCGTGCGGCCGGTGCTGCCGGGGCCGGGTTAGCTGGTGCAGGTTTAGCTGGTCTCACCAGTGAGAATCGTGAAGAGCGCCTGCAGGCGGCCAACTACACGATGGCGGCCAAGTTCTTCCTCGAGGGCGCGGAGTTCGACGATGGGGACGATCCGGATCTCGACGCGGCGTGCGCCTCGTACCGCAAGGCGCTGCTATTCGACCCGGTGCTCGTGCCGGCGCTCGTCAACCTCGCGAACATTCACTACGAGCGCGACAACCTCGTCGAAGCCGAGGCGATTTACGAGCGCGCGATCCGGCTCGACCCTGAATGCTTTGAGGCCTACTTCAACCTCGGCAACATCCATCACGATCTGACCCGCTACGCGGAGGCGGTGGCGTCCTATCGAGACGCCCTCGCGATCAACGCGGAGTACCCCGAAGCGCACTTTTATCTGGCGGTCACGCTCGAGAAACTCAGCCGCTCCGTCGAGGCGCGGCCGCACTGGAAGGCGTACTGCGAGCTGGCGCCCGAGGGGGAGTTCGTGAAGTTGGCCAGAGAATTTCAAGAATCTCAACCCTGAAGCGGCCGAGTTCGAGATCACTCGGCCCTACACGCGTTTGTAGGGCGCGCTGACTTCGAAGCGCGCCGCTTCGTTATTCGATAAACGTCAGGCCGAACGATTTTTCAATTCCGTTGAGCAAGTACTGCTCCGACGGCTCCGCGAGCGTGAGGGCGTGGCCTGCGAGCTCCTTGCGGCCCGTGCGTCCGACGCGGTGCACGTACGTATCGAGCGTGCGCGGCACTTCGTAGTTCACCACCAACCCGATGTCGTCGACGTCGAGGCCGCGCGCGGCGACGTCGGTCGCGACGAGCACCTTGATGTGGCCCGCGCGAAACGCTTCGAGCGCGCGCGTCCGCGCATCCTGCGTGCGGTCCGCATGGATGGCTTCGGCGTGCAGGCCCAGGCGGCGCAGTTGCGTGGCAAGGCGGTCGCAGCCAATCTTGGTGTTCACGAACACAATCGCCGTCGTGTTATTGCGGCGCAGAACTTTGGCGAGAAACGGAATCTTGTCGCGAAGCTGCATGACGCGCGCCTCGTGCGTGATCGTCTGGGCAGGCCCGCGCCGTGAGCCCACCTGCACGAACGTCGCGCCGGGCGCGAGCGCGTCGGCAAACTTCATGACTTCTTCCGGCATCGTCGCCGAAAACAGCATGGTCTGGCGCTTCGATGACGGCGGCAGCAAATCCGCAATGCGGCGCACGTCGGGCCAGAAGCCCATGTCCATCATGCGGTCCGCTTCGTCCAGCACGAACGTGTCGAGCCTGGAGTAGTCGCCGACCTTCGAGCGCTGGTGATCGAGCAATCGGCCCGGCGTGGCGACGACGATGTCGACGCCGGCTTTGAGGGCGCGCTCCTGCGGTTCCATCGGCACGCCGCCGTAAACGGCAATGCTCGCAATCGGCGCGTGATAGGCGAACCCCTGAACCTCGTCGTCGATCTGTGTCGCGAGCTCGCGGGTCGGCGCGAGGATCAACGCGCGCGTGTAC
The DNA here is from genome assembly GCA_046598935.1 of Vicinamibacterales bacterium. Lineage (GTDB taxonomy): Bacteria > Acidobacteriota > Vicinamibacteria > Vicinamibacterales > SCN-69-37 > SCUN01. The sequence goes on along the minus strand of JBKJHW010000012.1, from coordinate 14,938 downwards.
CCGCGCGACCCGGTGATGCCGTCTTCACGATCTTTTCGGAGAAGGGTCGTCAGGATCGGCAGGAGATACGCGGCGGTCTTGCCGGTGCCGGTCTGGGCGCAGCCGATGACGTCCTTGCCTTCGAGCGCGTAGGGAAGCACGGCGCTCTGAATGGGCGTGGTCTGGACGAAGCCGCGCTGATCGAGCGCGTCGCGCAGGGCAGGATCGATCGACAGCGACGCGAACGCCAGCGGCGCCGGATCAAATGCCGCGCTCGGCCGCGAGTTCGACGGATCGATCGGCGGGGGCTCCTTGAAAACTCGCTGCTTCGGCGCAGCGGATGACCTGTGGGGAGGAGCGGCTTTGGGCGCGTGTGCCGGCGAGTTGCGCGCAGCAGCGGGCTTGTGCGCCGCCCTCTCCGCCGGGGCCTTGTCGGAGGCGGAAGCCTCGCCGGAGGCGGGCGCGCCGCCCTTTCCGCGGCCGCGGCGACTTCGTCGTCGCGGGCCGTGGGTAGTGTGGTTATCAGTCAAAGTTTGGTCGAGCTAGCGAGCGCGGAAGGTAATGATGCCGCGGACCGGATCGTAGGGGGAAACACCCACGGTCACTCGGTCTCCCGGCACGACCTTGATGCGAAAGCGGCGCATACGGCCGCTCAGCTGGGCCAACACTTCGTGACCCGCGTCCACCTGCACACGATACAAACCGCCGCTATGAACGGCGACGACGGTGCCTTGCACATCAATGAGATCGTCCTTGCTCAAATCTGCTGTCCTTTCAACGTCCCAGCATAACAGTACCCGGGTGCACGGGTGCACGGGTGCACGGGTGCTATTTGAGGGAAATGCCGCCGGAGAAAACCAGCAAGTTCTTGCGGAGGTGTTGGGCGGTGTTGGCAGTGGCCAGCGCGGGCTTGGTGGCGTAGAAGCGAATATCGGCGCTGAAGCCGAGGTGTTCCCAGTTGAACCAGCGCGCGCCGCCGCCGAAGTTAAGGGACGCGGGTCGGAGGCCGTCAGGGGTCGCGCCGGCCAGATACGATTCGAATGACGTCGGTCCCATGCCTGCGGTGAGGTAGCTCCAGCCTTCGCGGCGGCCGAAATTGACCGAGAGTTGCGCCGTCGCGGCGCGGAGGCGGCGGTTGATCACCGTGCCGCTTTCTTTGCCGGTCGTTGAATCGATCAGCGCGCGACTCGCGCGCGCAAGAATGGCTTCAGCGCCGACACCGAGCGCCATCGTTTCGCCACGCCACACATACACGTGCGCGCCGCCGACGAGCCCGAGGCCGCCCGCGGGAAGCTCGAGCGCCGTCGTCGAGAGGCCCTTGGCCGTGGTCTCATCCTGCCCGAGGCGCGCGAACACGCCGCGGACGTCTGCTGCGAAGATCGGGAGGCGAGGGGTAGAAGGCGTCTGCGCTAACGCCGGCACGGCCGCGAAACCAATCACGGCCAGCACTGCGATAGAGAGTCGCGTCAGTCGCATTCGCACCAGCCTACACCATACAATCGCTCTGAAAATGCCGCTCACAACCCTTCAGGATCTCCGCGATGCCGCCAATCGTGTGCGCGCGTTTGCGCGGCGCACGCCGGTTCTGGATCTCACGGAGCTTGCAGGCCGTTCCCTGATCCTCAAGTGCGAGCACCATCAGCCTGCCGGCGCGTTCAAGATCCGCGGCGCGTCGAATGCGATCGTCTCGCTCGCCCCGGAGGCGCGTAAACGCGGCGTCATCACCTACAGCTCCGGCAATCACGGCCAGGCCGTGTCGCTCGCGGCGAACCGCCTCGGCATCCCTGCGGTGATCGTCATGCCGAGGACAGCGCCCGAGATCAAGATTGATGGCGTGAAGCGATACGGCGGCGAGGTGATTCTCGAAGGCACGACGACGATGGAGCGGAAGAAACGCGCGGAAGAAGAAGCCGCGGCGCGCGGGCTCACGATGATCCCGCCGTTTGACGACGCGAACGTGATCGCGGGACAGGGCACCTGCGCGCTCGAAATCATGGAGCAGGTGCCGGATGCCGCGGCGATCGTTGTGCCGGTGGGCGGCGGCGGCTTGCTGAGCGGCATTGCTGCGGCGGTGAAGCTCATCAAGCCGTCGATCAAAGTGATCGGCGTCGAGCCTGCGGGCGCGGCAAAGATGTCGGCGTCACTCAAGGCCGGGCACCCGGTCACGCTGGAAAAAACATCGAGCATCGCCGACGGTTTGATGCCCGTGCGGCCCGGCGATCTCACGTTCGAGCACACGAAAGCCTTTGTCGACGCAGTTATCACCGTCGACGACGCGCAGATTGCGAAGGCTGCGCTCTGGCTGTTCCATGAGGCGAAGCAGGTCGTCGAGCCGAGCGGCGCGGCGACGACTGCAGCGGTGCTGAACGGGCTCATCGATTCGATCTCGCCGCCGTCGGCAGGCCCGGTCGTGGTGATCGTCAGCGGCGGCAACGTATCACCGGCGACACTCGCAGCACTATGAGTGCACTGAGGCCGGCCGTTTTCATCGATCGCGACGGGACGATGATCGCCGACGTGGGCTACATGTTCCACGCCGGGCAACTTCAGTGGTACCCGTGGACGATCGACGCGGTTCGCCTGCTCAACCGCGCGGGCTACCTCGTGTTCGTCGTCACCAATCAGGGCGGCATCGGCCTCGGCCGTACGACCGACGAGTTCGTGCGCGAAACCCATGGCGCGATGACAAAGACGCTCGAGCAGGCCGGCGCCCGCGTGGACGGATGGTTCTATTGTCCGCATCATCCGGATGCGATCGTCCCGGCGCTCGCGATTGACTGCGGATGCCGCAAACCCGCGCGCGGGATGATAGACGCCGCGATGAAGGACCACCCCGTCGATCTGACGAAGTCATTCACGATCGGCGACAAAGCGATCGACGTCGCGCTCGGCACCGGCGTGGGCGCGCGCGGCATTCTCGTGAAAACCGGTTACGGCGAATCGCAGGTCGCCACACTTGGCGGCGCGATGCCGGCTGCCGCCCACATCGCCGACGATTTGATGTCAGCCGTGAGTTGGATATTGCGTGAGCATCCTGGCTAGGGCGAGGCCCTGTTCCAGGTTTGTCACTTCGCCATCGAGTTGTTTTTCGTAAATTTTCTTGAGCAACAGGCCGACCTCCGGCCCCGGTCGCGCGCCGAGGTCCAGCAGGTGACGGCCGAGCACCAGCGGCGCCGGCGGCGCATGTTCGACGCCGAGCGCCCGCGCGCGATCGATAAACCAGTCCATCGCCGTGCAATCGAAGTAGCCCGTGCGGCCCAGGCAGTCGGATTTCGCCAGGCGGGCGAGCAATTCGAGATCGACTTTCTGAGCGAGCCGGCGGAACGCGCCGTCGGTCACCGGTGTCGGCGATTTGTAGAACATTCCCGGTTTCAGATGATGCGCCGTCAGCCCGGCGACCGTCCGCCGCACGTCATATCCGTCAAGCGTGTGAACGTTGAGCGTGTCGAGCACGCGCATTGCCGGCGCGACGCCGCCCTCTTCGTGCCCCGGTGATCGGATGCGGCCGTCTTTGAAGATGGTCGCAGCGGGCTTGCCCAGGTCGTGGCACACCGCGCCGAGCATGATCGCCGCCGCGCGGCCGCGATCGAGATCGTCGATGCGCGTTCGTGCCTGATCGACCACGAGCAGTGTGTGCACCCAGACGTCGCCTTCAGGATGCCACTCGTGTTCCTGCTGGCAACCGACAAGCGCCTTGACGTCCGGAAAGAGCCTGTCGATGACACCGATTTCGAGCGCGAGCGTCAGGCCGGCTGACGGCCTCTCTGCGCGAAGGAGGAGCTTTTCGAATTCGCCCCACACGCGTTCCCGCGGCAGATCCTCGAGGGGAATGGCGGCGCAAATCATCTTCGTCTCGTCGTCAACCGCCAGCTCGAACCGCGCGGCGAACTGGAGAGCGCGAAGCACGCGCAAGCTGTCGTCGGCAAACGTCGCCCGGTCGACGACGCGGAGAACGCGCGCGTCAAGATCTCTCTGCCCGTGGAACGGATCGATCAGCTCGCCGGTCAGCGGATCCCAGGAGATCGCGTTGATCGTGAAGTCGCGCCGGCGGGCCGCATCGTCGAATGGCAGCGACGGATCTCCTTCGACGCGGAAGCCTTTGTGGCCGCGGCCGATCTTCGATTCCCGGCGGGGGAGAGAGATGTCGATATCGCCGATCTTGTAGACCGTAAACGCTTCGCCGACGGTCTCGACCCGGCCGAGTGCCGCGAGCAGATCCTTCAGGCGGTCCGCCGGAATACCAAAGACCTCGATGTCGAGATCCTTGGCGGCAATTCCGAGCAGCCGATCACGAACCCATCCGCCGACGACAAGCGCGCGGCCGCCCGCGCGGCGTACTGCGTGCGCAAGCTCGAGAGCGAGAGGCGGGAGGGGTTCACCATCTCCTAATGTCGTCATGTCTTCGCGTCTTCACGGGAGCTTTTACGCGCATACGTCTGCACCAGTTTGTCCGCAAAACCCGGCGCGATCACCGAGACGACCGAAAGCCATTTGGCTCTTGGGTACGGGTAGACTTCCGGCCGCGGATTCCGGATGCAGTCGATGATCGCCGCCGCGACGCTTTCGGCCGATTGCTGCGGCCCGCGGCCGCTGGCTTGCTGGCCGTAGTCGCGCTTGATGGCATCCCGAAACTCGGTGCGCGTCGACACGGGATACACGAGTGACGCATGAATGCTCGTGCCGTATGTCTCCGCGCGGATGCCTTCGATGAGCCCGATCTGCGCCGCCTTCGTTGCGGCGTACACGCTCGATCCCGGTATCCCGCGACGGCCGACGATGGACGACACCGCGATTAAATGGCCCGACCCGCGCGAAAGAAAATGCGGCATCGCGGCGCGGGCCGCGTAGAGGGTACCCATCAGGTTGACGTCCACCAGCCTCTGCATGACGTCGAGCGGGGTCGCCTGAAATGTGTCGTGAAAGCCAATGCCCGCGTTGCAAATCATGACGTCAACTCGGCCGTAGGCGTCGATGGCTCGGGCGACGAGCGTCTGCATGTCGGCGTCATTTGTGACGTCGCCAGGAACCGCGAGCGCGCGCCCGCCTTTTGCTGCGATTCCGGAGACGACGGCGTCGAGCCGTTCGTTCCGTCGCGCCGACACCACCACCGTCGCGCCCTCGGCCGCGGCCAATTCCGCCACGGCGCGCCCGATTCCCGCCGACGCGCCGGTGATGACGACTACGCGATCCACAGCAAGATCATCTTTCACCTTGGAGGGCCATGGGGAGCCATGGTGGGAAATCTTTCTCCACGGCCCTCCATGGCCCTCCAAGGTTAAAGCTCTAGAATTGAGTCAGTGGATCCTGTAATCACCCTCCTCTCAGATCTGGTCGCCAACAACTCGATCAACCCGTCGCTTGTGCCCGGTGCTCCGGGCGAAGCGGCCGCTGCGGAAGTCGCGCGCGCGTTCATGTCGGCCGCGGGGATGGATGTCGAGGTGGAGGAAGTGCTGCCGGGCCGCCCGAATGTGATCGGCGTGCTCGAGGGCCGTGAGCCTGGCCCGACCGTGATGCTGTGCGGCCATCTCGACACGGTCGGCGTTGAAGGCATGGACGCGCCCTTCTCGCCGAGGATGGACGACGGCCGCTTGTACGGCCGCGGCTCTCAGGACATGAAGGGCGGGGTCGCCGCGATGCTCGGCGCGGCAGCGATGCTCGCGCCCTCGTGGAAACGCGGCACGCTCATCGTCGCCGGCGTCATCGACGAAGAGTACGAAAGCGCCGGCGCCGAGGCGCTGGTCAGGAAATGGAAAGCCGATGCTGCGATCGTCACAGAGCCGACCGACTTGCAGCTCGCCGTGGCGCACAAGGGATTTGCGTGGATCGAGATCACCACGCGCGGCCGGGCCGCGCATGGCAGCCGGCCCGCCGAGGGCCGCGACGCGATCATGCGGATGGGACGAGTGCTGGCGGCGCTCGAACAACGCGATCGCGAACTGCAGGCTCGGCCATCGGCCGGGCTCCAGGGCGTGGCCTCGCTCCACGCCTCGATCATCACCGGCGGGCGCGAGCTCAGCGTCTACCCGGATCAATGCGTGCTGCAGATGGAACGCCGGACCGTCAGTGGAGAAGAAGGCAAAGTGCCGCTCGCCGAAGTGGACGCGATTCTCACGCGGCTTCGCGCCCAGGACAACCAGTTCGACGCGTCCGCCAGGCTGATGACGTCGCGGCCGCCGTACGCGCTCGACGCGTCGCACAATCTCCCGGCCGCGCTCGCCGCGGCGCTTTCGAGCCGCAAACTGTATTCGCTGCCGAGCGGCATGTCGTTCTGGACTGACGCCGCGATCCTTGCGGCGGCCGGTATCCCGTCAGTGTTGTTTGGTCCCGGCGGCGCCGGCCTTCACAGCATCGAGGAATACGTCAACGTCGACGATGTGCTCGTCTGCAGGGACGTACTCGCAGAGACTGTCCACGAATTAATAAGTCAGAAGGCATAAGTCAGAAACTTTTGACTTCTGCCTTTTAGCTTCTGCCTTATCTAGCGTTTCTCAGCTCGGATTCCGCGCAGCACGAAGCCGATGTTCGCGGGGCGCTCGCCCAGGCGGCGCATGAAGTACGGAAACCACTCGCGCCCGAACGGCACGTAGACGCGGAACGGGTGGCCTGCCGCTGAAAGCGACGCCTGCAGATCGCGCCGGATGCCGTAGAGCATCTGGAATTCGTATTTGTCCTTGCCGATGCCGCTGGCCGCGGCAAATTCGTTCGTCGCGCGGATCATCGCTTCGTCGTGTGTCGCGATCGCCGGGTACGTGCCCTGGGCGAGCAGTATTTTCATCAGGCGGACAAACTGCGAGTCCACTTCAGACTTGTTCTGAAACGCCGCCGTTGCGGGCTCCTTGTAGGCGCCTTTGACCAGCCGAATCCGGGCGCCGAGCTTGTTGACGCGAATGACGTCTGCTTCGGAGCGTTTCAAATACGACTGGATGACGACGCCGGCGTTGCGGTACCCGATGTCCCAAAGCCTCTCGAAAATCTCGAGCGTGCGCTCGGTGTACGGCGAATTCTCCATGTCGATGCGGACGAAAAACTGGCGCGCGGTCGCTTCGTCGAGGATGCGGCGGAGGTTGTCGACGCACGTCGCGCGATCGATGTCGAGGCCGAGCTGCGTGAGCTTGAGCGACACGTTCGTCCCCACGCCGGCTGTGGCGATCTTGCGCATCGTTTCGAGATAGCCCGTGGTGGCCTCGTTTGCGGCCGTTGAAGACGTGACGCTTTCGCCGAGAAAATCCAGCGTGATGAGGAGGCCCTGGCGCTCGAGAACGCGGGCGGCCTCGATAGCTTCCTCGACCGATTCGCCGGCGATGAAACGCCGGGCGAAGCTGCCGGGTGCTCGCATGCCGTAGCGCGAGGCGAGCGACTTGAGGCCGCGACTGCCGGCGAGCATGTGAAAGAAACTTTTCGACAGGGGGCTCAGCATTATCGTCAGTGGGCGGCGCGCCGGCGCGATGGAACGAGATGCTCGATCGTGCGGGCGTAGTACCGCAAGACAATGCGATCCCGGATACGAAGGTGTTGACGTTCAGAAACGAGCACGCCTCGCTCGGTCAGGGCCTCGACGCCCTCGTCGACCGCCTGACGGCCGTTCTTGACGGCGAGATTCGCTTGTTGTTCCCGCAACGTGCCGACGAGGTCATCGACCCGCGACGTGAGCTCGCTGCGTGTCATCTGCGGCCGCATCGTCGCGGCCACGAGCGCCGTCGGCAGCACTTTGTAGAGGAGCCCGATCTCGCCCTGGATCCGGTGGACCAGCGAGACGAGATCGCGTCGCGATTCCGGGTCGTATTCCGACAGCGGAATCGCCGCGCCAAACGTCACGAACGCGCGCGTGCGAAAGCCGACGGCGTAGCGGACCATCTCGGCGATCTCCGTCGTAAATGCGCGCGCGCGCTTCTTCACGGCTTGTGTCGCGAGAATCCGGTCTTCGAGCACGATGTCGTACGACACCGCCATCGGCACGATCGACAGTGTTGCGCGATCGGCGGCCAGCGCCGCCTGCAACAAACCCGTTTTGGGCGATTTCATCTCGCCGCTGTAGCTCCGCCCGCCTTCGGCGTAATAGAGCACGTCGTGCCGCTTCAACACTTCCGCCACGTACGCGCGGAGCGTCATCAGGTAGGCAGGGTCCTTGCTGTTCCGGCGAATGGGAATCGCGCCGGTGACGTGGCGGTGGAGAAGCCCCATCGCGCCCCCGAACAGATTGATGCCGGCCGCGATCAGCGGCGGCCTGATGCCGGTGTCGTCAAGCGCGAGCGGCTCGACGAGATAGTCGAGATGACTCTTGTGATTCGACACCCAGACGACGTGCCCGTGCGCGGTCGCCGCGCGCGCGCGTTCGCCGTGCTCGTAGATGCGTTGGACCTTGCGCAGGATGGGATACAGCGGATGCTGCAGCGCGCGATAGAACCGGTAGCGCTGCGTCGTCTGCAATTCCTCGAGGTAGCCGGCCACGCGCCCGCGCGCGTCTGCGTCGGACTCTCCGCCGGAACCCTTGAGATATTTCGCCACGTCGTCCCGCGCCAGGACCGCGGCGGCGATTTCTTCGCGGCTCACTGTGGAAACTATACCAATCTGACGACGACTCGCCTACAGCGCCGCGATGATCGCGTCGGCATAGGCTGTGGTCGTCGCCGAGCCGCCGAGGTCGCGGGTGCGGGTTTTGTTGTCCGCGAGCACTTTCATCATTGCGACCCAGATGCGGTCGGCGGCGACGTCCTGGCGGATATGGCGCAGCATCATCAGCGCAGACTGGAGCAGCGCCGTGGGGTTCGCGATGTCTTTGCCGGCGATGTCCGGCGCGCTGCCGTGCACGGCTTCAAAAACCGCGTTCTCAATGCCGAGGTTGGCGCCGGGCACGATGCCGAGACCGCCGACGAGACCGGCGCAAAGATCCGACACGATGTCGCCGTACAGGTTCGGCAGCACCATGACGTCAAACTTTTCGGGCGTCATGACAAGCTGCATGCAGGCCGCGTCGACGATCCGTTCGTCGTAGCTGATATCCGGATACTTCTTCGAAACGGCTTCCGTGCATTCGATGAACAGCCCGTCGCTGAGCTTCATGATGTTGGCTTTGTGAATCGCGGTGACTCGTTTGCGCCCGTACCGCCGCGCGTAGCTGAACGCGAACTCGGCGATGCGCGTCGACGCCACTTCCGTGATGATCTTGAGGCTCTCGACGACGCCCTTGACGACGGTGTGCTCGAGGCCGGCGTAGAGGTCTTCGGTGTTCTCGCGGACGATGACGATGTCGACGTTCTCGAACCGGCTGGCGACGCCCGGGAGATTTTTCACCGGCCGCAGGTTGGCGTAGAGATCCATCGTCTGCCGGAGGCCGACGTTGACGCTGGTAAAGCCTTCGCCGACCGGCGTCGTCACGGGGCCTTTCAACGCGACGTGATTCTTGCGTACCGACGCGAGCAATGCGTCAGGGAGCGTCTCGCCGGTTTCGTTGAATGCGAGCAGGCCCGCGTTGTGGCGCTCCCACGTGATGTCCACGCCGGCCGCCGCGATGATTCTGATAACAGCGTCGGTGACTTCGGGTCCGATGCCGTCGCCTGGAATGAGTGTGATTGTGTGCAAAACACTTGATGCTAGCATGCCCAAAACGGAGAGCTTGCCGATGACGACACGTTTCGCAGCGTTTACCGGCGTCTTGACAGCGGTCTTGATCTTGTCGGCCGCGCGTGCGCTGCCGGAGCGGCTGTCGGACAGTGAGTTCTGGGCGCTTTCGGCGCAGCTGTCGGAGCCGGCGGGAAGCTTCCGCTCGGAAAACCTGGTGTCGAACGAAACCATGTTTCAGTGGCCGATTCCGGATCTGAAGAAGACCGTGACGCCCGGTTCGGTCTACATGGGCGTCGCGCCGGACCAGAACTTCACCTACATGATCGCCGTGAAGCCGCGCATGGCGTTCATCGTCGACATCCGCCGCGGGAACCTGCTGCAGCATCTTCTGTACAAGGCGCTCTTCGAAATGTCGGCGACGCGCGCCGAGTTTCTGTCGAAGTTGTTTTCGATGCCGGCACTGAAGGGCGTCAGCGAAAATTCAACGACGCGAGCGTTGTTCGACGCCGCGTACATGGAATCGGCGGATCAGAAAATGTTCGAAGCCAACACCAAGGCCGTGCTCGAGCTGTTGACCGTGAAGCACGGGTTCACGCTGTCGGTGGACGATGAGTCGAATCTGACGTGGATATACAGCTGTTTCTTCAAATACGGCCCCAATCTAACGTACCAGGCGTGCGAGTCCGGCGGCTCGGGGTTCGGCGGCGGCAGCGGCCGCGGATTCGGGCGCGGCTTCGGCGGCGGGATGATGTTCCGCAGTTACGCCGACCTACAGACGCAGACGGACGCGACGAACGTTAATCACGCGTATCTGGCGACCGAAGCGAATTACCGCTGGATCAAGGACTTCGAGTCGCGCAATCTCATCGTGCCGGTGATGGGCGACTTCATGGGGCCGAAAGCCATCCGCGCCGTCGGCGCGTGGGTGCGCGATCACGGCGCCGTGGTGGGCACGTTCTACACGTCGAACGTGGAGCAGTATCTGTTTCAGTCGTCGACGTGGGATCAGTTCTACGCCAACATCGCTCTGCTGCCACTCGACAACGGCAGCACGCTGATCAGGTCTGTGCCGAACAACATGATCGCGCCCGCGCAGCCAGGCGCGCGGGCGGCGTCGATGCTGTCTTCAATGAAAGAGCTGGCGGCGGCGTTTACGGGAGGCAAGATTCTTGGCTACTACGACGTCGTAAAGATTTCTCGCCAATAAAGCCAATCAACCTTGGAGAACATGGGGAGCCATGGAGGAAGGCTTTCAAAAGGCGGTGAATTCATCGCTCTTAGAAAAACAGGCTCCACGGCCCTCCACGGCCCCCCAAGGTTGATTGCTCTTACTCGCGTCTGTCGAACCACATCAACGAGATCGCCCCGATGAGCGTCAGCGCCATGAGGCCGTTCGACCAGCCGTGCAGGGCGCCGAACTGGGCCTTTGCAGGATTGTCGTTCGCGAGCGCGGCGATCGGACCATTGGCCGACACGCGGATCGATTCGATTTTCGGCGCGATGATGAACGCGGAATATCCCGTGAGGGCGATCATCAGCAGGATGGTCGCGAGCTGCACTTTGTATTGACGCGGCCGCGGACCGACGGCGGCGCGAACATTGAGCAGAATGGCCTGGAGCGCTCCGGCGCCGATGAGAAAGTTCTGAGCACGGAGGAGCGTCATGCCGAAAAGTTCGCCGGCGAGCGCCCGTCCGGACGCCGGATCGTGCGCCTGCAGCACAGCAAACGCCGCCGGCGCCGCGACGTAACCCAGCGCGAGCAGTCCGCCGACCCAGAGCGAAGACAACAAGTTCGAGACAAAACGCATCGGATTCAATTGTAGTCGCCGGCCACTTTCGCGGCGCCCGCAACTCTTTGAGTTTGTGACGTCTCACTTTTGACTTGTGACGCCCGACTTTTGACTTTGCTATGCTCTCAGCGCCATTGAAAAACGCCGATTCCGCTCAAGAACAACGTAACGCCGCGCTCATCGCCGCCTCGCCAATGCTGGGGGCGCGATTTGAGTCGCGCGTTGTGCCATTTACGCTCGATCCGTCAACGAGCGGTGTTCTGAGCAACGACGAGGAGCTGACGCTCGCGGCGCTCGAGAAAGCCGCGGCGCGAATCGCCATTCAATCGTGCGCGTCGCTCGCGCGCGCCGGCGACATCGATCACATGGGCGGCGGCCTCGACCTGATTCCCGCGCTCACGATGACCTTGTCGTCGATCGATCACGACAAGCGTCATTTCACCATCGAGCACGGCCACACGAGCATCGGCTACTACGCGGTGCTGGCGGCGTTCGGGTACATCGACGCGCAGCGCGTCATCGAGGCGTTTCGCCGCAGTCTCGATATCGCCGGACACGTGTCCTGGGTTCCGGGCGGCACCGAGCTCAGCTCGGGACGGCTCGGCGTCATTGTTCCCGTCGCGGTCGGCCAGGCGCTCGGCCTTCGCGCGCGCAAGGGTGACGACGCGCTGGTGATTGTCCATACCGGCGACGCCGGCTGGATATCCGGGCAGGCCCTCAATGGCTGGATGGGCGCGAGCCTTCACGGCGCGCCCGCGATGTTTGTGATGCATCGCAACGGCGTGCAGCTCTCGGCGCCGACGGCGAAGGTCGTCAACCGCGATTTGCGTCCGATCGTGAAGTCGCTCGGCGTCGAAGTGCTCGAGATTCCGTCGATGCACGATCGTGCCGCACTGGCCGCCGCGTACAGCGAAGGCTTCGCGCTCGCAAAAGCCGGCAAGCCGAGCCTGATTTATCCGAAGGGCTACAAATCGAGCGCGACAGAAAAAGTCACGTTGAAATGGTTCGGCGAAAAATACGGTGTCAGTTCCGACGTTGACGAAATCGCCAAAGCCAACAAACTCGCGATTGACACTGAGATCTGGGTGCCGGGCGCGTTGATGAGTTTCCGCGACGTGCATTCGATGCTCGAGTGCGTGCTCTACGTGAACAGCCTGCCAGGCGGCGAAGGACATCACGACGGCGGCATGAAGGGGCGCGACGAAGCCAAAGTGCTCGCCCATCCGATGCTCCTGCCCACGGCCGACGAAAGCGCGAAGATCGAGGCGCTCCGCGCCGCCGCGCCGCGCATCGTGACGACGACCGCGCGCCCTGACAAAGGCACGCCGAACCTGGTGCTCGCCACGGCAGACCTTGCCGGCATCTCGCTGCCGGGCACTGACAAACCGTCATCTGCGCGCGTCGGGTCCGAAGCCGCGTACGCCGCAGTCGCGAAGAAATACCCCGACGCGACGTTCGTCGTCTCGTGCGATCTCGATCCGTCGACCAAGCTCGGCAAAGCGGTGTCGTTCATTCCGAAGAACCATCACTTCGAGATGAGCATCGAGGAGCAGGCGGCCACGCTCATCAACAACGGTCTCGCGTTCAGCAGCCGCGAGCCGCAGCTCAACGTCGTGTCGACGTTCGCCGCCTTCATGGAAGGCATCGCGCGCGAAGGCTTCGAGTTCTGGCGCTATCAGCGCAATCTCAACGGCAAGAACGAAGGCCTTAACGTCGTCATGCATCTCGCGCACGTCGGTGCGAACACCGGCCGCGACCATTTTTCGGGCTGGAGCTTCGACTGGATCAGCCTCGCGCTCGGCTACATGCCGTTCCTCTACCGGTTCTACGCGCCCGCCGACGCGCGCGCGGCGTTCATCGCCGTCCGCGACGCCGCCGCGACCTACGGCGGTCACATCGTGGCGATTCCGCGCGACACGCTGCCGGTGTTGTCGAAGCAGGGCTCGAAGGATCCCCTCTGGGAAACCGCGGACGCGTGGTCGGCAGTGACGCGGTTCCGGTCGTATGCCGGCGCCAAGGTCGCCGTGCTCGCGATCGGCGCGCCGGCGTATCTCGCCGGCGAAGCTTGCGACAACGCGATGGCGCAGGGCGTGGCGTCCGATGTGTTCGTGATCAACGGATTCCCGCTGCCGGACAACTTCATGAGTGACCTCGCGTCGAAGTACGAAGCGGTCATCACGATCGAAGACGGTTTGATCGGTACCCACGAGGCCGGTCTGCGCGGCTTCGCGGCGTTCGTCGCGGGCCACCTGTCGGGCAAAAGTGTCGCAGTCCGGCACTTCGGCATCGGCAACCCGCAGGTAGCGCCTTCCGAGCACTTCATCGACGTCTGGAAACACTTCGGCATGACGGCCGAAGCCTTGACCGCGGCGATCGTCAGCCGCGACTAGAGACAACTCAATGAGAAAACTGCTGATTTCCTCGGCGGCGATTTTCACGTTCGCCGCGGGGATAGTCCTCCACGTCCACACGACATCACTCTCTGCGCAAACAACCGCCGTCTCGCCCGGCATCCGCGAGGCCGCCTGGTTCCCCGACGGCAAGCGCATCGTCGTCTCGATGTTCGATCAGTTGTGGACGATGACGCCGGACGGAAAAGAGCGGAAGCGTCTGAGCATTACCGGAGCGAACTTCACGAGCGAGCGTGATCCAGCCGTGTCGCCGGATGGGAAGACGATTGCGTTTTCGGGGGAAGTGGGCGGGAAGTTCAGCATTTGGACGGTCGCAACAACAGGAGGCGTGGCGCGAGCGCTCCACGGCCATGAAGCTCGTTGGCCGTCGTTCAAACCAGACGGCTCATTGATCTACGCGCATCCGAGAGACACTGCCGAGCGCCAGCCGCGCGTTTCGCCGGACGGGAAGTGGGTTGCGTTCGTCTCGGATCGCGACTCTGACACCGGCGAAGTGGACATCTGGGTTCGCGAGATTGGTCGAACGACAGACCCGATCCGCGTCACACGGACCACCGGCGCTGAACGAAACCCATCGTGGTCGCCCGACAGCAAACGCATCGTGTACTCATCGGGATTTGGCGACCAGGCGGCGGTGTGGGTGATTCGTGTTCCCAGCGCCCCACCTCCGCCTAGCGCGCCCACGAATTCCGGGCGCGGCTTCGGAGGGCGAGGCTCGGCCGGGCCGGATCCTGCCGATGCGCCGGTCCTCGCCTCCAAACATGGCGGCGCGCCCGCCTGGTCTCCCGACGGCAATACGTTGCTGATCGCGTCGTTCGCGCCGACCGATCCTGGCTACAACGGCGACCCGCTTCGCAATGATGATGACGCGCCGATCCTGTTTGCGAACGCCAGGGACTACACGCTCTGGCGCGTCGACGCCCCGCGAGCGGTCGATTCGAACGCGGCCACCGTGGCGCCGGGACCGGTGGCGCTGTCGACGCAGTTCGCGGCCGCGTTCGATCGCGTGTGGACGACGCTGAAGTCGTTGTATTACTCGAGCGGCGAGAGCGCGTCGAAGTGGGATGCACTCCGTGCGAAGTACCGGAGTGCAGCTTCCGAAGCGCGAAGCGCGAAGGAGGCTGAAGACGTGCTCGACAGGATGATCGCGGAGCAACCGTTGATCAAACGCGGCGCCGAGGCCACCCGCGCCGTCAT
>JBKJHW010000006.1:0-15002 GCA_046598935.1 Vicinamibacterales bacterium | reverse complement strand
CTTAAGGCCGCGGCCCTCGAGCGGACTGAGCGGCAGATTGAGATGCTCGCGCGCGCGCTCGAGTCCACCAACGAGATGGTGAGTGTCACAGACTTCGAATACCGATTTATCTTCGTGAACCGCGCCTTCCTGCACGTCTACGGCTATCAGGAAAGCGAAGTGATCGGACGGACGCCAGAGATCCTCCAGGCTGAGTCGATCATGCCGGAGCGGTTGGCGGAGATTTTGAGCGCGTCTCACCGCGACGGGTGGCACGGCGAACTGGTCAATCGACGCAAGGACGGCACGGAGCTGACGATCCGCCTGGGGACCTCGCTGATTCGCGATACCCACGGTCGCGCCGTCGGTTTACTGGGTGTTGCGCGCGACATCACCGAGGAGAAGCGCGCAGCGGAGGCGCTGCGACAGTCGGAGGAACGCATGAATCTGGCGCTCGGAGCCGCGCATGCCAGCACGTGGGTGCACGACCTCGCATCGAACGTGATCAGTGTTTCCGGCAGTTTGGATCGGCTTCGCGGCGTCACCAGCCGAAACCCTCACACACTCGACGATTTCCTGAAGAGCATCCACCCCGACGACCGCGAATCGGTGGAGCGTGCGATTGATGTGCAGCACGCGTCTGCCGATCGATTTGACTTCGAGTTTCGTGAAGTCTGGCCGGACACCAGTATCCATTGGGTGCACGTGCGGGGCCGGGTGCTTCGCGATGGCGAGGGCCGGCCAGTCCGCGTGCTTGGTGTGGACCTCGACATCACGGAACGCAAGGAGCTCGAGGAGCAACTCCGGCAGATCCAGAAGGTCGAGGCCGTCGGCCAACTGGCCGGAGGTCTCGCGCACGATTTCAACAACCTGCTGACCGCCATTCTCGGCTACGCGCAAATCCTGGAGGAAGGCTTTGCCGCCGATGATCCGCGACGGCTCGACGCTCAGGAAATCCAGAAGGCCGGCGCGCGCGCAGGCGTATTAACACGCCAACTCCTCGCCTTCAGCCGCAAACAGATCCTGCAGCCCGTGGTCCTCAGCCTCAATGAGGCCATCGAAGACATTTGCCGGATGCTCAGCCGGATGGCGGGTGATCACATCTCTCTGCAGCTGAACCTCGATTCTCGTTTGGCGCGAATCAAGGTGGATCGCGGTCAAATCGAGCAGGTTCTGGTGAACCTTGTCGTGAACGCCCGGGACGCGATGGAACAGGGAGGCACGGTCACCATCGAGTCGGCCAATGTTGACCTCGATGAAGCGACTGTTGCGCGCGTCCACGCGCCTGCGGCCGGACCGTACGTCCGGCTGTCGGTGCGTGACACAGGGATCGGCATGACGCCAGATACCGCGCGACGAATCTTCGAACCGTTCTTCACAACGAAACCGGTCGGCAAGGGCACGGGCATGGGCCTGGCGATGGTGTTCGGTATCGTCAAGCAGAGCGGCGGCGCAGTTACCGTTGAGAGCAGATTAGGGCACGGGACGACTTTCGAAGTCTACCTGCCGCAGACGATGGATGAGCCTGCGACGCCAGTGGCCGCGGGCCCCACGGTCATCGATCGACAGGATGCCCAGACCGTCCTTGTCGTGGATGACGAGCCCGGGGTGCTCGCGCTCGTTGGTGGCATCCTCAAGCGGGCGGGCTACACGGTGCTGAGCGCCAAGGGCCCGCAGGCTGCGGTCGACCTGCTCGGCGCGGGTGGCCAAGCCGTCGACCTCCTGCTCACCGACGTCGTCTTGCCCGGTATGGACGGTCCGACGCTGTTCGGTGAGTTACGTCAGAAGCGACCAGGTCTGCGCGTCCTGTATATGTCCGGTTTCGCCGACGAGGCGATTGTGCAGCGCGGCGTGTTCGCGCCAGGCAGTCACTTCCTTCAAAAGCCCTTCGTTAGAGAAACTCTCCTCAGCAAGGTTCGCGAGGTACTGGCTGGACCTGTGTAATTCTCGCCGCGCGCGGTAGCTTTCGCTCGAATTCGCGAAAGAGCTCTTTCGCGTGACGAAGGCTTATACTTCGCCGCATGACGTCCACGCTTCGCCGAACCCTATCGATCCTGGCGGCCGCATCAGCGATGTCGGTGCTGGTCGCCGCTCAGCAGGTACCGCCAACGGGCAGGCAGGGATCAACAGGTTCGGCGCAGGGTTCGACAGGCTCACCCCAGGGGGGTGGCGGCCGCGGCATCGCGTTTCCTGGCGGACAGATGAACGAAGACGCGTCGCTGCGTCCCGCGCGCGCCAATACAGGTTTGTTTTCGCAGGACGCCTACACGCAGTACGAGTTGCTCGCACCGGGCAGCGAGTCTTTTCGCATCACGTTCCTGCCGGAAGCCGGACCGGGCGCGACTGAAATCACGAACGCGACCCGATCGGGCAGCGAGGGCGGCGACATCGAAGTCTACGATCCGCGCACCGGCGCGTCCGTCAAGTTCACGTACGAAACGCAAACCAACGGTGATCACATGATTCGCGCGCCGCTGCCGATGAAAGTGCCGGCCGGCGGCATCGGCCGCGTGCTCATCTACAAGACATACAAGGATCCGCGCACCTACCAGATGAACGGCGACGCCATCGTGTGGGTGCGCAGCCTCAGCGGCTATCGCCTCGGCGTGGTGCTGCCGAAGAACTACGCGTTTACATCCGCAAACATCGCCGCGCAGCTGTCGACGACGGCCGACGGCAGGTTAAAGCTGGCGTTCGCGAGCCCGAACGCGCAGGCGAACAACCTCACGGTGCACGCGCACAAGACGGCGGCGGCATTCACGCCGAGCGCGTACACCGACATGTTCTTCGACGACATCAAGACGCTTTACGACCTCGGAGATCCCGCCACGGGCACATTCGCGGTGGAGCAGACGTACTCGGATTACCGGAAAGGCTCCGCGGCCTCGATCGATGCCATGAGCTATCTCGCCCTCCGCGACCTCCGCGTTGTCGATCTCGATACCGCGAAGACGCTCGTGACAAAGACCGTCGCGAAAAAGACGACGGCCGCGCTCGAGGTGCCGATCAAGACCGACAAGCAGAGCGCGCATCTCCGCGTGACGGGAACGGTCGCTGACGGGAGTTACAAGCTCTCTAACGGCGAAATCGTGTTCACGCGAACCCTGAAGGGCCTGCGGAACACGATTCTCTTGCCCGCCGGCTACGAGGTCAGCAGCTCATCGCAGGCCGGAACGATCGGCAAGACGAATCAGGGCCGCGCGTTTGTCGCGCTCATCAACCTGAACGGCGAGAACAGCTACAACGTAACAATCCGCGCGCGGAGATAGGTTCGTATTCAGAACTCTTGCGGTAGAGTTCCCCGCATGAAGATTGCGGCCGCACTTGTCCTCGTCACCGGTATCGCGCTAGCCGCTCAACAAAAGACTGTTGAACAGACTGAGCGAAGCGTCGAACAGACAACGATGGGCATGGATGCCGGGCTCGAGCTGGTCGCGAGCTTCGACGGCCTCGGCGTCGGATTCACCGGGCCGCACGGCACGACCAACCTCCGGAATCCGTCGGACAATTCCCTCGCGGCCGGCCCCGATCACATCGTCCAGATCGTGAACTCGCGGATGGCGATCTTCACGAAAAAGGGCAAGAAATACAACGAAACCGGCCGCGCGCTCTACGGGCCGGTTGCCACCAACACATTATTCAAAGGCCAGGGCGGACAGTGCGAAGCGCGCTTGAGCGGCGACGCCGTCGTCCGTTACGACCAGATCGCAAACCGCTGGCTGTTTGTGTTGCCCCTGTTCGGCCGCGGTCCCGCTCGCTCCGATCAGCCGGCGATTCCGAAAGGCGGCGACGCTGCGCGGTATCAAGTGCCGGGCGTGGCGAACCAGCCGGGCGCGGCCGCGCCGCTGTTTGTGCCGCCCGCCTCCGTTGAAGCTCCGGCGGAAAGGCCCGCGAACCCCGCAGTGGCACCTGCGAACCCGGCACCAGCGGCACCCGCGAACCCGCGAACCGGCTCACCTGGGCCTTTTGGGATGTGCTACGCCATCAGCACGAGCGCCGATCCGATGGGCTCGTACTATCGCTACGAATTTCTGCGCGCGCTCTTTCCCGACTATCCGCGTCCCGCCATCTGGAACGACGGCTACTACGTGCCGACGAGCACCGGTGACAACCGTATTTCCGAAACCGTCGCCACCCAGAAACACGCCTGCGTCGTCGAGCGCGACAAAATGCTGGAAGGAAAGCCCGCGCGCGAGCAGTGCCTGATCATCGAGAACGTGAATTTTCTCAACAACGCGGACATCGACGGCAAAGCGATGCCGCCCCGGGGCTCGCCGAACATCATGATCGCCGCCGGCGGTGAACAGCTGAGCGGCGACTTCGAGGACGACGGCTTGTACGCGTGGCAGTTCAAAGTCGATTGGGACGATCCCTCGAAGACTGCGGTGACTGGTCCGCAAAAAATCGCGGTCGCGCCGTATCACTATCTGTGCGACGGGCAGCTGACCAACTGCGTGCCGCAACCGGGAGCCGAACGGCGGCTCGACGCGCAGGGCGACAAGATCATGGCGCGCGTCGTGTATCGAAACGTCCGCGGCAAAGAGATGATCGTCGCCGTGCACTCGGTCAACACGTCTGCGGGCGGCGGCGGTGTTCGCTGGTACGAATTGAACGTCGACAGATCGGCCAAAGACCGGCGTTTGCTTTTGAAGCAGCAAGGCACCTACGCGCCTGAAGGTTTCTACCGATGGATGGCGAGCCCGGCGATCGACAAGAATGGCAACATCGGCATCGGCTACTCGTTCGGCGGCCTGCCGCACTTTGCCGGCCAGCGTTTCGCGGGCAGGCTTGCCAACGATCCAGCCAACCAGCTCACGCTGCGTGAACTCGTGCTGGTCGAAGGCGAAGCCGCGCAGACGACGACGCTGCGATGGGAGGATTACACGCAGACGAGCGTCGATCCGGTCGACGACTGCACGATCTGGTACGTCGGTGACTACCTGAAAAAAGACGCCACGGCATATTCAACGCGGATCGCCGCAGTCAAAATGCCTGGGTGCCGGTAGAGTTGTGCAAAACGAGCAATTGAACACAACAGCGGCCGTTAATGGACAACTCTTCCTTGGTTTCGACAGCAGCACGCAGTCGCTGACCGCCCAGGTCATCGAGGTTCGAGACCAGTCCGCGACGCTGATCTGGGAATCCGCGCTCAATTTCGAGCGCGATCTTCCGGCCTATGGCACCCGCCACGGCGTCGTGCCGTCGGCCGATCCCAAAGTCGCGGAGGCGCCGCCGGCGATGTGGGCGAAGGCTTTGGAAATTATGATGGCGCGCCTCGTCGCGAGCGGTCTCGATCTGTCGAGGATCGCCGCGGTCTCCGGATCGGCGCAGCAGCACGGCACTGTTTACCTCGGCGACGGCGGGTTTACCCGTGCACGCTCGCCGATCTGGCTGGACGCGACGACCACCGAAGAGTGCGCGGAGATCACGCGCGCATTGGGCGGACCGGACGCGGCGGCGCGGCTGACGGGATCGCGGGTGTTCGAGCGGTTCGCCGGTCCGCAGATCCGCCGGTTCTGGAAGACTCATCCGGATGCGTACGAGCGGACCGAGCGGATCCACCTGATTTCTTCGTTCCTGTGTTCGTTGCTCCTTGACCATGACGCGCCCATCGATCCGGGCGACGGTTCGGGTATGAGCCTGATGAGTCTCGAAGGAAAAGACTGGGACCAAACGGCGCTCGACGCCACGGCGCCGAATCTCCAACGGAAGCTGCCCGCGATCGCACCGCCGCATGTGGTGGCAGGCACGCTTGGCGACTACTGGCAGCGGTCGTACGGCTTTCCGGCCGCCGACGTCATCGTGTGGACCGGCGACAACTCGAGCAGTCTGGTCGGCACTGGTCTCGTCGAAGAGGGCACGCTGGCGATTTCTCTCGGCACGAGCGACACCATTTTTGGCGTGATGCGCGAGCCGCGCATCAGCGCAAACGGCGAAGGCCATGTGTTCGGCGCGCCGACGGGCGAGTTCATGGGCATCACCGTGTTCGCCAACGGCTCGCTCGCGCGCGAGAACATCCGCGATCAGTACGGCATGAACTGGCAGGGCTTCCGGCGAGCCCTTCATGCCACGCCACCGGGAAACAATGGCGGCTTGATGATTCCGTGGTTCGTACCCGAAATTACTCCGCGTGCCCCGCGTCCCCGCGTGAGACGAAGGAACCTGGAAGAGCACGAAGCTGCCAGAAACGTCCGCGCGCTCGTCGAGGGCCAGATGATGGCGATGCGCAATCACTCGCGATGGATGGGCGTAAATATTTCCACGATCTTCGCGACCGGCGGCGCCTCGCGAAACAGTGACGTTCTTCAGGTGATGGCCGACGTGTTCAACGCAAACGTATTTCCATCGCCGGTGGGGAATTCAGCGTGCCTCGGCGCCGCGCTCCGCGCGTGGCACGGCTACGAGATGGCCAGGGGCCACAACATCGACTGGCGCGTGATCGTGAACGACCTCACGTCGCCGGCACCCGCAACCGTCGTCACACCTAACGCAGCAGCGGTGCAGGTGTACGAAACACTATCGGACGCCCATCAGCAATTTGAGAACGAGCTGATCTAATCGTTCGTAGGGCAGCTTTTTCTCGAGCATCGCACCAAAATCAAACTGAGTGTTCTTGATCTTCTCCGCGAGCCCCGCGTGCGCGTCGAAGTGCCTCGGCCCGTCGTAGCCCGATTCTTCGAGCAGCTTCACGACAAAGAACAGCGACTTGATGGATTCGGAACCGAACCGCAGATCCTGATCGAACCGCCCGGGCTTCTGGTCGTTCAAGTCGATGTCACCAAGATCCATCGCGCGCATGGTTTTGTGCAGCGCGTAGCTGCGGACGTTCGGATCGTGCGAGGTGAACGCGCCGTCGCGAAAGACCGGGCTCGAGCGTCCAGAGGCCGAATGTGAACATCTCGGGCATCGCTCGAATCCTACTCATCTCCACGGCCCTGCAAGGTGATAAATTTCGGCGCATGCATCGTGCGCTGATCGCTGCCTTCGCTTTTTCCGTGGCCGTCTCCGGCCAAACCGCTGTGCAGACACCGCCGCCCGCCGCGCCGCCGCAGGGCCAGCGCGTCGGCGGTCCCGGCCGCGGCGGGCAGCCGCAGACACCTGAGCAGATTCAGTCCGCGCGCGACGCCGAAGTCGAACGGCAGAAATCGACCGACGCTCTCTGGCGCAAAGCCAGCGAGGGCTTCATGACGATGGAGAAGGTTTCCTACAAGAGCAGCGAGGGCGGGATGACGATCCCGGCGTTTGTGTTTACGCCGCTCAAGCCGCGCGGAGCGAAGGGCCACCCGGCCCTCGTGTGGGTGCATCCCGATATTCGCGGCCACGTGTACGAGTACTACTACCCGTACGTTCGTGAAGCGGTGTCGCGCGGCTATGTGGTCATCGCGCCCGAGTATCGCGGCAGCTTCGGCTACGGCAAGGACCATTACGACGCGATTGATTACGGCGGCAAGGAAGTCGAAGACGTTATTTCGAGCGTCGAGTACTTGAAGACCATGTCGATGGTTGATCCCGATCGGATCGGCATCATCGGCTGGAGCCACGGCGGCATGATTTCGTTACTCGCCATCCAGCGCGCGCCGAAGACATTCAAGGCGGTGGCGGCCCTCGTCCCGGTGACCAACTTGTTTCAGCGGCTGGCATGGAATGGCGTCGAATCGCGCAAGCAGGCGATTGACCCGTGGAACCGCACCGGCGGGCTGCCGAATGAGCGAAAGGCCGAGTACAAGCGCCGGTCGCCGATCTATGGCGTGGACCTCATCGAGATCCCGGTGCTCGTGCACATTACTAAGAACGACGCGGACGTCGTCATCGAAGAGGCGATGCAGCTGATCGACGCGCTTCGCGCGCGCAAACCGCATCTGGCCGAGACGAAGATTTACGACAATCCGCTGGGCGGCCACCTCTTCGACCGTATGGCGCCCGCGACGTTGCTCGGCCGCGGTGGCGGCGCCCGCGCGCCCGCGCGCCCGGATCCTAACGCGCTTGAAAGCTACATTCCGACCAACACGCCCGAGCAGCGCGATTCATGGAACCGCGTGTGGACGTTCCTCGACTGGAATCTGCAACCCTACCGGTAGGGGAAGTCAGAAATCAGAAGTCAGAAGTCAGAAGTGGAGATTCGATCTGCGCGATTGAAGTACCGGCGTCCCGTTCTTGCGGACGCGGCGAATATTTTTGCGCGGTATTCGTCTGATCCCGACGTCACGAAGTATCTCGGATGGCCGCGCCATCGGTCGGTCGGCGACGCCGAGATGTTCGTCAAGTTTTCGGACAATGAATGGTCTACACGGCCGGCCGGGCCGCTGCTGATCGAGCGCACCGATATTGGTGGGCCGGGCGCGCTGATCGGAAGCACGGGCTTGATGTGGGACGGCCCGGCGACGGCGGCGACCGGATACGTGCTCGCGCGCGATTCATGGGGCCAGGGATTTGCCACTGAAGCGCTTGGCGCGATGGTGTCGCTGGCCGATTCGCTCGGCGTCACGCGGCTCTCGGCGATGTGCCACCCGGAGCATGCGCCGTCGCAACTGGTGCTCACGAAACACGGGTTTTCGCTCAACGCGCGCCTCGTGCCGGTGCTGTTCCCGAATCTCTCGGAGACCCCGCAGGATTCACTGCTCTTCGTTCGCCCGCCCGTCGTGGATCTCGAGCACGTGATCGATCGCACGGACGCCGACGTCGACGCGTGCGCGTGGATGATGGCCACGAGCGAGCCGTGGATTACGCTGAAACGCACGGTCGACGTCCTCCGGCCGATCATGGCCGATCCGGCAAAGGAGCTGCATGTCGTGCGCGACTCGCAGGGCATCGCTGGTTTTGTACTTCTCGATCTGCGCGGCCTTCTCAACGGCTACGTGCAGACGATCTGCGTGCGCGAAGACCGGCGCAGCAGCGGGCTTGGCGCGGCGCTGCTCACGGCTGCCGAGCTGCGGATCCTTGAGCAAAGCCCGAACGTTTTTCTCTGCGTGTCGTCGTTCAACCCGCGCGCGCAGCAGTTCTACGCGCGGATGGGCTACGAACGTATCGGCCCGCTGCGCGACATCGTGGTCACCGGGCACGACGAAATCCTGATGCGAAAGTCCGTCCGTTCGTTCCGGTAGTCCGGCGTCCTAACGCTTCGTAAAGGTGAGATCGAACACGCGCGCCTGGCGGACAGACAGTGACGTGACCGCGCCAGAGCCATCGCGGCGGAATGTGATCGAGCCAATGCTTCCGGCTTGTACTTGCGCACCGGATCGTCGAACGAGATCTTGCCCGCGCGCGCGAGGAGCAGCATCGCGGCCGCCGTGAATTGTTTCGACACCGAGCCGGCTTCGAAAATGGTGTCCGCGGCGTTCGGCACGTCGTGCTCGAGATCCGCCATGCCGTAGGCCTTGTTGACGACGACCCGGCCCTTGACCGACGCGCCCACACTGCATCCCGGCGTGTTTGTCGTCCAGCGCGCGAAGACACTGTCGATCTGTGTAAGGTCCACGGCAGGGACCTGGCTGGCGCGGACAGTCAGGACGGCCGCAGCCGCGAGCGGAAACACAAACCACGCGGAACGTTTCATCAGCGGCGAGTCTACTCTTGTTGCTCCGGGCTCCACAGGAGTAGACTCCGCGCACCAGGAGGTCTCCATGGTGTCCGTGACTCAATTGTGGCTCCCGATCCTCGTCAGCGCCGCGCTCGTGTTCGTCGCCAGCTCGCTCATTCACATGGTGTTCGGCTATCACAAGGGCGACTACAGCAAGGTCCCCCGCGAAGACGAGGCGATGGCGGCGATGCGTCAGTTCAATCTCGCGCCTGGCGACTACTGCATGCCGCGCGCCGGGTCGATGGCCGAGCTGAAGAATCCCGAGTATCAAAAGAAGTGGGCGGCCGGCCCGGTGATGTTCTTCACCGTGATGCCCAACGGCCATATGGGCATGGGCGCGCAGTTCATCGGCTGGTTCCTCTTTTCGGTCTTCATCGGGTCCGTCGCGGCGTATGTCACGGGGCTGGCATACGGGCCGGGCGCCGATTACATGCGTGTTTTCCGCATGGCGTCGGCCGTGGCGTTCATTGGTTATGCCGGCGCGCTGCCCACATTGTCGATCTGGTACAAGCGCAGCTGGCGCACGACCTTCCTCGGAATGTTCGACGGTCTGGTCTACGGAATGCTGACCGCCGGCACCCTCGGATGGCTGTGGCCCAGGTAAAACCGCACTTTTTGGCCATTTTCCCTATGAGAAACCGGGAAAATCACGTTTTTTCATAGGGGAACCGTGGGAAAGTGGTACTAAGATAGGTCGTCGTTCGTTCTTATAGAGGGAGTCTGACTAATGGCAAAGAAAGCCGCAAAGAAAACCGCGAAGAAAGCCAACGCTGCGTTCATGAAGCCGATGAACATCAGTTCGAAGCTCGCCGAAGTGATCGGCTCGAACCCGATGCCGCGCACCGAAGTGACCAAGAAGCTCTGGGCGTACATCAAGAAGCACGACCTGCAGGATCCGAAGAACAGGCGCAACATCAAGGCCGATGACAAGCTCAAGGCTGTCTTCGGCGGCAAGGCCGTCGTCAACATGTTTGAAATGACGAAGCTCGTCGGCAAGCACCTCTCGTAAAGCGCTGCAAGAACGGACGGACCCGCGCGCGCTGGAGATGTTTCGTCTCCGCGCGCGCAGATTCGTCAACCGCAACACCTTCCCCCCCCGGACAACTTATGCTGCGATTCTTCCTTGTGATGTTGCCGTCGGGATTGATTACTGCTGGAGTCATGATCGCGCAAATGGGCATCGTGGGATCAGCGCGGCAGGCGAATGTAACCGCGACCGAGCGCGCCGCCGCCGCATTCATTGACGCGCACGACGCCGAGGGTATCGCGCTCCTCGAAAGGGCCGTGAACATCAACAGCGGCACCGGTAATCACGCTGGCGTGCGCGAAGTCGGCAGGCTTTTTCAGGCTGAGTTCGACGCGCTTGGATTCAAGACCAGGTGGGTTGACGGCGCCGAGTTTCAGCGCGCCGGCCATCTCGTCGCCGAGCATCCGGGCGCCGGCCCCAAGATCCTGCTGATCGGGCATCTGGATACGGTTTTCGAGAAAGACAGCCCGTTTCAGAAGTTCGTCCGCACCGGCGATCGCGCGAACGGACCGGGCGTGATCGACATGAAGGGCGGCGACGTCATCATCATCCAGGCGCTCAAAGCGCTGAAGTCCGTCAACGCGCTCGCGTCCATGAACATCGTCGTCGTCATGACCGGCGATGAAGAAGATGGCGGCCGGCCTCTGAACCTCTCGCGCGCCGCGCTTGTGGACGCCGCAAAGGGCGCGCGATACGCCATCGGCTTCGAGAACGGCGACAGCAACATTTCGCACGCCGTGACGGCGCGCCGCGGGATTCAGAGCTGGGAACTTCGCGTGAAGGCGAAGACCGGGCACTCGTCGCAGATATTCACGGCCGACGCCGGCAACGGCGCCATCTTCGAAGCCGCGCGGATTCTGAACACGTTCCGCGAGAAGCTCGGCGGCGAGCCGCATCTGACATTCAACCCGGGCGTCTTCGCCGGCGGCACCACCGCCGAGCTCGATGCCGCCACGGCGACGACAAAGGCCTTCGGTAAAACCAACGTCATTTCCGCCGAAGCCGTCGTCACCGGCGATATGCGCGCGTTGACGATGGAGCAGTTTGCGAAGACGCGCGCCGCGATGGAAGCGATCGTCAAGTCGGGTGCGACGGCATCGACGACGGCGACGATCACGTTCGGCGACGGCTATCCGACCTTGCCGCCGACGCCGGGCAACGACGCGTTGCTGGCAACGTTCAACAAAGCGAGCGAAGACCTCGGGCTCGGCACGGTGACCGCTGTGAGCCCGGACCGCGCGGGCGCGGCCGATGTGTCGTTCATCTCGGGAGAAGTCAAAAACGCAATCGACGCGGTCGGGATGAAGGGCGGCGACGACCACTCGCCCAAAGAATGGGCCGACCTGAAGGCTCTCGCGGTGCAGGCGAAGCGGGCGGCCGTCACCCTCCTGCGACTGAACAACGCCAGGTAGCCCGCCTGTCGTGAAGTAGACACCTCCTCCCGGGGATTGGTGGTCAAATACCGCCATGGCTGTGGTCCGCACATTTATCAACGACGCCGAAGCCTCGATCGCCGCATCCGCTATCGAAGCCGCAGGTATTGACGTGTTCATTCATCGAGATGCGGCCGGGGGGCTCGAGCCGTCTCTCGACATGGGCGGCATCCAACTCGTTGTGCCGGACGGGGATCTGGAGGCGGCCACCGAGGTGCTGACGAGCTTCGCCGAGACCGATCCTGGAGAGACTGCGCCTGAAGACATGCCGCTTGAAGAAGGCGCGCCGGAAGACGTCACGCCGAAGGAATGAACCTTTACGACTTCGAAGTAGTCACGATTGACGGCACGACTCAGACGCTTGCCGATTATCGCGGCAAGACTGTTCTGGTCGTCAACGTCGCCAGCGCGTGCGGTTACACGCCGCAGTACGCGGGGCTCGAGTCGTTGTATCGCGCAAACAAAGACCGTGGATTCGTCGTTCTCGGATTTCCGTGCAACCAGTTCGGCTCGCAGGAGCCAGGGAGCGAGAAGGAAATCGCCCAGTTCTGCGCGCAGAACTACGGCGTGTCGTTTCCGCTCTTCGCCAAGGTGGACGTCAACGGAGACAACGAACATCCGCTCTTTGCGTGGCTGAAGTCCCAGAAGAAAGGCATCTTCGGCACAGCCGCCATCAAGTGGAATTTCTCGAAGTTTCTCATCGACGCCAACGGCGACGTCATCAAACGCTACGGCTCCGGCGACACGCCCGAGGCTATCGCAAAAGACCTGCCCTGAGGGTTGGCTCTCGTTCAGGTGCGCTCGTGCGGCAGGTGCGGCAGGTGCTCAGGTGCGCCGGTGCGGCACCCGCGCACCCGAGCACCAGCGGCACCCGCGGCACGAGCGCACGGGCTTACCTGTGTCGGGACACGTAATCGAGCGCGAAGGCCTTGAGGCCAGGCGAGGACAGCCCGACCGAGACAGCTTCGTTGTAGGCGCGATCTTCCGGCCAGCCGTCGACGAGCATCCGCTTGATCATGAGAATGGCGGCGGCGCGACTGCCGCTCGCGTCGTAGATGAAAACCGGGTGGTTGCCCTCGTCGCGTAACGCGCTGAGCGCCGCGCCCGCCGCCGTGTCGTTCGGCGACTGCGCGGACACGGGCGCGTGAATGAATCGAACGCCGGCGGCGCGAGCCGCCTGATCGACTTCAGATGTCAGCGCGCCGGATTCGCCGGATTCGCGCAGGCTGACCACCGTCTTGTAGCCGCGCTTCGCCAGCTCAGCGACCGCCGATGGATCCGTGGCGCCGCCGCACGAGATCGCGCCGTCAACCTTTGTGAAATTCCGGATGCCGGGAATGTTTTCGCGCTGCGCGTAGAGGCTGGCGCCCGCGAGTGCGAAGCCGGCGGCCACGCCGGCCACAGTCGCGACAATCGCCGATGGACTATTGCGAGACATGCGGTTCTTCATCATGACGCTCCACTAGTACGGTTATCGGCTGTTTGAGCCGCACCGTCAGGGATGATCCGGAAACGAACGTCACTTCAGCGCGGTTGCCCGCGGCGACGACGGCGGCGCCGCCGGCGGCGCCCGCCGCGCCGCCAAGCACCGCGCCCTTCTTCCCGCCGATCATCGCGCCCAGAATCGCGCCGACTGCACTGCTGCCGCCGACCTTCGCCTTGACGTTACTCGGCGGCTCGCCGTCGCGAAACACCGGATCGGTAGAGAGCGCGATCTTCGTGCCGTCGGCGAGAATCAACGTCTGGAACGACACGCCCACGCGCGCGCGCTCCTTGAACTTGCCGCCGCGGACCACTTCCGTCACGACGCCCTCGAGCCGCGCGCCGGCGGGCACCGCGATTTTGCCGTCAACCAGCACATCGCGCGAGACGCGAGCGTTCACGCGGTCTTCGACCTTTGCCGTTTCACTGGAGATGGTCGATTCGAGACTGACGCCCAGCACCGAATCGGCGGCGACGGTTACTTCCTCAAACCGGGGTTTCTGAGGTTCGGGTGGCGCCGCCACTGGCGCCGGCGGCGTCGGGGGTTCGTACGAAACCGGGGGTTCGGCAGAGCGAGGGCGTTCGTACGAAACCGAGGGTTCGGTTCCTGGTTCTGGTGTTGCCGGCGGCTTTGCCGCGGCTTGTGTCGGTTCGGCCGGCGGTTTGCCCACGGCGACCGTCGTCCCGTAATGCGGAACTGTAGCGAGCGCCGAATCCGTACGGACAGGTTGCACCGAACGCCCTGGCTCGTGCGAACGCCCTGGCGAAGCCGGTGAACCCCCTGACTCGTCCGAACCGAGAGCGGCTGCCGGGGTAGGCGTCTGCCGAACGACGTAAGCGACGCTGACCGTCGTTACGGTCAGGCTGATCAACCCGGCGGCGAGCCATTTGGAATTCATGCGACGTCTCCTGCCCAGTACAGAGCAATAGCCGTACCGGAGAATACCGTACGGTTCGAGAGACAGCCGGCGTTGGCCCAAAGTATGCAGTTCCCGGACTCATGCGGAATTACACAAAAACCCTCGTCATGACGCTCGCCGTGCTGGTGGGCCCCGCCGTGGGCAGCGCGTACGCCATCTCGATTCGCGATCTCATCGAGCTGAGCAAAGAAGGCGTCAGCGACGCCGTGCTCATCGCGCTCATCGAAACCGACGGCTCGCGCTTCCGGATGACGCCCGACGACGTCCGCGCAGTTCGCGCCCAGGGTCTCAGCGATCTCGTCATCGTCGCCATGATTCGCACGCGCCCAACCGCCGCGCCGATCCGTGATGGCGCAGCGGAATCACTGCCGGCCGCTCCTCCGCCGCCGGCGGCTCGCGAAGTGGACGTCGTTTATGTTCCTTCGCCGCCCGTGACGGTGACGCAGACGGTGACGCAATACGTGGAAGCGCCGCGCGAACGCCGCGTCGAGTACGCGCCGGTTTACGTCCCGGTCTACGTGGCCGTGCCGCGGCGGCCGGTCGAAGAGAAGAAGGAAGAGCCGGTTTACTGGGGGTGGGGCGGG